>JAISME010000091.1 GCA_031276915.1 Zoogloeaceae bacterium
TGAGCCGTTGAGCCGTTGAGCCGTTGAGCCGTTGAGCCGTGAGCGTTTCATTGCCAAGCCTTCGGCTTGGCAATGAAACGGCTCACCACGATAAACCTCAACGCCTCTTTTCACTTCCAGCCCCTGCCCTGTCACACTTCATCGTGACAACCTACATGCAAGACATGTGCCAGAAAACCCAAAATCCCTTAAGCCCTTGATTACCCTTCATTATCCATCCTCCCACCCCCACCCCAACGACACAGGAAGTGACAATATTCGTCACCAATGAACCAAAAAATGTCACTTCGCCTCCCCCCAAGAAAACAGAACTGCACAGTGGCAACTCCCCGAAATGGCGCGGGAACAGCACAAACTCTATCCTCCAACCTTTCCATCTTGTACCCCCCTGTTACCACACACCTGGTGTAAGAACCTGTTTACGATCTTCTGAGTAAAAGCCCCGGGAATGCGAAGTGGACGAACTGCGGGCTGCTGTTGAGTAGCCACTCGCAGTTTTTCCACAGCCTCCTGTTCTTGTCCAACCAGGCAAAGCTGCGCTCGACCACCCAGCGTTTGGGCATGACCTTGAAGTTATGCAACTGGTTGCGCTTGGCGATCCGCACCGTGACGTGCGCACCAGGCACCTCGCGCACGCCCTGCGCAAACGGCTCTCCCACGTAGCCACTGTCACACAGCGGGGCTTTGCACCTTGTCCGGGCTTGGCTTGCAGCGCCGCAGGGACTGCAACGCCCCTTTGCGATCTGTCGCTTCGGCACAGGTGCGCCGTGACGAGACTTACCGCTGACTGATGCGCGATGCCTGTTGGCGGATCGCGGTTACGGCACGAATGAGATCGTCAAGAAAGCGGCAAGGGCGGAATACAGATGCGCATTCCACCGAAGAAGAGCCGGGAAGCACAACGTTTGCAGGACAAACATTTTCTCGGCATCGATGTCTGGTGGAGGATGTATTTATGCGCCTGAAATGCTGGAGAGATATTATGCTCCACTGCGTCAGGAATCCGGCTTCTTTCGTGGCTGTTGTGCAAATCCGCTGCATCGTCCTGTGAGCCGGAATTATCGGCATGCGCGTGACAAAGCCTATCCTTTGCCCTTGAATGCGCCATGGCTGTAGGAGGTGATCGCGCCGGGTATCTGGTCCAGGGGAAGCACCAGATCGACCGCGCCCCGGCGAATGGCTTCCTTGGGCATGCCGAACACCACGCAACTGGCCTCGTCCTGGGCGACGGTCTTGGCGCCGGCGTCGTGCATTTCCTTCAGGCCCACCGCGCCGTCGTCACCCATGCCTGTCATGATGATGCCCATGGCGTTGGCGCCGGCGCAATGGGCAGTGGAACGAAACAGCACGTCGACCGATGGCTTGTGGCGACTCACCTGGGGGCCGTCTACGGTTTCCACACTGAACCGCGTTCCGATGCGTCGCAGGAGCAGATGCTTGCCGCTCGGCGAAATCAGCGCGAGACCGGGTCGCATCCGGTCACCGTGGCGAGCCTCGCGAACTTCCAGTTGGCAGATGCCGTCCAGCCGCTGGGCAAACATGGCCATGTATTTCTGGTCCGCTGGCATGTGCTGCACGATGACGATGCCCAGCACCTGCTCCGGTAACCGGGTCAGCACGGCTTCCAGCGCCTGGATGCCGCCGGTGGACGCGCCTATGGCGATCACGCGCTCGCTGGTCGCGGCCATGGGCTTCGAATTGTGTCGGGGCAGGATGACGTCCGCCGAATATTTGGGCCGGTTCAGTCGCTCAGGTATGGAAAAATCCACATGCGACACCATCGTGGGCGAAGACCTTCCGGGTTTGGGTTTATCGTTCATGTGGCGCTGATGTAAACGGGCGAGGCGAACGTCTGGAGCATGCGGGCCCCGCTTTTCGAAAATCCGCCTGACCCACGCGAGTGATCGCGAAATCGTTCGATGAAGATGGCGTCGTCTACGGAAAGATACTGTTCGCAGGACCTGATTATACAGACCGTGTTTTTTCAAGGCGGTACAATTCGAGGGCTTACCATCTTATCGTTTCACGGAGTTCACCATGCCCCAATACCGTTCCCATACCTCCACCCACGGTCGCAATATGGCGGGCGCGCGCGCGCTTTGGCGGGCGACTGGCGTCAGGGATGAGGATTTCGGCAAACCCATCGTCGCCGTGGTCAACTCCTTCACCCAGTTCGTGCCGGGGCATGCGCACCTGAAAGACCTGGGACAACTCGTTGCGCGGGAAATCGAGGCGGCGGGCGGCATCGCGCGGGAATTCAATACCATTGCAATTGACGATGGCATTGCCATGGGGCATGACGGAATGCTCTATTCCCTGCCTTCGCGCGATCTCATCGCCGATTCGGTCGAATACATGGCAAACGCCCATTGCGCCGACGCGCTGGTGTGCATTTCCAACTGCGACAAGATCACGCCCGGCATGTTGATGGCCGCGATGCGGCTTAACGTTCCCGCCGTGTTCGTTTCCGGCGGGCCGATGGAGGCGGGCAAGATCGGGGTGCGCGACGGCAGGATCGTGAAACTCGACCTGATCGACGCGATGATCAAGGCCGCCGATGTCACGGTTTCGGACACGGATGTGGCAGACATCGAACGCGCCGCCTGCCCGACCTGCGGCTCTTGTTCTGGCATGTTCACCGCCAACTCCATGAACTGCCTTACCGAGGCGCTGGGGTTGTCGCTGCCCGGCAACGGCACGCTCGTCGCCACGCACGCGGACCGGAAGGCGCTTTTCGTAAACGCTGGGCGGCTGATCGTGGAATTGTGCAAACGCCATTACGAAGAGAACGACGCACGCGTTCTGCCGCGCTCCATCGCCACGAAAGCCGCTTTTGTGAACGCCATGAGCCTGGATGTGGCGATGGGCGGTTCGACCAACACTGTCCTGCATCTTCTGGCGGTCGCCAACGAGGCGGGGGTGGATTTCACCATGGCCGACATCGACCGGATTTCCCGCAAGGTGCCCTGCCTGTGCAAGGTCGCGCCCGCCACCGGCAAATATCACGTCGAGGACGTGCACCGGGCGGGCGGCGTGATGGGCATTCTGGCGGAGCTTTCCCGCGCCGGGCTGATCGACCGCGCGGTGCCGACTGTCTACATGAAAACCCTGGGCGAAGCCATCGACACCTACGATGTGGAGACAAGCGCCAATCTTGGCATCCTGGAGTTTTACCGTGCCGCGCCGGGCGGCGCGCCTTCCCTGGTCGCGTTTTCGCAGGACAACCGTTGGCCGGAGCTTGATCTCGACCGCACGCACGGATGTATCCGCAACCAGGCCAACGCCTATTCACGGGACGGCGGCCTGGCTGTGCTCTACGGCAACATCGCCGAAAAGGGCTGCATCGTGAAAACTGCCGGAGTCGACGATTCCATTCTCAAGTTTACCGGCAGGGCGCGCGTTTTCGAGAGCCAGGAGGAGGCCGTGGCAGGCATCCTGGACCACGAAAACGGCGTGCGGGCAGGCGACGTGGTGGTAATCCGCTACGAAGGACCGCAAGGCGGCCCCGGCATGCAGGAAATGCTCTATCCCACAAGCTATCTCAAATCGCGGGGACTGGGGAAGGTGTGCGCGCTTTTGACTGACGGTCGTTTTTCCGGCGGCACCTCCGGGCTTTCCATCGGCCACGTTTCCCCGGAAGCGGCCAATGGCGGCACGATCGGGCTGGTGGAAGAGGGCGATGCGATCGAAATCGACATTCCCGATCGGCGCATCCGTCTGGCAGTTTCCGACGAGGAGCTTGAAAAACGCCGCGCCGCAATGAACGCGCGCGGAGAAAACGCTTGGAAGCCTGTAAAGCGCGATCGGCAGGTTTCCAAGGCGCTCCAGGCCTATGCGCTTTTTGCCGCATCCGCTGACCGGGGCGGCGTGCGCGATTTGTCGCAGGTCAGGCGGGCCTGAAATTTCGCGCCGGTTTTACGGTGAACGAAGGCGAATTCGCGCCTTTCTCCCGGTAACTTGCCAACAAGGACAAATATCTCCGGGACCGCTGCTTTCGGCGTTACCAACGCCCATGTGGAGAACACCGCCTCGATTGGCGTCTCCACGCGGGGATACGGCGGTTACGCAAGATACTTCTGCGGGTTCGGAAACATGACTGATCTCCCGGGAAAAATCAGTCTCGTTCAAATTCCGTGCCACACCCAAAAGGAATATGGAGCGGTTGCTCTGGCGGATGGGGCCGTCGCGTGATTGGGGCGGAAAATCCGGAGTAGAATGCGAACGGTTTCACAATTCCACGAGAACACGGAAGACCGCCATGCTCGACCATCCCCTGCCCGATCTAGGGAACTGGGTTGCGTTTTTCAGCGCACAGGAATTGCCCGTGCTGCGACACACACAGCGCCAATTGCAGATTGCCCGGGAAAACATCGACACGGTCAACGGCAAGGACATTACCCGCATCGTGTTGCAGGATCCCCTGCTGGCAGCGCGTGTTCTCGCCTACATCCAGCCCTTGACCCGTCGCGCGCGTCTGCGGCATGACGTAACCACGATCGCGGGGGCGATCATGATGCTGGGCATCAACACTTTCTTCAAGCGTTTCGACCACCTTGCCACGCTGGAAGATCAGCTCAGGAATGAACCGCCGCAGGCACTTCTGGGCGCGTTGCAGGCTGTTCGTCGCTGCCAGCAGGCGGCGCATTATGCCTATGAGTGGGCCGTCTGGCGTTTGGACGTCAACGTGGAAGAGGTTGCCCTGGCCGCTTTGCTCCACGATCTGGCCGAAATCCTGATCTACGCGTTTACCCCCAGGCTGGCGCTGGACATTCGCGACAGGCAACAACGGGACCCGGCCTTGCGCAGCCTGACGGTGCAGAGGGAAATCCTGGGCGGTTTCACGGCGCAGGACATCAAAACCGCCCTGTACAAAGCCTGGCATTTACCGGAATTGCTCCTGCAACTGGTCGACGATCAGGATTCCGAACAGCCGCGCGTATCGAACGTACGCCTGGCGGTCAATCTCGCACGCCATCTGGCGCAGCAAGGCTGGCAGAATGCCGCCCTGCCGGATGACCTGAAAGCTATCGCAAAACTTCTCAACCTTTCCGAAGAAGCCTTGAGCCTGCGCCTGGGATTATCCGCACCCGTGGAAGACCAGACAGTCCAGTCAGCGCGAAAAACCAATCTCCAGATTACGCGAACGACCAGCGCATCGGAATAGGTCAGTCATCCCCGCCGAAAGCGCTCAGGATGTGGAGCAGACTGACGAGCAGATTGTAGATCTGCATGTAAAGCATGACGGTCGCTATCACGTAGTTGGTTTCGCCGCCCCGGACGATCCGGTTGGTTTCATAGAGGATCAGGCCGGAAGAAAGGAAGATGAATGCCCCGGAAACGGCCAGGCTTAGCGCGGGAAAATCAAAGAGGACGGAAACCAGTCCGCACACGAAGGCGACCAGCACGCCCACCAGCAGGAAATTCCCCATGAAACCGAAATCACGCTTGCTCGTCAGTCCGATAGCGGACATGGCGAAAAAAATGATCGCGGTTCCACCCAATGCCAGCATGAGGATGTTGGTTCCCTGCGCCGAGCTGAGGAAATGGCTGATGAGCGGCCCCAGCGTATATCCCATGAAGCCGGTCAGCGTGAAAACCAGCGCCACGCCCGCGGTGCTGTTGCGGCACTTGTGGATGGCAAACAGCAGACCGTAGAAACCGACCAGTGTCAGGATTATTCCAGGATACGGCAGCCGCAGCCAGGCGCTCACGCCCGCGACGACGGCACTGAAAGCCAGCGTCATCGCCAGCAGCATGTAGGTATTGCGCAGGACCTTGTGGGTCTCGCCAGCAACCGACACCCTTTCGGACAGCACGTCACCGACGGGGTAGGAGGAATCATTGAGGCTCATGAACAGGATCTCCGTGGATTAAGAAGGTAAAAAAACAGGGGAGGGTAGTTTAACCGATTTTGCTTGGAGGAATGAATTGGGCGATACTCGTTCCCTTCATGGCAAATATACTGTTTGCGGGAGATTGAGCATGTCACGTACTTCATCATCATTCCGGTTTTCCTTCTACAAACACGCGCTTTTGTTTGTCGGCGGAATGCTGGCGATCGCCTGGCTTTGCCTGCTCGGAGGCAAGGAGGCAAAAAGCGCGAATATTCTTCCGCGTCTGAACATCGACCTGCGCGAAACGACTGTTTCCGGCATTTCCTCCGGTGCGTTCATGGCGGTGCAGATGGCGGTGGCGCACTCCAGTTTCATCATGGGGGTGGCGTCCACGGCGGGTGGCCCCTATTTCTGCGCGGGAGAAGCGTCATGGGGTGGCGCGAAGGTGGCGGAAGCCATTGCGCGCTGTATGCAGGGTGATCCGTCCTTGCCTGCCACGCCGATCACGGAAGAGCATCATGCCTTGATGCGGGATGCGACCATCCGCTGGGCGGCGGAAGGCAAAATCGATCCGGTAGATGCGCTTGCCCGCCAAAAAGTCTGGATTTTCCACGGTTATAACGACGGTATCGTGAAAACTCCGGTCAGTGAGGCTGTGCAAATCTATTACAACGCCTTTACTCCCGCATACCGGATTTTCTACAAACACGAATTGCCTGCTGCCCATGCGCAAATTTCCGCAGCCTGTTCCGCAGGGAAAACGGATGGTGTACGCTGCAACGCCTGTTCCGCGACCGGGGGCAATTTCATCAACGCCTGCGCTGCCGACGGCGTGCCATACGACGCGGCAGGCTCCGCCCTGCAATTTTTCTACGGTCCGATGCAACGCATCGCCAGCGAACATCTGCAAGGCAAGGTCGTACCGTTCAGCCAGGCGCGCCATACCCTGCGCGACGGGATCGAAGTCGCGCCCGCAAGGATTTCGATGGCGGAAGAAGGTTATCTGTACGTTCCCCGGCCATGCCAGGAAGGAGAGCGCTGTCGCTTGCACATTGCTTTTCACGGCTGCCGGCAATACGCGGGGAAAATTGGCATGGATTTCGTCAAGGGCGCGGGATTCAACGAATGGGCGGAAGCAAACCGCATTGTCGTGCTCTTTCCGCAAGCCGCCTCTTCTTCCTTCATTCCGGCCAATCCCAATGGTTGCTGGGATTGGTGGGGCTACAACGATACCGGCGACCAGGAGGCTGGCCATTACCTGACCCGTGAGGGATTGCAGGTTGCCGCCGTTTGGCGCATGGCACAGGCGCTCGCCGGCGACGCGACTGAAACCGGCGCGGGAAACACACAACCAAATGAGCGGACCATTTCCGCGGCTGGCGCGCAGGATATTCCTGCGGCGTCCGTGGTTCAGGCGCTCGATGTCAGTTCCGACCAGGTGCTGCTGGCCTGGAATCCGGTTGCTGGAGCACGTGCCTATGTCGTTTACCGTCAACAACCTGGCCCGGACGGCGAACCGGTCTTCGCGCGCGTCAGTCCAGAAGGATTTTCGGACACCGCTTACGTCGATCGAGGGCTGGGTGCACGGCAAAGCTACCTGTACAGGATTGTCGCGCTGGGCGTCGACGGCAGGGAAAGCGTGCTGGCCGATTCCCTGACCGTGCGAACTGCCGCCCGGGAACCCGCCTGCGACCCTTATTTTTCCATGCTGCGAGGCTTGCCTGTTGACAAGGACAACCGTCCAGCCGATACGGTCTGCAAATAGGCGCCAGGATGCGTGCGCGGGTAAGGCGATTATTTCCATTCGGGAGGAAGGCGAAAATCGAAATCCGGTTTTGCCCGCGGAGCGGTCCTGTCCACAAACCGCCGCGCGCGGGACTTCACTGACACTTCACACAAGCGCCATATCCGCTTTTCTCCCTGTTCACAATCCGGTTTTATTCTGCCGCCATCGTGTCTTTCGCGTAACGTCCCGATGGAGAGGAAAATGGGCAGGAAACTTTTCTTTAAGCTTTTCGGCATCGGCTTTCTGGCGAGCATCCTGCTGGTTCCGCTCGGAATGGTCGAAACGCGCATCAACGAACGCTTGTTCCTGCATCATCAGGTGAAGACGGAGATCGCCGACACGGCGGCGGGGGAACAAACGCTCGTCGGGCCGGTGATCGTCATCCATTATGCGGTGAGGACACCACCCGAAACCCGCAAGGATCCGGAAACCGGCAAGATCGTCACCATTACCCGGCAGGATCGCGTGTTGACCGTGCCAATGCGCCACCTGAAGGTCACGGGCACGGGCAAGGTGGAAGAGCGCTATCGCGGCATCTACCAGGCGCGGCTTTATCACCTCGATCTGGACATCAGCGGTGAGGCGTCACTGCCGGACCTGAAGCGGTACGGCGATATCATGGAGGCGCGCGCCCAATTGCTCCTGGGTGTATCTGACCTGCGTGGCATCGACAACGATCCGGAAATCGTAATCAATGGTGATGTTCATCATTTTTTCGCGGACAGCCAGGTCTGGGACGACATACCGGGCAAGCGCCTTGCCGTTGATCTGGGCCGCCTGCCACTGGACGCGCCTCGGCAGTACGCCATTGCCTTCCCCCTGAAGCTTACCGGGACGGAAACCTTCGCCTTCGCGCCGACAGCGGAATTGAACCGGGTCGAACTGAAATCGGATTGGCCCGATCCCAGTTTCACCGGACGCTTCCTGCCACGCGCGCGTCAGATCGACAAACAGGGTTTCGTGGCGCAATGGGAAATTTCCCACCTTGCCCGCGACTTTACCGCCGCACTGCAAGCCAACGACAATTCCCGGGAGGTGCTGGCTGTCGATTTCATCGAACCGGGCAACATCTACATGAAATCCCTGCGCGCGGTGAAATACGGCATTTTGTTCATCGTGCTCACCTTCGCCGCCTTCTTCCTCTGTGAAGTGTTGCGGCGACGTTCCATGCATGCCATGCAATACCTGCTCGTGGGGCTGGCGCTGGCCATTTTCTTTCTGTTGCTCATCGCGCTTTCCGAGCATATCGCTTTCCTCCATGCCTATCTGATCGCCGCGGTTGCCTGCATCGGTCTTGTTGCCCTCTATCTTTCCGGTGTGTTGGGGAGGAAATCCGCCATCGGCTTCGGGGCAGGGCTTGTCGGTCTTTACGGCGTGCTCTTCGGTGTTCTGGAATCGGAAGACAACGCGCTCCTCATGGGCAGCCTGCTGCTTTTCATCGCCCTGGCCGCCATTATGCTGGGCACGCGCGCGCTTGACTGGCACAGGCTCAACCGCGTGGAACAGGGAGAACACCCATGAAACGTCGTGATCTCCTGAAAACGTATCGCGTCCTGGAATCCTTCAACACCGCTTTGGCAATGGAAGGAAATGGTCCCCATCCGCAAGGCCAGAAAGAGGAGGCGGGCGTGAAAAAACAGCGTTTGTCCGTTTCGCGCTTTCTGCCGCGTCTTGTCTTCTGGCTGCTCCTGTGCGCGGCGGCCTATGTCGCCTGCTTCCTGAAACATCCATTGCTTTATGGCTGGCGCGCGCTGGAAACCCCCGCGTTGCTCGCCATCGCGGGATTGGGCATGTGGCGCGCCCTGGAACAACACAAGCGCGCTGGATGCCGGTGGCAAAAGCTGGAACCGTCCCTGCGCTGCCTGGCCTGTCTGGCGGTGCTTTTCCTGGTTGCCGGGCAGGAGGGGCGCTTCCGCTGGCAACAATACCAGGTCCTGAAAGGCGGCGTGGCGATGGAACGCATGGGGCGGCATTTCGTCGTGGGATTCCGGAGTTTCGATGAAGTGACGCCGCTGGCGGAACGCGGCCTGATTGGCGGCATTTATCTCACCCGGCGCAACCTGAAGGGGGAAACCGTCGCCAGCCTGCGGGCGCGCATCGACGCCATCCAGGCAAGACGCCACCATGCCGGTTTGCCGCCGCTTTTTGTCATGGCCGACCAGGAAGGCGGCGCGGTCTCGCATCTGTCACCGCTCCTTGCGCCCATGCCATCGCTGGCCAGCCTTGCCAGGATGTACTCGGGCAGTCCGGAAACGCTGGAGTCCCGCGCCCGCGCCCATGGCGAAACGCAGGGGAAATCCCTGGCGCAACTGGGCGTCAACATGAACCTGTCGCCGGTTGTCGACTTGAAGCACGCCTCGTCGGGAAGCTGGCGCGACCGCCATAGCCGGATCGCGGAGCGTGCCATCGCGGCGGACGCCGATACGGTCATCCGTGTGGCGGCAGCGTATAGCGAGGGATTGCGCGCCAATGGCGTGTTGCCCACGGTCAAGCATTTTCCCGGATTGGGCCGCGTGCGGGGAGACACGCATCTTGTCAAGGCAAGTCTCAGGCAGGACAGCGCGCAGCGGGATGAGGACTGGCGTCCTTTCCGAAGCGTTACGGCGCGCGCCAGCGCGGCCATGATGCTTTCGCACGTGCTGCTGCCGGAAATCGATCCAGCGCGTCCGGCCTCGCTTTCCCGCGCGCTGGTGCAGGACATCCTGCGCCGGAAGCGGGGCTGGAATTTCCAGGGCATCCTCATTACCGACGACCTCAACATGGGCGCGGTTTACGTCGATGGAATCGGCAGGGCGGCCACCGCCGCGCTGGATGCGGGGGTCGATCTCATCCTCGTTTCCTATGATCCAGACCAATACTATCGCGCTCTTTACGTCGCTGCCGAAAGTTGGCGCAGCGGCGCGATCGGCAGCCAGCGTGAAGCGGAAAGCGCTACCCGGCTGGACACATTCTGGAGACAATCGACGACGGGTCCGAATTCCACAGATGGAAAGCCGGAATAACGCGAAAGCCTTATCCGATCATCCGGCGCGTGAATACGTTTGCGCGGCCCGCCGCGCGCGGGGTCTGGAACGGGATGACGGCGTTTTATATGTCTCCCTGCGGATTCACCCGGCCCTGACTGGAATAGAGTTTGTTCAGGGCGTTGAGATAGGCCTTGGCCGAGGCGATGACGATGTCGGTATCCGCGCCCTGGCCGTTTACGATGCGGCCCGCCTTGGCCAGCCGCACCGTCACTTCACCCTGGGCGTCGGTGCCGGTGGTAATGGCGTTGACCGAATAGAGCAGGAGCTCCGCATTGCTTTGCGCAATGCGTTCGACGGCGCCGAACACCGCGTCCACGGGGCCGGAACCACTGGCCTCGGCTTGCCGTTCCTGGCCGCCGACGGCAAGCGTAACCCTGGCGAGCGGTGTCTCTCCGGTCTCGGAAGTGACCCGCGCGTAATTGAGCTTGAAATGTTCCCGCGCAGGCGTCACGGTTTCATCCGAGACGAGCGCGTGCAAATCCTCGTCGAAAATTTCGTGCTTTTTGTCGGCAAGATCCTTGAAACGGGCAAAGGCGGCGTTCAGGGCCTCCTCGCTCGGAAGTTCGATGCCCAGTCCCGCCAGCCGGCTCTTGAAGGCGGTGCGGCCCGAGTGCTTGCCCAGTACGAGCTTGTTCTTCGTCCAGCCCACATCCTCGGCGCGCATGATTTCGTAAGTTTCCCGGTGCTTCAGAACACCGTCCTGGTGGATGCCAGCTTCATGTGCGAAAGCGTTGGCGCCAACGATGGCCTTGTTGGGTTGTACGGGATAACCGGTGATCTGCGAGACAAGCTTCGAGGCGGGCACGATCTGCGCCGTGTCGATGACGGTTTCCACCGGAAACACATCGGCGCGGGTCCTGACAGCCATTACGATTTCCTCCAGCGCGGCATTGCCCGCCCGCTCGCCCAGGCCATTCACCGTGCATTCCACCTGCCGCGCGCCGGCGAGCACGGCGGCGAGCGAATTGGCGACGGCAAGCCCCAGGTCGTTGTGACAGTGCACCGACCAGATCGCCCTGTCGGCATTCGGAATGCGGGAAAGCAGTTGCCGAATGGTTTCGGCGAACTGGTCCGGCAGGTTGTAGCCAACGGTATCCGGCACATTGATCGTGGTCGCGCCCGCCTTGATGACCGCTTCGAAGACGCGACAGAGGAAATCCAGATCGGAGCGTCCCGCGTCCTCGGCGGAAAACTCGATGTCGTCAGCGTGACGCCGCGCCCAGCCAATGGCGTCAACTGCCCGTTCCACCACCGCGTCGGGCGTCATGCTGAGCTTTTTCTCCATGTGGATGGGGCTGGTGGCGATAAAGGTGTGGATGCGCTTTCGCGCGGCGGAACGGATGGCCTCCCCTGCCTGCGCAATGTCGGATTCGCTGGCGCGGGCAAGCGAGCAGATCGTGGATTCCTTCACTGTCCCGGCAATGGCGCGGATTGCCTCGAAATCGCCAGGAGAAGCCGCGGCAAAGCCGGCTTCGATCACGTCCACACGCATTTTCTCCAGTTGGCGGGCGACGCGGATCTTTTCCTCCTGCGTCATGGACGCGCCGGGACTCTGCTCGCCGTCGCGCAGGGTGGTGTCGAAGATGATGAGTTTTTCCTTGTGCATGGGAACCTCGGAATTCGGGATTGTCGGGGGATGTCAAACGCTAGCGTTTCGACGATTTGCGGCGCAGCCAGCGTGTGCCGGAGACCACGTAGCCGGAAAGCGCGTAGAGGCAAAACAGGCCGAAGGGAATCACCGGGCAGGAAAACACGAGCACGAACATGAGCGCGGACACGGCAACCAGGATGAACGGCACGCTTTTCTTGAGATTGACGCCCTTGAAACTGGTGTAGAGGCAATTGGTCACCATGCTGACGCCGGAGAAAACGGTGATGCAAACAGCAATCCAGCGCACATCCTGGCCGGCGATGTCGAAATCCATCATCACCCAGACAAAACCCGCCACCAGCGCGGCGGCGGCAGGGCTTGCCAGTCCCTGGAAATAACGTTTGTCGACGACGCCGATGTTGGTGTTGAACCGCGCCAGCCGCAAGGCGGCGCCAACACAATAGACGAAAGCAGCAACCCAACCCAGACGTCCCATGCCGGTCAGCGCCCACTCGTACATGACGAGCGCCGGTGCGACGCCAAAGGAAACCATATCGGCGAGGGAATCGTATTCCGCGCCGAAATCCGATTGCGCATGCACCAGCCGCGCCACGCGACCATCGAGGCCGTCCAGGATCATGGCGATGAAGATGGCAATTGCCGCCCCCTGGAAGTTCCCCTGCATGGCCTGCACAATGGCAAAGAACCCGCAGAACAACGCGCCCGTGGTGAAGAGACTCGGTAGAATGTAGATTCCGCGGCGGCGGCGTTGGACGGGGTTGTAGAGTGGGGTAATGGCTTGTTTTTCAGGACTGTGCTTCAGGGGCATCGGGCAGTTCCGCAATCAGGGTACTGGAAGCATACACTTTTTCATCAATACTGACCGCGATTCGGGCGTCCGGCGGCAGATAAAGATCGACCCGCGAACCGAAACGGATGAAACCGTAGCGGTCGCCGCGCGCGTACCGTGTTCCGGCTTCGGCATAGTTCAGGATGCGGCGGGCGATCAACCCGGCCACCTGCACGCAGGTAACGTCATATCCGTTCCCGGTTTTCAGGTGCAAGGCGCAGCGCTCATTCTTGAGCGACGCCTTGTCAAGCGCGGCGTTCAGGAATTTCCCCTTGTTGTACCACTTTCTTTCCACCACGCCATCCACGGGAGCGCGGTTGGAATGCACGTTGAAAACGTTCATGAAGATGCTCACCTTGACAGCCCGGCGCTCCAGGTAAGGGTCGCTGGTTTCCTCCACGGCCACGATACGTCCGTCGGCGGGCGCGACCACGCATGTCGGACCGTGTCCGGCAACATCGCGCGGCGGATCGCGAAAAAACTGGAGCACGAACAAGAAAAGCACGCCGAACGGGAAACCCGCGGCAAGTCCGCACAAGTCTTGCACGGCAACGGCGAGCAAGAGCGCGATGCCGATGAATGGCCAGCCTTCCCTGGCGATGAGGGGATGCGGATAATCGATGAGGGGGCGCGGAGCATTCATGGTCGGAAGTCACAGGATGGGAAAGGCTGTTCGCGCGTCGATTATAGCCCTTGCGCACGAATCCCTTCCCGGCAATGATGGGTTCCCTTCGTCCGTATTCCAGGGAAGCCAGGCGTGGCGGCGCGTGTTCGGGGTGCGGCGGACCGCGATCATCATGAAACGAACATTGGTCTGGAACCCCGCCCGAGGGAATCGGCGTAACAGGCGGGAATGCCTGTCGCGCAATCGTTGCCGGCCTGGCAGGATCGGCTGGCTACTCACCGGTTCTTTCCCGGAATTCCTGTTTCTCGCCCCATTCCCGCCTTGCCTTTCTCGCCACCGCGAACCGCTTTTCCAATGCCGCGCCATCGTTTTGTTCCAGCGCGGTCCTGAATTCACGCAACTGGTTCTGGTAGGTTTCGATTTCTTTCAACAACGCCGCACGATTGGCAAGGCAGATATCCCGCCACATTTCCGGATGACTGGCGGCGATGCGGGTGAAATCCCGGAAGCCGGAAGCGGCGAAATCGAAAAAAAGCGGGGCGTCGGGGCGTTCGGCCAGGTCACGCACCAGGGCGAAGGCCAGGAGATGTGGCAAGTGGCTGACGGCGGCAAAGACGCGATCATGCTGTTCCGGGGTGAGTTCGCAGATTTCGGCGCCGCACAAGGCCCAGGCGCGTTTGACGCGATCCAGTCGTTCGTCGCTGTTTTCGGGCAGAGTGGTCACGACCACCTTGCGGCCTTGGTACAGGTCGCTCCTGGAAGCCGCCACGCCGCTGTTTTCGGCGCCGGCGATGGGATGGGCGGGTACAAATTGGCCGATCTTGCCGCCAAACGCGGCGCGGGCCGCCTTGACGACATCGGTCTTGGTGCTGCCACCATCGGTGACGACCGTATGCGGACCGAGATAGGGCGCAATCTGGGCGAAAATGCCCGGCATCTGGCCAACAGGCGCGGCGACCAGCACCAGGTCGGTATCTTCAAGTTCATGCGCGGGATTGATCCCCGCCCGGTCGATGAGTCCCAACTCCAGGGCTTTGAGAAGGCTTGCCGGACGCCGTCCGAACCCCACGATCTCTCCTGCCGCGCCCGCCGATTTCAGCGCCAGCGCAAAGGAGCCGCCGATCAATCCGACGCCGTAGATGAGAATCTTCCTGAATTCCGGGGCCTTGTTCATATTCCCGCCAAAATTCCAGGTTTTGCGGCCAGCGTTTTTTTCATCCCGCGGGATCATTTATTCCAGCGCCGTCTTCAGCGCCCGCAGGAAGCGGGCGTTTTCGTCCGCCGTTCCAATGGTCGCGCGCAACCATTCGGGCATCTGGTAGCCGGCAAGGGGACGCACGATCACGCCCTGGCGGAGCAGTCTCTGGTGTACGGCAACCATGCTTTCCTGATCCCTGCCCGCCTTGAAGGTGATGAAATTGCCGTATGAGGGAATGAACTCCAGACCCAGGCGCTCCAGGCCATCCACAATGTCCGTCATGCCTTTTCGATTGCACTCGAAGCTTTGCCGGAGAAAATCCACATCGTCCAGCGCGGCGATGGCGGCGGCGAGCGCCAGATTGTTGCAGTTGAAGGGCTGTCGCACGCGATTCATGAGACCAGCGACAGGCGCGGACGTGATGCCGTAGCCGATGCGCAGTCCCGCCATGCCGTAGATCTTGGAGAAGGTGCGCACGACGATGAGGTTGGGAAATTCCCGTATCCAGGGAACGGCGTCATACCGGTCCTTTTCTTCCAGGTAGTCGTTGTAGGCTTCGTCCAGCACCACGGCAACCCGGGACGGAACCCGGGAGAGAAAGGCGCGCAACTTTTCCGCCGCGAGGAAGGTGCCGGTCGGGTTGTTGGGATTGGCGATCCAGATGACACGGGTGTCGGGACGAATGGCCGCCTCCATGGCGGCGAGGTCGTGGCCGAAATCCCGCGCGGGGACAATGATCGACTCGCCGCCGACAGAACGCGTCGCGATGGGATAGACAGCGAAAGCGTATTGCGCGGCGACGGCGGAACGCCCGCTGTCCAGGAAAACGCGGGCGATAAGGTCGAGCACATCGTTGGAACCGTTACCGAGCACGATCTCCTCCATCGTCACTTCGTGCCGCGCGGCGAGCGCCGCCACGAGGGCAAAGGGATCGGGATAGCGTTCCCCGCCCGCGAGCGCGGCAGCAGCAGCTTCCTTCGCCCTGGGTGACATGCCGAGCGGATTCTCGTTGGAAGCGAGCTTGACGATGGAATCCACCGGGAGTCCCATTTCCCGCGCCAGTTCGGTCACGGGTTTTCCCGGCTGGTAGGCGGCGATGGACTGAATATAGGGTAACGGGGAAAGCGCGGGCGACACTTCGTCCTTCAGGTCTTTTGGCATGGCGATTTTTGGTGCGATCAAATGGAGATCAATAAACGGCGGCAGGGTAGGAGCCAAGAATCTTGAGATAGGCTGCCTGTTTCGCGAGCGCCTCCAGCGCGCCGGCGACGGCGGGATCGTCGCGATGGCCCTCCACGTCAACGTAATAAACGTATTCCCACAGCCCTTGTCTTGCCGGGCGGGACTCCAGGCGGCTCATGGTGACGCCCGCGTTCGCGAAGGGCCTGAGAAGTTTGTAGAGAGAGCCGGAGAGATTGGGCGCGGACATGATGAGCGAGGTTTTATCCTTGCCGGAGACGCCCGCATCGTGATGTCCCAGTACCGCGAAGCGGGTGGTGTTGTTCGGCTCGTCCTCGATGGAGGCGCACAAGCGCGGCAAGTCGTAGCGTTCGCCTGCCGCTTCGCTGGCAATGGCGGCGGCATCCGGCTCGCTGGCGGCCATCTGCGCGGCGAGCGCGTTGCTGGAAACAGCGACCCGCTTCGCGCGGGGTAGCATGCGGTTCAACCATTCGTGGCACTGGGCAAGCGACTGGGCATGGGAATACACCCTGGCGACACTTTGCAGGTCCGCCGCGCGCGAGAGCAGGTTCTGGTGAACGCGCACAACGACCTCGCCACAAATCCGCAGGGGTGTTTGCAACAACAGGTCCAGTGTGCGTCCCACCGCGCCCTCGGTGGAATTTTCCAGCGGCGCGATGGCGTATGCGGCATGCCCGGCCTCCACTTCCCGGAAAACGTCGTCGATGGAAGCGCAGGACACAAGTCGCGCCGCGTGACCGAACTGCTTGACAGCGGCGGATTCGGAAAAGGTCCCCGGTGGACCGAGGAAGGTGACGGCAAGCGGCTCCTCCAGCAGCAGGCAGGCGGACATGATTTCCCGGAAAACGAAAATCACGCTCTCGTCCGGCAAGGGGCCGCGATTCATGTCCCGCAGGCGACACAAAACCTGCGCCTCCCGTTCCGGCCTGTAGATGTGGCGCGTCCTCTCCTCGCCCGGGACAAAATGGCGTTGCTTGATCGCGCCGACTTCCTGGGCGCAACGGGCGCGCTGGCTTAGAAGATCCAGCAATTGCGCATCAATGGCATCGATCTGCCGGCGCATGCCGGAAAGTTCCTGTTGCAGAATATCGTTCATTCCTGGAGGCGAGGGATGGAGGAGGAAAATCGGGGGCGCCGCCGAAAAAACCGTTTCGTCCCCTGGCGGATTTATTTCTTCGCCTGGGTTTCGGCAATATCCGGAAGCAGGTCGGTTTCATGCGAAGTAAGCAGAACCGGCGCTCCCCGGCTAATCAGGGCCTCCACGCAGAAAGCATTGGGATCCCAGGGCATGAAGACTTGCATGGAAAGCCGTGCCAGATCACCGATGCCGTCGGGAAAACCCGCGCCACCCAGCGGTTCGATCATGGCTTCCACGCGCGGAAATTGCCAGGCCGCGGCCAGATCGTTCCAGGAGGGGGGTACCCCGTTGTCATTGCCGGAAAACGCGGATGGCGACAAAAAAGGGAAGAATTGCGGCAGGGCAAGCGGCTGCGCGAAGAATTGAGCGCGCGGCTGTGAAAGTATCCTGGAGAAAATATCCGAGGCCTCCTGCCAGCTACGCTGCCAGTAATCCAGGTAATCAGTCCAGGAATCGGTGAGCCACCACATGATGTTTTCCCCAAATCGATGAAAGCTATAAGCGTAACACGGCTCGGCAGACAAGGCGCGGATTGATCGCCGACAGCATCGGTGTCACCTTGCGGAAAAGCCGGGAGGAGCAGCCCGCATCCGCGGGAACCTGTCCGGACGAAAATGCCGAAGCCATGCGCCGGCCTGTCGGTGAAAACAGGAATCGCAATGGTCGCGCCCTTGACGATTTTCTTGCGGTAGCACGTTATTTCTGATATTAAGTCGCTTTTTCGTCAATCAGGGACGGTATTTCACATGGCCGAAGAACTGCTCAACCGCAATTTTGTTCCGTACCAGCCCAGGGAGGGAGAGGAATACATGTGCGAGGCACAGCTCCAGCACTTTCGCGGAATGCTGGAAAGCCTCAAGAGGGAATTGGGACAGGACATCGAACGCACCGTCCATACCATGCAGGATGAAGCAACTGTTTTCGCGGATCCCAACGACCGCGCGAGCCAGGAGACCGACATCGCCATTGAGCTCAGGAACCGCGACCGGGAGCGCAAGCTCATCAAGAAAATCGAGGAAACCCTGGCGCGCATCGACGCCGGCGACTACGGCTATTGCGAAAAATGCGGCGTGGAAATCGGCATCCAGCGCCTGGAGGCGCGCCCGACCGCAACGCTGTGTATTGATTGCAAGACGCTGGAGGAACTGAAGGAACGACAGATGGCCAAGTAGCTTCCCGGGTTTCCCGCCCGGCGGCAAAAAAAGCCGTTGCGATTTCAGCAACGGCTTTTTTCTTGCCCGCGCGCACCGCGCCTTGCAGCCGCGATCAATCCTCGAATCGCGCTTCCAGCGCCGCAATGGCAGGCAGGGTCTTGCCTTCGAGGAATTCCAGGAAGGCGCCGCCACCGGTGGAGATATAGCCCACATCGTCGGCGATGTTGAATCTGGCGATGGCCGCCAGGGTATCGCCGCCGCCCGCGATCGTGAAGGCTTTCGAATGCGCGATGGCGGAGGCAAGCATCTTGGTGCCGCCCGCGAATTGCGCGTACTCGAAAACGCCGACCGGGCCGTTCCAGACGATGGCGCCGGCATTCGCGATGATCTGCGCCAGATGCGCGGCGCTTTTGGGGCCAATGTCCAGGATGCGGTCATGCGGGCCGACTTCGTCGATGGCGATCTTGTTGGCGCGCGCAAGCGCGGAAACCTCGTCGGCCACTACCACGTCCACGGGAAGCGGCACTTCCGCGCCGCGTTCACGCATGAAATCCATGATGGCGTGGGCTTCTTTCACAAGATCGGGTTCGGCAAGCGATTCGCCGATGCGTTTTCCCGAAGCCAGCAGGAACGTGTTGGCGATGCCGCCACCGACGATCAACTGGTCAACCTTGGTCGCCAGCGTCTTCAGGATGGTGAGCTTGGACGAAACTTTCGCCCCGCCGACGATGGCGACAAGCGGGCGTCCGGGTGTGTCGAGCGCCCGGGAAAGCGCGTCGATTTCCGCCCCCATCAGGATGCCGGCGCAAGCGACGGGCGCGAATTGCGCAATGCCGCAGGTGGTCGCTTCTGCCCGATGCGCAGTGCCGAAGGCGTCGTTTACGTAGATGTCACACAACGCCGCCATTTCCCGCGCGAGCGTCGGATCGTTCTTTTTTTCCCCGGGATTGCAGCGGCAGTTTTCCAGGAGCGCGACTTCACCGGGCACAACCGTGAAGCCGCCCGCCACCCAGTCCGGAATCAACCGGACCGGAACCTGCAAAAGCTGCGAAAGCCGCACAGCCACCGGCGCGAGGGTGTCGTCCGGCCCGATCCGGCCTTCCGCGGGACGTCCCAGGTGGGAAGTCACCATTGTCGTCGCGCCGTGCTCCAGGCAGTAGCGAATGGAGGGAAGCGACGCCTTGATCCGGGAATCTTCGGTAATGTTGCCGGCTTCGTCCTGTGGCACATTCAGGTCGGCGCGGATGAAGACGCGCTTTCCCGTGACGCCGAGATCGGTAAGCTTCTTGACACGCATGCGAAGCTTTCCGTCACTCGAATTCCCGCCGCCGGTAAGGGCGGGGCTTGGCGGCAGTGGTATTTTTCCAGTTGTTGCCGCCCTCTTCTCCATAGGAGCGCGGCTTTCGGATCGGACGGGCGTTGCTCATCGGGGCGCTGCCGTCGTCCAGGGCGATATTGAGTTGCCGCCGGCGCACCCAGGCGTTTTTCAGGATTTGCAGCGTCTCGCGGGAAAGGTCGTTGGGCAGATCGACAGTGCTGTAGTCGCCGTACAGTTCAATGCGACCGATCAGGCGACTGGGCAGATTGCCCTCATTGGCAATCGCGCCCACGATGTCCTTGGGCGCGACGCCGTGGTTGCGACCCACCTCGATGCGGTACCGCGTCATGATGACCGCGTTGCCGCGATCATCCTCGGCGACTTCGCCCGGAAAACCGCGCGGCGGGCGAGCGTCGCCCATGGGACGCGAACGCCGGGACAAATGTTCGTGGAATTCTCCGCCCGCATGGCGCTTTTCCTCCGGGCGCAAGGGTTTTTCCTTTTGGGCCAGGAAAGCCAGGGCCGCCGCCACCTTTTCCGGCGCGGCTTCTTGCTCGGTGGCGAGATCGCTTACCAGCGTTTCGAAAAACCCAAGGTCTTCCGCGGTGAGCACCTTGGCGACCCTTTCCTTGAAAATCGCGGCGCGCCGGTCGGCTACCGCCTGCTGCGACGGCAACGCCAGATGCTCGATGGGCTGGCCTGTCACCCGCTCGATGACACGCAGCATGCGCATTTCGCGCGGCGCGACAAAGAGAATGGCTGTCCCGGTACGTCCGGCGCGGCCCGTGCGACCCACACGGTGCACATAGGCTTCGGCGTCGTGGGGGATGTCGTAATTGATGACGTGGCTGATGCGCGGCACATCGATGCCACGCGCGGCCACATCGGTGGCGGTGATGATGTCCAGCTTGCCGGCCTTCAGTTGTTCGATGACACGCTCGCGCGCCTGCTGGTTCATGTCGCCATTCAGGGCAGCGGCCATGTAGCCGCGTGCCTCCAGCTTCTGCGCCAGCTCCTCGGTAAGAAGCTTGGTGCGCACGAAGACGATGGCGGCGTCGAGTTCTTCTTCCACTTCCAGGATGCGGGTGAGCGCGTCGAGCTTGTGCAGGCCGGAAACTTGCCAGTAACACTGGCGGATGGCGGCCACGGTCTGGGTAGCGGCCTTGATCTTGACATCCTTCGGATCAAGCAGGTAGTTCTGGGCGACACGGCGGATGTCGTTGGGCATGGTGGCGGAAAAAAGCGCCGTCTGACGTTCGGCGGGCGTGTGCTTGAGAATCCACTCCACATCGTCGATGAAACCCATGCGCAGCATTTCGTCGGCTTCGTCCAGCACCAGGGTTTTCAGTCCGGCCAGCGACAGGCTGTTGCGTTCCAGATGGTCCATGATGCGGCCTGGCGTGCCGACCACCACATGCGCCCCGCGCGCCAGTTGCTTCAACTGGATGCCGTAGCTTTGCCCGCCATAGATTGGCAGCACATGAAAACCGGACAGGTGCCTGGCGTAACGCGCGAAAGCTTCCGCCACCTGCAGGGCAAGTTCGCGGGTCGGTGTCAGGATCAGCGCCTGCGGCGCGACGTTTTGCAAATCCAGCCGGCTCAGGATGGGAATGGCGAACGCCGCCGTTTTGCCGGTGCCGGTCTGCGCCATGCCCAGCAAGTCACGCCCTTCCAGCAGAATGGGAATGCTCTGCGCCTGGATCGGCGAAGGCGTTTCGTAGCCAACTTCCGTCAAGGCGCGCAAGATGGGTTCGGAAAGCCCCAGTTCGGCAAAGGTCACACTCGTTCCGGAATCAACGGTTTTGGACGCGGTGGCCACCGTTTCATCGATATTTTCAGACATTACACGCTCCCAAATACGCCATCGCGGCGTCATCTCACAAGACCTTGCAGCGCCACGCCCGATGAAAAAACCCGTGCCAACCAGTCATCCCCTCTGCGTTTCCCGGACGTTGCCTGCTTTTGTAGGGGCAATATTCTACCAGAAAACCGGGGTCCCGCGCTTTCCGTTTCCCA
>JAISME010000092.1 GCA_031276915.1 Zoogloeaceae bacterium
AGCCGTTGAGCCGTTGAGCCGTTGAGCCGTTGAGCCGTGAGCGTTTCATTGCCAAGCCTTCGGCTTGACAATGAAACGGCTCACCACGATAAACCTCAACGCCTCTTTTCACTTCCAGCTCCTGCCCTGTCACACTTCATCATGGCAATCTACACGCAAGACATGTGCCAGAAAACCCAAAATCCCTTAACCCCTTGATTACCCTTCCTTATCCATTCTCCTACCTCCACCCCAACAACACGGGAAGTGACAATATTCGTCACCAATGAACCAAAAAATGTCACATCACCTACCTTCAGAGAACAAAACCTCACAGCGGGAACAGCACAACACCCATATCCCCGACCTTCCGCCCCTTGCCGTCGCCCAGCGCAAGTGTTTATCCGTAATCAGTGCTCCCCCCTGTGCGCGCCTCCCCCAGACTCATCGCCTACTTTATGAGCATATCCCGCCTTTTCCTCACGTGAAAAAACAGCCACGCCAGATAGGGCCAGGCAGCGAATGGACAGATGATTGCCATCCAGCGGGTCAGTCCATTGAAAGATTGGTCCGGCACGTGCGCGGGACCTGTATAATTCGGGCTTATTTTCCGGCTGAAGCGCATGATTCCTGGCATTTTCCCGATTTTCCGTTTTTTGCGCGTGCGCTGCCTGGTTGCGTCCTTGCTGCTTTTGGGTGGCGGTCTGGCGCAGGCGCAGCTCTCGATCGAGATCACCGGCGGAAGCGGCAGGAAGATTCCCGTCGCCATCGCCGATTTCGGCGGCGACACGGAGGTGAGCGCCCTGGTCGCCGTGGTGCGCGGCGATCTGGAAATGAGCGGGCTTTTCACGCTCATTGACCCTGGTTCCACCACGCTTACGGAAAACTCGTCTGTCGACTACGCCGCCTGGAAAAGCCGAGGCGCGGACGCGCTTGTCACGGGTAGTCTGGGCAGGGCCGCGGATGGTCGTCTGGAAGCGCGGTTCCGGCTGCACGATGTCAACCTGCAATCCCCCCTGGGCGGCGCGGCATATCTGGTCGCGCCCGCGCAACTGCGTGTCGCCGGGCATCGCATCGCCGACTACATCCACGAAAAGCTGACGGGCGAAAAGGGGATTTTTTCGACCCGCATTGCTTTCGTGCTGAAATCCGGCGGACGCTACCGGCTCCAGATCGCCGACGCAGACGGCCAGAACGTGCAGACGGCCCTGGTTTCGAACGAACCCATCATTTCTCCGGCCTGGTCGCCGGACGGCAGCCGCATCGCCTATGTTTCCTTTGAAAACAAGAAACCAATCGTCTTCGTGCATTCGCTCGCGACAGGCGGCAGGCAGGTGGCCGCCAATTTCAAGGGGTCCAATTCCGCGCCTGCGTGGTCACCCGACGGCCAGCGATTGGCCGTGGCGCTCACCCGGGATGGGCATTCACAAGTCTACGCCATCAGTGCAAACGGCGGCGCGCCCACACGGCTCACGACATCCGCGGGCATCGACACCGAACCGCAGTTTTCCGCCGACGGCGCGCATGTATACTTCACTTCGGACCGGGGCGGAAGTCCGCAAATCTACCGCGTCAGCAGCGGTGGCGGCGCGGCGGAGCGCATGACCTTCGACGGAAGTTACAATGTTTCGCCACGCCCTTCGCCTGACGGCAGGAATCTGGCGTTCATCACTCGCCGGGACGGGCGGTTCCAGTTGGCGATCATGGATCTCGCCACACGGCAGACGCGCGTCATTTCCAGCCCGGGACGAGACGAATCCCCCAGTTTCGCACCCAATGGTCGCATGATCGTGCTGGCCTCGGAAAGCGGCGGGCGCGGGATACTTACGACACTCTCCATCGACGGGCGCGCCGGACGACGCCTGTCGGTTTCGTCTGGCGATGTGCGGGAACCGGCATGGGGGCCGTTTCCGAAATAATCGCTGCTTCTTTTGAATTTTTGGAGTTCTTGCCATGCAATCCATCCTCAAGCCTTTTCCCCTTGTACTTCTCGCGCTCCTCCTTCTGGGCGGCTGCGGCGGCACGGTGCCAACCGGCGGAGACGACGGCGCGCCCGTCGAAACCCGCCAGGACAACAGAGTGGACGTGATACCCGCACCAGTGGGCGGCGCGCAGGACGGGGCGCTCCCCCCAACGCTGGCCGACCCCAACAGCATCCTGTCGAAGCGCAGCGTGTATTTCGCGTTCGACAACTACAACGTCCCCGACGAATACCGGGAACTCGTGACCGCGCATGCCCGTTTCCTGGCAGGCAACCGGCAGCTCCGGGTGCTCATCCAGGGGAATACCGACGAGCGCGGCAGTCGTGAATACAATCTGTCACTGGGGCAAAAACGCGCCGAGGCGGTGCGGCAGATGCTTCTCCTCCTGGGTGTGCAGGAAGGCCAGATCGAGGCGGTGAGCCTGGGCGAGGAAAAACCTCGCGCGGAGGGCCATACCGAGGCGGCCTGGGCGGAAAATCGCCGTTCCGATATTCTCTATCTGGGCGAATTCTGACCATGCGCGGCGCTTCCCGTTTGTTTTCCTGGACATTGCCCGTCACGCTGGCGGTCACGTTGCTCATCGCGCCGGCGTCGCGGGCCGGGCTTTTCGACGATTCCGAGGCACGTCAGCAGATCGCCGGTCTGAAGCAGGAAAGCGATCAGCGTTACGATTCCCTTTCCAAGGCGCTGCTGGAATTGCAGACCCGGATATTGGGGCAGGCGGAGGAACTGGCGCGCCTGCGTGGACAGATGGAAACCCTGGCACACGAAAACGCGCAGGCGAAACAGCGCCAGCAGGATTTCTATCGGGATCTGGACCTCCGCCTGCTCCGTCTCGAAGGCGTCGCCACCACCACGCAGGAAGGGACGGCAGCCGATCCGCGGACGGAAGCCAACGCCTACGAGAAGGCGCTGGCCCTGTTCAAGGCCGGCAAGTACGCCGACGCGACCGACGCGTTCGCGTCCTTCGTCGACAACTATCCGGAAAGCGAAATGGCGCCGAACGCAATGTTCTGGCTCGGAAATTCCTTCTATGCCCGGAACGATTGCAAGGAAGCCATTACCGCGCAGGAGACGGTGCTTTCCCGCTGGCCAGATTCCGCGCGCGTCCCTGACGCCCTGCTGGCAATCGCCGATTGCCAGCGCGACCGGGGCAACGACAACGCCGCCCGCGCAACCCTGAACGCGCTCATCGCCCAACACGGCAGGAGCCAGGCCGCCGTCAAGGCCAGGGAACGCCTGAGCCAGTTGCGCTGAAGGAGTCCCCGTGCCCGGGAGAGGGTTCCGCCTTGCGCCGACTCCTTCGGACAGGGTTTCCAACCGGAGTTGGCTTTGCGATGAAGACATGGCGACTGCCTCCCGCGAAACGCTGAACGTCAGCGAGATTTTTTTCTCCCTGCAGGGAGAGGCTTCGCGCGTTGGGTTGCCCACGGTTTTCGTGCGCCTGTCCGGTTGTCCCCTGCGCTGCGTCTGGTGCGACACCACCCATGCGTTCCGGGGCGGGACGACGCTTTCCATCTCGGACATCCTGGCGAAAGCGGCGACACATCCCGTCCGGCGCGCCTGTGTGACCGGCGGCGAGCCACTGGCGCAAAAAGGATGCCTGGCACTTCTTGCCCGCCTGTGCGACCAAGGTTATGACGTATCCCTGGAAACCTCGGGGGCGCTGGACATCCGGCCGGTCGATATGCGAGTTTCCCGCATTGTTGACCTGAAAACGCCGTCTTCGGGCGAGGCGGATCGCAATTACGTGCTCATCGCCGATCGCGGACGGGCGTTGACGGCAAGGGATGAGATCAAGGTGGTGATTGCCGATCACGCCGATTACGAGTGGGCAAAGGCGCGTCTTGCCGAGCATCGCCTGTACCAGCGCTGTCCCGTGCTTTTTTCCCCGGTTATGCGGGAAGACGGACATGGCATGACGCCGCGCGATCTTGCCGGGTGGATCCTCGCCGACGGTCTCGAGGCGCGTTTTCAGATGCAGTTGCACAGGCTGATCTGGGGTAACATGCGGGGAAAATAGTCTCGAAGACTCGAGGAGGGAGAACAATGAATACCCAAACGGCGGAGCGCAGGCTTTTTGCCCGTATCCACTTTGATGCAACGGGCTACCTGTCCTTTCTCGACCGGGAATATGCCGTCGACGTGCTGGATATTTCCCTGAAAGGGGCGTTTGTCCGCCTGAAGGCAGGCGCGCCGCCGGAGCCTGGTCAGGATTGCCAGTTGCGGATTCATCTGGACGACACGGAGGATGTCATCTACATGAATGCGCGCGCGGCGCGGGTAGATACGAGCACGCCCGGACAGGTCGGGCTGGCCTGCGTCGATATTGACCTGGACAGCATCACGCATCTGCGCCGGATCGTGGAGCTCAACCTGGGGGATGCCGACCTGTTGCACCGCGAACTGGAACATCTGGCCGGAACTTGACATGCCAGACAAGGCCGTCATCCTGCTTTCCGGCGGTCTGGATTCCGCCACCTGCCTTGCCGAAGCCCGCCACCAGGGGTTTTCCGCCCATTGCCTGTCGTTCGACTACGGCCAGCGTCATCGCGCCGAACTGCGGGCGGCGGCGCGTGTCGCGGCAACGCTGGGCGCGGCGGAGCACCGAATCCTGAAGCTCGACCTGGGCCAGTTCGGCGGCTCGGCGCTCACGGATCCATCGCTTGCCGTTCCCACGGACGGCGCGACGCGTCCGGGAGAAATTCCCGTCACCTACGTACCGGCGCGCAACACCATCCTGCTCTCGCTGTCACTTGCCTGGGCCGAGGTGCTGAACGCCCACGATATTTTCGTGGGCGTCAACGCCGTGGATTATTCCGGCTATCCCGATTGCCGTCCCGAGTACATTGCCGCCTTCGAGCGCATGGCGAAT
This sequence comes from Zoogloeaceae bacterium, assembly GCA_031276915.1. GTDB lineage: Bacteria > Pseudomonadota > Gammaproteobacteria > Burkholderiales > Rhodocyclaceae > Azovibrio. The sequence continues at coordinate 4,837 of JAISME010000092.1, forward strand.
CTTGCGACCAGGGCGGGAACAGAAGGTTGCCGCCTGAATCTGCGCGTTCCCCTGATGCGGCTTTCCAAGGCCGAGATCATCCGGATGGGGCATCGCCTGGGGGTGGATTACAGCCTTACGGTTTCCTGCTACCAGGCGGACGAGGAAGGACGCGCTTGCGGTCTTTGCGACGCCTGCCGCCTGCGGCGCGAGGGATTCGCGGCGGCGCGCCTGCCCGATCCGACGCGCTACGCCAGGCCGGCAGGAAACCCGCGGCAAGCATGAATGCCGGTTGCCAGTTTCCTGCCTGCCGCCAATCCCCGAATCCGGAAGAGATTTCTTTTTCTTCCCCCTTCCCCTTTCCGTCACCACAATCGAGCCCCCAGCTTGCGGACAGGCAGCGGGCGCATCCCCGCGTCCCGGAGTAGCAGGAGCATCCTCCATCCCCTTCGCCGGATGCACGGTTTCCACAATAAAAAAATCCCGCCGGACAGGCGGGAAAACGCATCGCACCACGCGACGCGAGAGGGGTGGATTCCGACATCACTCTATACGCGCAGTCGCGTGGCGTCTGTCCCATTTTGCCACCGGGCCGTAACAGAATGCGCGCATCCAGCAGACAGAAGCAGAAATGCCGCCACAAGGCGGTGGGCGCGGGCAACGGGAGCCCAACCCTGAAAATGGCGGGAGCATCCTGCTCCCGCACCCTCGGCGAGCAGAACCTGTCCGCGGGATTTGCCATCCGCGGAATTCCTATTGTGTTGCGGGGGGAATGTTGCGCAGGATTTCCCTGTTGGCCTGTTTGGCGTTGATGCAATTGGGCGTCTTGTTCAGCTTGTCGGCGTTCTCCTTGCATTCCAGGATGACGGCCATGCGTTCGGTGTCGTGTTCCCTGTACCACTCCACGCTCTGGACCTCTCGCTCGCAGGCGGTGAGCGTGGCGAGGGCGATCACTGCGAAGAGGAAAAATGCCCTGGGTTTCATCTTGGACTCCTTTCGTTTCTCTCTCATTGTAGAAGCTAGAAGCAACTCCGGTTGGAAGCCCTGCCCGGAGAAATCGGTGCAGAGGCTGGAACTCTTTTTCTTCAGGCGATAGAAACAGGGATGCTTCCACCGCACGCGGACGGGGTTTCGACCGCGACAGCCCGGGAGGGGAAAGGCCCCCCCTTTCCGGGTTCGTCTTGCGCGGCAGGCAGGAACGCCTGTCGCGCATTCCCTGCCAAAACGCGACGGCGATTATAGATGATAATCAGTCTCTGTTGTGAATGACTTGCATTTATAGACATGACGAAAGGAGAGGGAAAAGGCGCTATTTTCCCGACGCGGAACATCGCAATCTCTTCTTTTTGCGTTATCCCGGCAGGAAATGCCGGAGAGCATCCGGGAATGGCGACAATGTCTCCCGAACGATGCGCGCCCAGCTCCAGTTCCGCCATGGCACGCAGATATTTCTTTTCCGCTGGCGTCAACCGGTCGAAACGAATCTGGGAAAATCCTTCATCCAACGCCCTGGCGAAACCAGCCAGCCCCTTCATCGCGCAGTCTTGGCCCTGGCCCACGCGCGACAGGTACAAGCATGGTCGAAGGGTGGGCAACGCAGACAAGGAACGATTTTCCGAAAGCTCCTTGCGGGTACTTTATTACAGGTCCTGGAAGTTTTTGTGGAAAACAAAAACCAGCGAAATGTTGGATAAGCCCCCTCCTCTCACGATTCCAGGCGATCGGTGGAATGCCCCGCTCCTCCGGCAAAAGGTCAGGGCACCCGATCAACGCACGCTGGCAAGTCGTCACGGGACGGCGCAATGATCCGAAACCTTCCATGCGCGCATTCGACGGCGTTCCCTCGGCACGCCACGCCCCTCCTTGAAACGTCGGCTACGCCGCAATGGCGGGCCGGCGCAGGTGCCAGTCCGTCGCCTGCTGGTAGGCGTGCGCCACGTTCAGGAGCCTTGCCTCGTCGAAACAGTTGCCGATGAGTTGCAGCCCAATGGGAAGCCCCCGCGCATCGAAACCGCAGGGGATGGAGAGACCCGGCAGGCCCGCGAGATTGACCGCGATGGTGTAGATGTCGGAAAGATACATCCCGACCGGATCGGCGGATTTTTCGCCCTGCCTGAAGGCCGTGGTCGGGCTGGTGGGACCGAGGATCGCGTCACATGCCTTGAACGCTTCGGCGAAATCGCCCGCGATCAGCCGCCGGATACGTTGCGCCTGCAGGTAATAGGCGTCGTAATAGCCGTGTGAGAGCACATAGGCGCCGATCAGGATGCGGCGCTTCACCTCCGCGCCAAAACCCTGCGCGCGGCTTTTGCAATACATGCTGTCCAGGTCGGCGTACTCCGGGGCGCGATGGCCGTAGCGCACACCGTCGAAACGGGAAAGGTTGGAACTCGCCTCCGCCGGGGCAATCACGTAATAGGCGGGCACGGCAAGATGCGCGTTGGGCAGCGTCACCTCGACGATTTCCGCGCCCAGTCCACGGTAGACCGCGATGGCCTCCTGGACGGCTGCCATCACCCCGGCGTCGGCGCCTTCCCGGAAGAACTCCCTGGGAAGCCCGATGCGCAACCCCTTGATCGACGCGCCCAGATCACGACCGTAATCCTCGGCGGGCCGTTCGAGACTCGTGGAATCCCTTTCATCGAAACCAGCCATGGCGCAGAGCACAAGCGCGCAGTCCTCGGCGCAGCGGGCAATCACTCCGCCCTGGTCGAGCGAGGAGGCAAAGGCGATCATGCCGTAACGGGACACCACGCCATAGGTTGGCTTGATCCCGGTAAGACCACAGAGGGCGGAAGGCTGGCGGATCGAACCACCGGTGTCGGTGCCAGTGGCAACCGGCGCGAGAAAGGCAGCGACTGCCGCCGCCGAACCACCGGAAGAACCGCCCGGTACACGGGTCGTATCCCAAGGATTGCAGACCGGACCGAAATATGAGGTCTCGTTCGACGAGCCCATGGCGAACTCATCCATGTTCGCCTTGCCGAGCGGCACCATGCCGGCGTCCTGTTCCAGCCTTTCCACCACGGCGGCGTCGTAGGGCGCAATGAAGTTCTCCAGCATGCGCGAACCGCAGGTCGTGCGCCAGCCCCTGGCGCAGAAAATGTCCTTTTGCGCCAGCGGAATGCCGGTAAGCGGCCCGGTGTTTCCGGCGGCGATACGCAGATCGGCGGCTTTTGCGGCGGCGAGTGTCTTTTCCGCATCCACGGTGATGAAGGCATTCAGGGTCGGGTTCAGGCGGGCAATGCGCTCCAGGAAGAGCCTGGAGAGCTCGACGCTGGAAATCTTCCTGCTGTCGAGCGCCGCGCGCAGGGTTTTCAGGGAGGCGTGGATCATTCGACCACCCTGGGAACGAGATAAAGCCCGGCCTCGGCCTCCGGCGCGCCGGCCTGGTAGAGATCGCGCAACTTGCCGTCCGCGTCCCGGTGCGTTACCGCGTCGGCGCGCAGGCGCTGGACAACGTCCACAGCATGGGACATGGGTTCGATACCCGCCGTATCCACGGCCTGCATGGCCTCGATGAGACCGAGAATGTCATTCAATTGCCGGCGGGCGATTTCGGCTTCTTCCTTGCCGATCTCGAGACGGGCAAGCTGGGCGATGCGTTCGACTTCAGGGAGAGTGAGAGGCATGGGAATCACGTCCGGAATGACGGGAGAAATCCATAAATTTTTTATGGGCAAAAGGGAAAGGCTTATTCAACCAAAGCGTTGTAGGTTATCATAAAAGCTTTATTTTCAGCATCATCAAGACAGGAATCGGATTTCTATGTTTGGCTTACTTCGCAGCTATTTTTCCAAGGACCTGGCCATCGACCTGGGCACTGCCAACACCCTGATCTACGTACGCGGTCGGGGTATCGTTCTGGACGAGCCCTCGGTTGTCGCCATTCGCGTGGAAGGTGGCCCCGCCGCCCGCAAGGTGATTCAGGCCGTTGGCCGCGAAGCCAAGGAAATGCTGGGCAAGGCGCCCGTCTCCATTGACGTGATCCGCCCCATGAAAGATGGTGTGATCGCCGATTTCACTGTCACGGAGCAGATGCTGAGGCAGTTCATCAAGAAAGCGCACGAATCCAAGCTGCTGTCGCCTTCGCCCCGCATCATCATCTGCGTTCCTTCCGGCTCCACCCAGGTGGAGCAACGCGCGATTCGCGATTCCGCCCTGAACGCGAACGCGAGAAAGGTATTCCTGATCCAGGAACCCATGGCCGCTGCCATCGGCGCGGGACTGCCGGTCGCCGAAGCCACCGGCTCCATGGTGGTTGACATCGGCGGCGGCACCACCGAAGTGGGCGTCATTTCCCTGGGTGGCATGGTGTATTCCGGCTCGGTGCGTATTGGCGGCGACAAGCTCGACGAAGCCATCGTCAACTACATCAGCCGCAACTACGGCATGCTGATCGGGGAAAACACCGCCGAGAACATCAAGAAGACCATCGGTTCCGCCTTCCCTGGCACGGAAGTGCGGGAAATGGAGGTTTCCGGCATCAACAAGGCGGAAGGTATTCCCCGCAAATTCACCATTTCGTCGAACGAGGTGCTGGAAGCCTTGTCCGAACCACTGAATCAGGTGGTTTCCGCCGTCAAGTCGGCGCTTGAGAAAACCCCGCCGGAACTGGGCGCGGACATCGCCGAGAAGGGCATGGTCCTGACCGGCGGCGGCGCGTTGCTTCTCAACCTAGACCGCCTGCTGATGGAGGAAACCGGCCTGCCCGTGCTTGTCGCGGACGACCCGCTCACTTGCGTGGCGCGCGGTTGCGGCATGGCGCTGGAAAAAATGGACAAGCTCGATTCCATCTTCGCGTCCGAATAGGGCGCACATGTCCGCGCGAACAACAAGAACATGGTGACAGCAGACAAACCACGCGAACAGGATGAGACGGCATGGCGGCGGTGAATGAAGCGCCTCCGTTTTTCCGCAACGGCCCGACCCCCTTTGCCCGACTCTGTTTCTATGTCGCCTGCGCGCTGGCGCTGATGATCCTGGACCTGCGTTTCCACGCCCTGGAAACAGCGCGCAAGGGATTTCACGGTCTCCTGGAGCCTCTTCGCAACGTCGCCCAAGCCCCGGTGCGCCTGTTCAGCGACGGCTCGCGCTACTTCCTGAACCTGGAGCGCGTCCGCGCGGAAAACCAGGCGCTCAGGAAGGCGCAGCTCAAATCCAGTCCCATCATCGCGCATTACGCGCAGCTTGAAGCCGAAAACAGGCGCCTGAACGCGCTTCTCGGCCTGCGGGCGCAACCGGCGGCGACAGGGCAAATCGCCCGCGTGCGCTACACCGCCCGCGATCCCTTCACCCGTCGCGTGTTCCTGGACAAGGGCTTGCGGGAAGGCATCGCGGCGGGCAGCCCGGTGATTGACACGCAGGGCGTGATCGGGCAGGTCACGCGCGTGTTTCCTTTTTCCGCCGAAGTCACCCTTCTGACAGACAAGGACCAGGCGATTCCCGTCCAGGTGGAACGCACCGGCCAGCGCTCCTTTATTTTCGGCCTGGGCAACGGTCTCGTGGAGTTGAAATACATTCCGATCAACGCGGACATCCGCGCCGGCGACCGGCTGATTACTTCCGGCATCGACGGGGTCTACCAGCCAGGTTTCCCGGTCGCGCGGGTGATCGAGGTCACGCACGACAGCAACGACGCCTTCGCGCGCATCATCGCCCGGCCGCTTTCCGCCGCGGAAAACCATCACATGGTCATGATCCTGGCAACCACCCCGGAAAGCGCCCCGCATCCGGAAGACGCGCGGACCGGTCCCGTCGCGCGGGAGACGCAATGACCATGTTCGCCACCCACCAATCCACCCGCATTCTCAGTCCTGCCCGGCCCTGGTTCATCGTCCTGAGCATTCTTCTCGGCGTGCTCCTCAATATGTTGCCCACCCGGCAATGGCCACTCATGCCGGACTGCGCCCTGTTGATCCTGGCCTTCTGGAGTGTGCGGGAACCGCGCCGCGTTGGCCAGGGCAGCGCCTTCGCGCTTGGGCTTGTCATGGATGTGGCCGATGGCGCGGCTTTCGGACAGCACGCTCTCGCCTATGTGCTCACGGGATATGGCGCCACACAGCTTTCCCGGCGCATGCTCTGGTTTTCCCTGTGGCAGCAGGCACTGCACATGCTGCCGCTGTTCTGTTTCTCGACCGGCATCCAGATGCTGGTCCGCATGCTGGCGACCAGCGGCGGCAATTCCCCCGGCTGGATGCAGTTCCTCCCGCCCCTGGTGAGCACCGTCCTCTGGGCTCCGGTTTCCTTCCTGCTCCTTGCCCCGCAATACCAGCCGGAAACGCGGGACGACAACCGCCCCATCTGAAGACGAAAATGCCGCACATCCAGTCTCCCGAGGAAACGGCCAGGCGGTTTCGCCGCCGTGTCCGCCTGGCCGCGCCCCTGGCGCTTCTCTGCCTGGGCGTTCTGGCCACCCGTCTCTATCACCTGCAGGTGACACAGCAGCAGTATTACGCCACCCGCGCGGAAAGCAATCGCATTTCGCTCGTCCCCATCGCGCCCAACCGGGGCAATATCGAGGACCGCAACGGCATCATCCTGGCCCGCAACTATTCCGCCTTCACCCTGGAAGTCACGCCCGCCAAGATTCCGGACCTCAAGACCACGCTGGCGGAACTAGGCAGGATCGTCACCATCGAACCCAAGGACGCCAGACGTTTCGAGCGTCTGCTGCGCGAATCCCGCAACTTCGATTCCATCCTGCTGCGCACGCGCCTGACCGACGAGGAGGTCGCCCGGTTTGCCGTCAATCGCTACCGTTTTCCCGGTGTCGAGGTCAAGGCGCGTCTTTTCCGGCAATATCCGGAAAACACGCTGGCTGCGCACGCCATTGGCTACATCAGCCGCATCAACGAGGAGGAAAGGGAATGGCTGAAAACCGCTGTTGACGAAGATGGCGACACGCAGACCGGCAATTACAAGGGCGCCACGCTGATCGGCAAGATCGGCCTGGAAAAACAGTATGAATTCATTCTGCACGGTCTTACCGGCTACGAGCAGGTGGAGATCGACGCGGGCGGTCACGCCGTGCGCGTGCTGGAGCGTTCCGCGCCAACACCGGGCAACAACCTGGTGCTGACGCTGGACACCCGCCTGCAACGCATGGCCGAGGCGGCTTTCGGCGAACGCCGGGGCGCGCTCGTCGCGCTCGATCCCCGGAATGGCGAAATCCTGGCACTGGTCTCCTCGCCTTCGTTCGACCCCAACCTGTTCGTCGACGGCATCCGTTTCGACGACTGGGACGCTCTCAACAACCATCCCGACAAGCCAATGCTGAACCGCGCCATTTACAGCGCCTATCCGCCCGGCTCCACCTTCAAGCCCATGATGGCCATGGCCGCCCTGACCCAGGGAAAACGCACGCCCGAGCAGACCATCTCCGACCCCGGTTATTTCAGTTTCGGCGGCCATGTTTTCATGGACGACAAGCGAGGCGGCCATGGCATCGTCGACATGTACCGCTCCATCGTCTCCTCCTGCAACACATACTATTACCGGCTGGCGAACGACATGGGCATCGAGAGTATCGCCGCTTTCATGCGGCAGATCGGCCTCGGCAGCCGGACCGGCATCGACATTCCCGGCGAGACCGCCGGCGTCCTGCCGTCGCCGGAGTGGAAACAGAAACGTTTCTCGAAACCGCAACAGCAAAAATGGTTCGCGGGCGAAACCATCTCGGTGGGCATCGGCCAGGGCTACAACGCTTACACCGCCTTGCAAATGGCGCACGCGCTTGCCAACATCCTGAACGGCGGCCGTGTATTCCGTCCGCATCTCGTGCGCGCCATCCGCGATTCCACGACGGGTGAGACACGCCGCCTGGAAAACGCGCCAGTGCGTGAAATCCCCCTGAATCCGGAGCATGTGGCTTTCATCAAGCGGGCGATGGAGGGTGTAAACAAGCAGGGCACCGGCGCGCGCGCCTTTGCCGGCGCGGCCTATGCGTCCGGTGGCAAGACCGGCACAGCCCAGGTCTTCAGCCTCCGGGGACAGCGTTATTCGGCGGACCGCGTCAAGGAACGCCTGCGCGACCACTCCTGGTTCATCGCCTTCGCGCCGGTCGAACAGCCTGGGATCGTGGTTGCCGTCATGGTGGAAAACGCCGGCTTCGGCGCGGTTTCCGCCGCGCCCATCGCCCGGCAGGTGCTCGATTTCCACTTCACCGGTCATGCCGCCGAAGGGCCGGCCCCGGAAGACAGGGTTTCGGAGGAAGAGGGCGCGGAACCGGAAATGGAAACCGACCCGCCCGCGCAGCCCGTTCCAACAGCCACCCGAACGACGGCGCATCCCGCGTCGCCCGCCGCGCCGGTCCGCCGAAACCGGGAGGAACGCGGATGAAACCGCAAGTACGCTACTGGTTGCGTCATCTGAGCGCGCACATCGACCTGCCGTTGCTCGGCATCGTCCTGGCGCTCATGGCGATCGGACTCGTCACCATCTATTCGGCCACCGCTTCGGAAGGTCTGGCGCGCTTCGACAACCAGATCATCAACATGACCGCCGCGCTGGCGGTCATGTTGGGCGTCGCCCAGACGCCGCCGCAGACGCTCATGCGGCTGGCTGTTCCACTTTATGCGCTGGGGATCGTACTGCTCCTGGGCGTGTTTTTTTTTGGCGTCAGCGTCAACGGCTCGCGACGCTGGCTGTCGCTGGGCATCACGCGCATCCAGCCTTCGGAACTCATGAAAATCGCCATGCCCCTGATGCTGGCCTGGTTTTTCCACAAGCGCGAATCGGAACTGCGCATTCACCATTTCGCCATCGCCGCCGTCCTTTTGCTTGTGCCGACCCTCCTCATCCTGAAGCAGCCGGATCTGGGCACCTCGATGCTCGTGGGCGCGACGGGGTTTTTTGTCATCTTCTTCGCGGGCCTGCCCTGGAAGATCCTGCTCGGTCTCGCGGGCGCGGGCGCGGCGGCCCTGCCGCTCGCCTGGCAATTTGTCCTGCACGATTACCAGCGCCGCCGCGTGCTGACGCTGATTGATCCCGGTTCCGATCCCCTGGGCGCGGGCTACCACATCATCCAATCCACCATCGCCATCGGCTCCGGCGGTCCCTGGGGCAAGGGTTGGCTCAAGGGGACGCAGACCCACCTCGATTTCATCCCCGAAAAGCATACCGATTTCATCTTCGCGGTGTTCTCGGAGGAATGGGGAATCGCCGGCAACTGCGTGCTGCTCCTGCTCTTTGCCTGCCTCATCCTGCGCGGCCTGAGAATCGCCGCCAGCGCGCCCACGCTGTTCAGCCGCCTTCTCGCCAGCGCGGTGAGTCTCGTGTTTTTCATCTATGCTTTCGTAAACATGGGGATGGTTTCCGGCATCCTGCCAGTCGTTGGCGTGCCCTTGCCCTTCATCAGCTACGGCGGCACGGCACTCGTCACCCTGATGCTGGGGGTCGGCATCCTGATGAGCATCAGGACGCATCGTCCGCACTGAGGAAAACATGGGTCTTTTCCGGATTGCTCCTGTAAAACTTCTCGGCATCCTGTCCATGGCCTGTCTTCTCACGGCCTGTGGCACATTGGAAACGCGTGTCAAACCCGGCACGGTCATCCAGACCGCCAGGACCATCAAGAGCATTCTCGACCGGTCGGGCGGCGGCGGGTACTACAAGGACGATGGCCCGGCGGACGAAATCCCCGTCGATCTCGATGCCGTGCCCAACGCGCAGCCACGCCGCGAATCGTTGCACAAGGGCGCAAGCAAGCCTTACGAGGTGCTTGGAAAAAAATACACACCACAGACGGAAATCCGCCCGTTTCGCCAGGAAGGCGTCGCCAGTTGGTACGGGAAAAAGTTCCATGGACAGAAGACCTCCATTGGCGACACCTATGACATGTTCGCCATGACGGCCGCGCATCCGACCCTGCCGCTGCCTTCCTACGCGCGCGTCACCAACCCCGCCAACGGCCGGATGGTGGTCGTGCGCCTCAACGACCGCGGTCCCTTCCATTCGGGCCGCATCATCGATCTTTCCTATGTTGCCGCCTACAAACTGGGCTATGTCGAAAACGGCAGCGCCCATGTCATCGTCGAAACCATCATTCCCGACGGCGATCCCCTGCCGCCCGTCACTCCCGCTGCAACCATGGTTGCAAGCGCAACACCCCCCGATTCAGCGGAATTGGACACGCTCTCCCAGCAATTGACGACAGTAACCGATGATGTGGCATCGGCGCCACTCCCCGCACCCGGGATTTTTCTGCAACTGGGCGCCTTCACCAGCGCGGAAAACGCCGAAAACCTGAGAAACCACCTGTCACGGGAATTGGACTGGCTCACCGCCCCCTTGCGCATCCACAAGACCGGCAACTTCCACCGTCTGCAACTCGGTCCCTGCGCGGACCGCGCCAGCGCCGAACAGATAGCGCGCCGCATCGAATCCGCCCTGGGATTCACACCCGCAATCGTAATCGCGCGCTAGCGCCAGATAGTGCCGTCACAGGATTCCGGCCCACGGGACGATAAACGGATTTCACGACAGCCACGAAAGGGGCAAGATTCCTGGCATGGCGGGTTGTGATGCCACGCCAACGCCCGGGACGCATAAACGCATTCCCCACCAGATGCCGGCGCCGATACGGATGCCTGGCATACGGGTACGGTGTCTTCCGGTTTTTTTCGGTGGAATGACGAGCTGTATTCCCGCTCCTTCCGCCTTCTCGACAATTCCATTTGTGCCGTAACCGCGATCCGCCGACAGGCATTGTGCATCGATCCCTTCGATCAACACGCCTGCCTTTGCGCAACCCGCTCGGGTATCTTCCACAACAAGCATTCTGGCCGGAATGCCCTGCGCATTCACGGCCAAGTGTATCCTGCTGTTGCGTCCCCTCTTGCAAGCCTTGCCCCTGATTGCCTCTCCACGCTCCAAACACATACGCATGCGCCTTCACACGGCTGGCACCCATCATCAACCCTTCGTAATCCGGTTCCTCGATCAGGCGCTCCAGCAGTGCTTCCTGGATTCCCTTGCCTTGCCTTGCCTTGCCTTGCCTTGCCTTGTCCTGCCGACGGTAAAAACGCCGATGCGTATTCTTCCGATCCCCGCATGTCGGCGGCAATCCTTGCCACGCCACACCTGTGTGTAACCCCCAGAATACGGCATTGATGCACTACCGGTTATCTCACGCCGTCTCTCCAGGCGACTTCCCTACCTGTGCAGCCCCCCTTGGGAGGAGAGGATGTCGCGACAGTGACAGGAGAGAGCCTGTTCCAGCGTTTCGGAAGCGAGAGGAAAGACCGGCTGGATCGCTGACCGTTGCTGGTAAAATTATCCCTTTTGCGAGAGTCAGGGCAAACTCATGAGCGATATCAAGAAAGTCGTGCTCGCCTATTCCGGCGGGCTGGATACATCCGTCATCCTAAAGTGGTTGCAGGATACCTACCGATGCGAAGTCGTCACCTTCACCGCTGACTTGGGGCAGGGCGAGGAACTGGAGCCGGCGCGGCAAAAGGCGCTGCAATTCGGCATCAAACCAGAAAACATCTTCATCGACGATCTCCGCG
>JAISME010000097.1 GCA_031276915.1 Zoogloeaceae bacterium
GAGCGCGTGGGGTTTACGGGCGAGGCGCGTTTCGGGCTGGTGAATGTCCGTCACCGGCTCGACAAGGCCGCACTCCCCCGGATGGTGGATCGCTTCGCGCAACTGGCGGAAACGCCGGGTACGCTGCCGCCACCGCCACCCTCTCCCCGCCTGCGCTCGACACCGGAACAGCAGGCGGAAACGCTCCTGAAACTGGGCCTGCCCCGCCCGGAAAAACTCGTGGTGTTCTGCCCCGGTGCGGAATACGGCCCCGCCAAACGCTGGCCAGCCGAACATTTCGCCCGGCTGGCACGGGAACTTGCCCGCGCGGGATGCGCGATCTGGCTTCTGGGTTCCGCCAGGGACAAGCCGGTGGGCGAGACCATCGCCGCGCAAAGCGAAAACACCTGCCAGAATTTCTGCGGACAAACGAACGTGACGGAAGCCATCGACCTGATCGCGCGGGCCGATCTCGTGGTCTGCAACGATTCCGGCCTGATGCATGTGGCCGCAGCCCTGGAGCGCCCCACCCTGGCGCTGTTCGGTTCCTCCTCGCCGCGTTTCACGCCGCCGCTTTCGGACCGTGCCGAGGTGGTCAGCCTCGAACTCGATTGCAGCCCATGCTTCAGGCGGACATGTCCGTTTGGCCATCTGGATTGCCTTGCGCGGCTGACGCCGGAGCGGGTGCTGGAAAAATGCCTTGCCCGTCTGGCGCGGGCGGCCTGAACGGGAAGGAAAAATGAGCGTTCCCCTGCTTTTCGCCACTCCGGAAGATGCCGAAATCGCGTTCTATGAGGCTGTCGCCCGCAGCAATCTGGATGCGCTCATGGCGGTCTGGTCCGAGGACGAGGATGTCTCCTGCATTCATCCGACTGGCCAGCACATGCAGGGGCTGGCCGCTGTCCGGGAAGGCTGGCGGCAGGTCCTCGCGCCGGCCAGGATGCAGATCGAAGCCAACTGCATGACCCGCTGGCAAGGCATGCTGATGGCAGTGCACCAGCTCGTGGAACATCTGCATCTGGGCCGGGAACTTGCCGGTCCCCTGCTGGTGACACACATGTACATCCGGGGCGCACACGGCTGGCGGCTGGTTTGCCGCCACTGCTCGACCGCAGCCGAACCCGGCATGCCGCAGCAGGAAAGTTTGCGCCGCGTGCTGCATTGACACTCACACATGCAGGAAAAAAATGCTTCCCACAAAAGAAACCTTGCCATCCGCCGCGCTTTTCAAGGCTTATGACATTCGCGGCATCACGGGAAAAACACTGACACCGGACGCCGTGTCGCGCATTGGCCGGGCGCTGGGAACACTGGCGCGGGAAAGGGGGCAGACCGCCATCGCGGTCGGCCGTGACGGACGCCTTTCCGGCCCGGAATTGTCGCGGGCGCTGATCGAGGGGATTTGCGCGACGGGAACCAACGCCATCGACATTGGTCTCGCGCCAACGCCAATGACCTATTTCGCGGCCTGGCACCTCGGCTGCCATTCCTGTGTCTCCGTGACCGGCAGCCACAACCCGCCCGAGTACAACGGCCTGAAGATGGTGATCGCGGACGAAACCCTTGCGCTCGACGCCATCCAGCAATTGCGGGCACGGATCGCGGCGGGCGATCTGGCCTCCGGACAGGGACAGCGGACAACCACTGATGTGCGGGAAGCCTATCTCGCGCGCATTCTCGCCGACGCGCGGCTTGCGCGGCCCATGAAGATCGTCGTGGATTGCGGCAACGGTGTCGCCGGAATGGTCGCGCCGGAACTCTTCACACGCCTGGGCTGCGCGGTCATTCCGCTCTTCTGCGAGGTTGACGGGCGTTTTCCCAACCATCATCCCGACCCGACCCGACCGGAAAACCTGGCCGATGTCGTGACCGCCCTCCGGGAGACCGACGCCGAACTGGGCATCGCTTTCGATGGCGATGGCGACCGCCTGGGCGTGGTGACGAAGGATGGAGAAATCATCTTTCCCGACCGGCAACTGATGCTGTTCGCCGCCGACGTGCTTTCCCGCGTGCCGGGCGGCGAGATCATCTATGACGTGAAATGCACACGGCTCCTGGCGCCGTGGATTCGCGCGCACGGCGGCCAGCCAACGATGTGGAACACCGGGCACGCGCTCGTCAAGGCGAAGCTCAGGGAAACCGGCGCGCCACTGGCGGGCGAAATGAGCGGACACCTGTTTTTCGGGGAGCGCTGGTACGGTTTCGACGACGGCCTTTATGCCGGCGCGCGTCTTCTGGAAATCCTGTCGCGGCACGCCGACGCCAGCGCCGTCCTGAAAGGCTTGCCCAAGGCCGTTTCCACTCCGGAACTCAATATCCGGATGGCCGAAGGCGAGCCGTTCGCGCTGGTGGATCGCCTGAAGACGGCAGGCGCGTTTCCCGGCGAAACATCGCGTCTCCTGCTGGACGGCTTGCGGGTAGAATACACGGATGGCTTTGGCCTGGCGCGGCCTTCCAACACCACGCCGGTCATGGTGCTGCGCTTCGAGGCCGACGATACTGCCGCCCTGGCGCGCATCCAGGAGGATTTTCGCCGCGCACTCCTGGCGTTGCGGCCAAACCTGGTCTTGCCGTTCTGACCTTTTTCCTATCGCGTGTCTTACCTCATGTCTTACCGCATGGACAATTCTTCCATCTACCTGGGGCGCCAACCCATCCTGGACAGGGATGGGCGTCTTTACGGCTACGAGCTCCTGTTTCGCAGCGCCCAGGCACAGGACCGGGCCGTGGTGCGGGACGACAGCGCCGCGACAGCGACCGTCATCACCCGCGCTTTCGGTGAACTGTCGCTGGGCAAGGCGCTGGACGCGAAAAAGGTGTTCATCAACATCGGCGAGGAATTGTTGTTCTCCGATGTGCTGGAATTCCTCTCCCCCGAACAGGTGGTCCTGGAAATCCTGGAGACTGTCGCCATTACCCCCAGGGTTGTGGCGCGTTGCGAGGATTTGCGGGGAAAGGGCTTCACCCTGGCGCTGGACGACATACTGGAAATCACGCCCGCGATCGAGCCACTGCTGCCGCTGGTCGGCATCATCAAGCTGCTGCTCCTGGACGACTGGGCGGAAAAAGCGCCGCGCCTTGTCGAGGCCGTCGCCCAAAGGCCCATCAAGCTCCTGGCGGAACGCGTGGAAACCCGCGAACAGTTCCAGAAATGCGCCGCGCTGGGAATATCCCTGTTCCAGGGCTATTTTTTCACGCGTCCGTCCGTTCTTCAGGGTCGCGCCTTGAGTCAGGACCGCCTCACCCTGATGCTCCTGCTCAACCAGATCCTGGAGGACGCCGATACCGCCGTCCTGGAAAACACATTCAAGAACACGCCCGCGCTTTCCATCAACCTTTTGCGGCTTACGAACTCCGTCGCTTTCGGACACCGTGTCCAGATCATTTCCCTGCGCCACGCCATCACGCTCCTGGGACGACGCCAATTGCAGCGCTGGCTGCAACTCCTGCTCTTTTCCAGCAATGATCGCCATGTACAACTGGGGGACAACCCCCTGCTGCAACTGGCCGCGACGCGGGCCTGTCTGATGGAAAAGCTGGTGCGCATGGAAAAGCCATCGGAACAAACGCTGGCGGAACTTGCGTTCATGGTGGGCATCATGTCGCAGGTACCGGCGATTCTGGACATCAGCATGAAAGAAGTTCTTTCCCAGTTGACCAACCTGCCACCCATGGTGCACGAAGCCCTCCTGGATCGCGCCGGCTATCTGGGACAATTGCTGAGCATCGCGGAAAGCCTGGAAAGCGATGAAAACCCGGCAAGCCTGATCGAGCGGATTTCCGATTCCAGGGATTTCAGGAAACTGCGCCCGGCGGCGCTGAACTATCTGCATTGCGAAGCAATGGCCTGGGCCGCCAACCTGGGCCAGGCAATGGACCGGCGGGATACGCGGGAAACGACGGAAAAGAATCATGAAAACATATAACCGGACAGGCGGCGCCTGTCTGGCCAGTCCGACCTGTCCGATGTGGGGCGATACGATTGCGGCACAAGCCCGGATGGACACGCTGCCAAAGGCCGGCAGGGAATGGCGACAAATTTCTGTATTGCAAACGAAGTGAATGACATGAATGCAACCTCATGGGAAGTCGTCATCGGGCTGGAGACGCACGCGCAACTTTTAACGGCCTCCAAGATTTTTTCCGGCGCGTCCACCGCTTTTGGCGCGGCGCCCAATACTCAGGCTTCGCCCGTCGATCTGGCCTTGCCCGGCGTGTTGCCGGTCTTGAACCGGCAGGCGGTGGAGTGCGCGATTCGCTTTGGTCTTGCCGTTGGCGCGAAGGTCGCGGAAAAATC
>JAISME010000134.1 GCA_031276915.1 Zoogloeaceae bacterium
CGCAGCGTTTCGTTCGCCCGCCGGTAGAACAGGCTCATGAGCAGCTTGACCAGGACACTGCAAAGCAGGCCGCAAACCACAAGGGGCGTCGCTTCCACGGGCTGTGGATCAAACAGCCGTTCCAGGGCCAGTTTCCCGGCCCCCAGCCCGGTCGCCACGATCAGGCCGGCGACCAGCAGCCCGGCGACATACTCCATCCGGCCGTGGCCGAAAGGGTGCCGCTCGTCGGGCGCCTTCCCCGCCGCGTGAAAGCCGATGGCCAGGGTCAGGGAGCCGCCCGCGTCCGCCAGATTGTTGAAGGCGTCCGCCAGCGCCGCCGCGCTGTTCGCCGCCAGGGCCAGGGCCAGCTTGACGGCAAACAGCGCAAGGTTGCACAGCAAACCCGCGAGTCCGGCCAAAACGCCGTACTGTTCACGCTGGATCATCGCGGCGCCCGTCCCTGCGGTTCCCGTTCCCGACAATCCTGGCACAATCCGTACAGGCATTGGGAGCGGGCCGCCAAAACGAATCCTCGCCGCCGAATCAGCGGTGTCTGCAGTTTTTCGAAAACCCGCCGGGGAATCTCCATGATGGCGCCGCAACGCTGGCAGATCAAATGATCGTGGGATTTTTGCGGGATCACCGCTTCAAACCGCGAAGCCCTGTCGCCCAGACGGAGTTCCAGAACCAGTCCGGCTTCCACCAACAATTTCAGCGTGCGGTACAGGGTGGCCTGCCCAATATCGAGCCTGAACTTCCGGACGGCGTCATGCAATTCATCGACGGTATGATGTCCGGGCATAGCGAAGAGCAGCGCCGCGATGGACATCCGCTTTCGTGTGACATGAAATCCCCTGGCGTCCATGAAGTTCCTGAACTGTTCCTGATAGCGATTCATGGCCCGCCGCGTGGAAGACTCTCCATCGCCGCGATGCCGCGAGGCATGTTCCGGCCGTCCCGGTGGCTCTCCCGTGTTCGTGCTCGCGATGTCCGTGCGGGTAATGCTTGCGTTCATGGTGTCCATGGGGACGCAGACGAATCGGAAGCCGGAATATTGCGGTCGGAGAAAAATAAACGCGGACATGGCACGGGTTGATGCAAGGCCGGCGCGTCGAAGCTTCCTCGAATGCCGCGATAAACCGGCCCGCCGTCGAAGCGGGCGGGGACTTTGCGGACGGTGTCATGGCCTGTGAGGGTAATTGGCTTGACGGAGAAATGTCCGTGTCCTTCGGCAAAAAAGCCGCCACGATCCTGAAGTAACCAGGACGGGCAGCGGGGCTTTTGTCGTAATCGTTGTTGTGACGATGGCGGCGTGGCGGGTGAAGGCTGATTGGAAGTGAGCTAGAATGAACCGAAATGAACTGGCCCGTGGCAGTACTCAGTCGTCAGTAATTTAGAAACATCAGGATCAAATCGTCGTCATTGCGAGGCCCGAAGGGCCGTGGCAATCCAAACGGCCGCATGGATTGCCACGGCCCTTCGGGCCTCGCAATGACGCAATCTGAAGTTGTTTGCGTAGACCGTGATGAATCTGGAGCATGAATCGCCGCGCCAGGACTCTCCCCTCGGCGCTTCATTTCGTCAGTGATCTTGTCGATTGCCGCCGGCTTTCCGTGACGCGCCAGACATGACAATGGCGTCCGGCGAAACGACGGTGGTTCCATTGACCGTGCGCACGGCCCCTTGCACTATGCCGTGTATCTCAAGCAATCCTCCTTCGTTGATGGCATCGCCGCTCACCAGTCCGTACAGTCTTGCCGTACCGCCAGACCGAACGATTACATCCTTTACGCACAGCCCGTGGAACTGAAGAACCCCTTCGGACGTCACCACGATGTTTCCAGTGACTGTCCCGGAAAGATTGCAACTCTCCCTGACTTCAATGTCGCCGTCAATTATTCCGCTTTCGCAGCGCATCGCTGTCCTTTTTGAAAGTAGTGGATGTGGAATGCCGCCCGCGCATTATCCGCCGAAACGCCGCGTTCGCTCCCCGCGGGCGTATCGTCCCCGTTTTGGCGCGGGCGCCGGGCATCACGCATGCCGGGCTTGAATCCGCTTTTGTTTCCCTTTTCTTCTCGGAGGAGAAGGCGCCGAAGGCCGCAACTCTCCTTCCCTTCGCCCCTTGGAGGAGAAGACGCCGAAGGCGGATGAGGGGCGGCGGCTCCGCTTGCCCAAACGCTCGTTGCCACGGAACCGCCGGCCTTCTCCCGCCCTTCGGCCCCCTTGTATGATCCCCTTGCCGGTTGAAACGGGGAGATTCCTGTTGTTTGACCGGCCCGGCTGGGCCGTTCGCTGCACCCATGGAACGCGATGATTCCGCAGGGGAACCAAGGGCGTCCAGCCGGTTTTTTCACCTGGAACCCGAACGGTTGCCCGGGCGTGGAGCCCGAATTTTGCAAGGAAGGGAAGTGAGAATGAATGAAGTCGTTACAGAGAAGTTTGTGGGTATCGATGTTTCCAGGACAACGCTGGATATGGAAGTACGAGTGGCCACGGAACTGGCCCGCTGCGGTCTGCCGGTGGCGGTGGTCAATCCACGCCAGAGGCGGGATTTTGCGCGCGCCAAGGGCTGTCTGGCGAAGACGGATCGAGTCGATGCCATCCTCCTGGCGTCCGCTTTTGCCATATAACCCGTCGCATGCGTTCGGAAGCGCGCCCGATCAAGGACGAAGAGACGCGCGCGCTCGATGAACTGCTCAACCGGCGGCGGCAGTGGGTGGAGAATTGCGCGCAGGAAAAGCTCCGGAGCCAGACCGCCGTCTCGAAGAAGGTGCGGAAAAGCCGGCAAGAGCACATCGTCTGGCTGGAGAAACGCATCGCCCACATCGACGACGGCTTGGAGCAAAATCTACGCGCCTCGGCCGCTTGGCGAGTCAAGGAAAATCTGCTGCGCGGCATTCCGGGAATGGGTCCGGTGACCACCTTGACCTTGTTGCTGAAATGCCCGGAACTGGGGCATCTCGGCCGGCACCAGATTGCGGCACTGGTAGGCATCGCCCGGAACAGCGCCTCCTGGCGGCGGCACACGGACGCACGACAAACCTCCCGGTATTCGCGCGTTTCGCGCGGAAAGGAAAAGATTTCATGCGATAGACTCGGGGCTTCATCATCGGCCTTGACCGTAAAAAATGCTTGACTGCGAACACGGTTGCTCCCCGCAAGCGGGCGAGAAGAATGGCACCTGCTTTTCGCCATGCGGCTTCGCGTCGATCAGGAGCGCTCTTTTTTTGTTTGACATCGGCGCCATATCGTCGTTTTCAGGCAATGGTATTGCCTGTGCTCCATGATTCAGATGATATCAAGTGGAGTTTCAGTTTCCATACTCTTTTGCGCCGCCGTTTGGGAATCCCCGTATAATTTCCGGCGTAGGCAGCGCGGGGGCTGGCTTGGCGCGGTCCATCGAAACCGGTGGCTGGCCGGTTTTCCGTTTATCGTATTCGTGGGTTGATTTGTAGGCATTCGTAGGCGGCTGATATGCGCATTCTGCTGAGCAATGATGACGGTTATTTCGCCCCGGGCATCGAACATCTTGCGCGCGCGCTG
>JAISME010000188.1 GCA_031276915.1 Zoogloeaceae bacterium
TGTTCATGGGCTTCTTGGGCATTATCCAGAACGACATCAAGCGGGTGGTCGCCTATTCCACGCTCTCGCAACTGGGTTACATGACCGTGGCGCTGGGCGCTTCCGCCTATTCGGCCGCCGTCTTCCACCTGATGACGCATGCTTTTTTCAAGGCGCTGCTCTTCCTTGCCGCCGGGTCGGTCATCATCGGCATGCACCACGACCAAGACATGCGCAATATGGGCGGCTTGAGGAAATACATGCCGATCACCTGGATTACCTGCCTCATTGGCTCCTTGGCGCTGATTGGCACACCGTTCTTCTCTGGTTTTTATTCCAAGGACTCGATTATCGAAACAGTGCTTCATTCCCATATCCCCGGCTCGGGTTTCGCCCACATCGCCGTGTTGGCAGGAGTCTTCATCACGGCCTTTTATTCCTTCCGCCTCTATTTCCTGGTTTTTCACGGCGCGGAGCGCTTCGGCAAGGTACACGACGATGGACACGATAACCACGATGATGGAGACGGCGGGCATCATCATGGCCTGAAAGCGGGAGAAAAACCGCGCGAATCGCCCTGGGTGGTGACTGTGCCGCTCGTGTTGCTCGCGATTCCATCCATGTCAAGCGGTTTTCTCATCGAGCACATGCTGTTTGGCGACTGGTTCAGTGGCGTCATCCATGTGGATCACGCGGCCCACCCCGCCATGACGGAATTCGCGGGGCATTTCCACGGCTGGCTGGCGATGACCCGGCACGCCCTCGTCTCGCCCGCTTTCTGGCTGGCGGTGACGGGAGTCATTGCCGCATGGTTCTGCTACCTGCGCCGTCCCGACATTCCGGCGACGGCGCGAAACCATTGCGCCGCGCTCCATACCCTCCTGGAGAACAAATACTATTTCGACAAACTGAACGAAACCGTGTTCGCGGGCGGGGCGCGGCTTGTCGGGAAAAGCCTCTGGAAAGTGGGTGATGTCTTCGCCATCGACGGCGTGCTGGTCAATGGCGCGGCGCGGCTGGCGGGCTGGGTCGCGGCGGCCGTGCGCGAACTCCAGACCGGCTATGTGTACCACTACGCTTTCGCGATGATTATCGGCCTCGCGCTGTTGCTCACCTTGTGGGTTTCCCCCTTGTCGCCCCTGCGGTAAAACAGAAGGAACGCCATGACTGATTTGCTCTCCCTTGCCATCTGGACCCCGATTGCCGCGGGTCTTCTGGCGCTGGCGACCGGTTCTGACCGCAATGCCGCGCTGGCGCGCGGCATTGCCCTCCTGGGCGCGTTTCTGGGGTTCGGGGTGACGATCCCGCTTTATCTTGGTTTCAACACGACCAGCCATGCCTTGCAGTTCGTGGAATACCGACCCTGGATTTCCGCGTTTGATATCGCCTATTACCTCGGGGTGGATGGCATTTCCGTATTGTTCGTCCTCCTGAACAGCCTCATCACCGTGTTTGTGGTGCTGGCCGGCTGGCGGGCGATCCAGAGCCGGGTAGCGCAATACAACGCCGCCTTCCTCATCATGTCCGGCCTCATGAACGGTATTTTCTGCGCCCAGGACGGCATGCTGTTCTACGTTTTCTTCGAGGCGTCCCTGATCCCGCTTTACCTCATCATCGGCGTCTGGGGCGGGCCAAACCGGGTGTACGCGGCCATCAAGTTTTTCCTCTATACCCTTGTGGGCTCGCTCCTGCTGCTGTTGGCGATCATCTATCTCTACCTCAAATCCGGCGCTTTCCTGATTGCGGAAATTCCCGCCGAATTCGAGACCACGCACCGGGCCATCACCTGGAAGGCGCTGCCGCTTTCCATACAGGAACAGGCATGGATTTTCTTCGCTTTCCTCATCGCTTTCGCGGTCAAGGTGCCGATGTTCCCGGTGCATACCTGGCTACCCGACGCGCATGTGGAAGCGCCGACCGGTGGTTCCGTGGTGCTGGCGGCCATTGCCCTGAAACTGGGCGCCTATGGTTTCCTGCGCTTTTCGCTCCCTGTCACGCCGGACGCCGCGCATGAATACGCCTGGCTCCTGATTGCGCTTTCCCTGATCGCAGTCATCTACATTGGCCTCGTGGCGCTCGTGCAGGCGGACATGAAGAAGCTGGTCGCCTATTCTTCCATCGCGCACATGGGGTTCGTCACCCTGGGGTTTTTCATGTTTTCCGCCCTGGGTATCGAGGGCGCGCTCGTGCAGATGATTTCCCATGGCTTTGTCTCCGCCGCGATGTTCCTCTGCATCGGCGTACTTTACGACCGCACGCACACGCGCCAGATTGCCGACTACGGTGGCGTGGTAAACACGATGCCGAAATTCGCGGCCTTCTTCATGCTCTTTGCCATGGCGAACGCCGGCCTTCCCGCGACATCCGGCTTTGTGGGCGAATTCATGGTGATCCTTGCCGCCGTGCAATTCAATTTCTGGATCGCGATGGCCGCCGCCAGCACGCTCATCATCGGCGCCGCCTACACACTCTGGATGTACAAGCGGGTGATTTTCGGGGCCATCGCCAGCGAGCGCGTGCGCGCGCTTGCCGACATTTCCGCCCGCGAATTCTGTATCCTCACGCTTTTGGCGCTCGCCGTGCTCGGCATGGGGCTATACCCCAAACCGTTTACCGATGTCATGCATACTTCAGTCGATGAACTGTTGCGCCACGCCGCCCAAAGCAAGATTCCCCAAACCCCCCAGATTCCCCAGATTCCTTGACCGGTTGCCACATGCTCGATTCCATCCCTTCGTTTTTCCAGGATTTTGACGCCACCGCGCTGAATCTCATGCTGTCCGCGCCGGAGATTTTCCTGCTGGTCATGAGCTGCGTCATCCTGCTCGTGGATCTCGCTGTCAAGAGCCCGCGTCGCACGACGACTTTCGCGCTCACCCAGATCACCCTCGCGGGCGCGTTTGTCCTCATTTTTTTCGTCATGCGTCCGCGTTCCCTCGAGGAAACGGGCGTCTATGCTTTCGGCGGCATGTTCGTAAACGACATGCTCTCCTACGCGCTCAAGGCGCTGGTCTATTTCACGGTGATCGTGACGCTGTTTTATTCGCGCCGCTACCTCCATGAGCGGCAGGCAATGTGCCGGGGAGAATATTTCGTCCTGGCGCTCCTGGCAACGCTGGGCATGTCGGTGATGATTTCCGCGCATCATTTCCTGCCGCTTTACCTTGGGCTGGAGATCATGTCGCTGTCGCTTTACGCGATGGTGGCGATGAACCGGAATTCCGTCGCCGCCACGGAAGCCGCCATGAAGTATTTCATCCTGGGGGCAATTGGCTCCGGCATGCTGCTCTACGGCATGTCGATGGTATATGGCGCGACGGAGTCGCTCTTCATTTCCGAAATCGGCGAGCGCCTGCGTATCCTGAGTGTGCTCGACATCAGCTCGAACCCCGATACGGTGCTGGCACTGGGCCTTGTCTTCATCGTGGCGGCAATTGCCTTCAAGCTTGGGGCTGTGCCGTTCCACATGTGGATTCCCGACGTTTACCACGGCGCGCCGACGGCAACCACGCTTTTCATCGCCACCGCGCCCAAGCTGGCCGGATTCGCCATCATGCTGCGCCTCCTGGCCGACGCGATGCCCGTACTCTCCGTGGATTGGCAATCCATGCTGATGGTGCTTGCCGTCCTCTCGATCGCCGTCGGCAACCTGGTGGCGATCATGCAGACCAATATCAAGCGGATGCTCGCCTATTCGGCGATCTCCCATATTGGTTTCATGCTGATCGGAATGGCTTCCACCGACACCTTGAGCTTCGGGGACGCCTACGCCTCGACGATGTTCTACGTGGTGACCTACGTGTTTACGACGCTGGCGGCCTTCGGCATCATCCTGCTCTTTGCCCGCGCGGGGTTCGAGGCGGACGAGCTTGCGCACTACAAGGGACTCAACCAGCGGCATCCATGGTTCGCCGCGATGATGATGATCGTCATGCTGTCGATGGCGGGCATTCCCTTCTTCGTCGGATTCTTCGCCAAGTTCTACGTGCTAAAAACCGCCGTGATGGCCGGTTACTACTGGCTCGCGGCGGTGGCTGTGCTGTTCTCGCTCATCGGCGCCTTTTATTATCTTCGCGTCATCAAATACATGTATTTTGACACAGCCGGGGAAGAGGAAGCGGTGGCGCGCGTGGAAAGCGGCTTTTTCGTGAAGGCGCTGGTTTCCGCGAACGCGCTGGGCATCGCGCTCCTGGGCATCTTTCCGGACTTTCTGCTGCGCCTTTCCAGGACTTCGGCGCTTTCCATCCTGCTTCTGCAATAGGGCGCATGGCCGATCCGCGCGCCGAAACGCAGCCGGTTTCCAAGACTTTCTTCAGGGAGCGGCTTTCATGAGCATCCTGGACACTCTGGCCGAGCAGCGCATTGCCGTGGCGGAAGCGCGCGGCGCGTTGCGTGGTTTGCCAGGCAGTGGTCAACCGCAGGATCTCGATGAAGACCCGCTGGTTCCCGCGGAAACGCGCCTGTTCAACCGCATCCTGAAAAACGCGGGATTCGTACCACCTGCCGTGGAACAGATGAAGGAAACGAACACGCTGCGCCAGGCGCTCGCCCAGGCACTGCGCGATGGTGACGCGGTCGCGCAACGCCGCTTGCATGGACGCCTCCTTGCCCTTGACCTTGCCCTGGAATCCGCGCGCGGCCAGACTCTTCTCGTGCCGACAGCATACCAGCGGAAAGTGGCGGAACGCCTGGCAGGGGAATAGTTATCCCCTGGCAAGCCCACGAACATACTGGAGGCTCGCGTCTTTGCGATTGTGGTGGCGCACCACGGCGCATTGCCACCGAAGTTGCCTCAAATCGCGCTTCAGCCTAACATTATGCCCCGGGTTCTCCTTGCCATTGTGCTATCCGCCTGCCAAGCGACCCAGAACCAGCCCAGCCCACCAACCGACACAAACCAATCCTGCCTCTCATACGGAGCACGCCATGAATCCATCAGAGTTCGTTCGCACCTACTTCGACACATTTAATCGTCATGACTGGGAAAAATTGGCGTCGATGTACTCGCCTTCCGCCGAATTCAAGGACCCATCGCTTGGCCCCGGCGTTGTCAAACAGTCACGCGAGGATTTCATCGGGAAATACTCTGGGTTGTCAGAGGCTTTTTCGGACATGAAAAACACCGTCATCGCCATCTATCCGTCCGGTGACAAGAACATCATCGTTGAGTTTGTCTCGAGCGGGACCGCGCCTGACGGAACAAAGTTCGAGCTTCCCATCTGCACAATCTTTGAGATCGAGAACGGTCTGATCACAAAGGATTTCACGTATTACGACAACTTGGAGGAATGAAGGCCCATGTTTTCCGGGCTGTCATCCGGAGTATGTCACGCGCTTTGTGCAAAGCCGTTGATTGCCAAAGGCCGAACACACGGACAGCGTGACATGGAATATACGCAACTCATTGGCCTGTACTTCGGAAAAACCAAGGCGGCGTTTGCGCGCCTTGATCCAGGCATTCTTTTGGCGCAAGGCATATACAACCCTGCGTCGACGCCTCTACTTTGTCCTCCTCATCCCTTGCCAATGGCTTCCAGCCGATACCAATCCAGATTGCGCGTGCAGAGCATGATGGCGGAGAGGACGATGAAGAGCAGCAGGCTGCCGATCAAAAGCGCGTTGTCTTCCGCCTGCAAGATCACGTACAGCAAGCTGTAGAGGCCAACGAACCCCGCGCCAAAACCCAGCGCCGGACGGTAACCACGCAATACGCCGGAAAGATAGACGGTAATCAGCGTCACGCAGGCAGCGGCGGCGATCAGATAGGCATACAGGAAGGGCAGATGCTCGGAGAGCGCGATCAGGAGCAAGAAGAAAATCGCCTGCGCCAGCCCAACCAGCAGATATTGCATCACGTGCATGGGACGACGACGCAGGATTTCACCCAGGAAAAAAGCGGCAAAGGTCAGGACGACAAACAGGACGCCAT
>JAISME010000127.1 GCA_031276915.1 Zoogloeaceae bacterium
CGCCCTCTTTTTTGGCCGCAAGTATCCTTTTCCTCAGATCATTCGATAGCGGCGCTGACATCTCTTCCTCCTTTCTCTTCCTACCCTGTATTATGCGCCTCGTTTTATTGAACTGCTCTAGTGGCAGACGTTTTTGTTGGCAATCTTTTTGGACGGGCCATGCTTTTTGCAACCCTGAGCGAATAGCCCCCCAGTCTGTCTGCTTGTCTTTTACCCGTCCCCGCGTGCTACACTGGCGTCTGCATGTAACCAGGCAACGCCTTTTCAGGCAACAAAAAACGCCCCGGCTCCGCTGACGCCGGGGCGTTTCCTTTTTGGGTTCAGGTCGCGGAGCGGTTCAAGGCCCCTCAGTCCCATGTCAACCCCCCGCCCGGTCCTTGTGCCAGGCAATCACGTCTTCGATGGGGATTTCGTTGTCCTTGGGCTTCTGCGCTTCTGCGAACTCGGCATCGGTCATGGGGTCATCCGGAAACGCCCCGACCACGCTGTCGAAAAGCGCCCGTTCCCAGTCTGAAAGCGCGCGCCGATGGCTAAAAGTTTTGGTTAGTCCCATGTCAGGCCGCCGCCCGTCTGGTATTCATTGACCCGTGTCTCAAAGAAGTTCTTTTCCTTCCTGAGATTCGCCTGTTCGTCGAGCCAGGGCAGGGTTGCCTCGGCCCCTGGGA
Source organism: Zoogloeaceae bacterium (assembly GCA_031276915.1). Taxonomy (GTDB): domain Bacteria; phylum Pseudomonadota; class Gammaproteobacteria; order Burkholderiales; family Rhodocyclaceae; genus Azovibrio. Next base: position 666 of record JAISME010000127.1, read on the forward strand.
ATGGTTCCGGGAGGTTCATTTGCTTGGCGCGCCGGTTGGCGATGAACCGGAACTGGCCCATGTGCGCCTCGGCTGAGTACCCAAGAATCGCTTCCGGGAGAATGTACCGAGCATAGGCTTCTTCCGCGGCTTCGGCTTCGAGCCAGAGACGGGCGACCGCGAGCGGGTCGAGCTTTATGTTCTCTTCGGCGAGCATCTCGCGCACGACGCGAAGCCCGAAGGATGCGTGCAGCACTTCGTCGCGCATGATGTACTGGAACTGTTCCGCCGTGCCCTTCATCAGGCCGCGGCGTTGCAGGGCAAAGATGGGGGAAAAGCCGTTGTAGAACCAGCAACCCTCGAAAATGCCGGCAAAGAAGAGGTAGGAAAGCGCGAATTCGTGCAGGATGGCGCGATCGGTGAGATCAAGGCCGGAAGAAAGGATTTTTTCCAGGCGGCGATTGGCGAGCGCGATCTTGCCGTGGATGGCGGGCACCACCCGGTAGCGGTTGTAGATGTCCTGCTGGTCGAGATTCAGGGTCTCGATGCAGTGCTGGTAGGTCCAGGTGTGCAGGGATTCCTCATAGACCTGGCGCGCCTGGTAGATCTGGAGTTCCGGCGCGGTCATCTTCTCCATGACAGCCAGCCCGATGTTGCGCATGGCAAGGATGTCGGAAGTGGTGAGATAGGCCAGCACATTCTCGAACAGATGCCGCTCCGCCGGGGTGAGCCTGTGGTGGTAATCCTGCACATCCTGCGCCATGTTGATCTCGGTGGGCGTCCAGTGATTGCGGTTGGCCTTCAGGAAGAATTCCCAGGCCCACGGATACTTGAACGGCGCCAGTTGGTTGATGTCGCCCCGGCCATTGACGACACGCTTGTCGGCAACGTTGACAGGGGCAAGACCATCGCCCTCCGGCGCGGACACGGTTTCGGGACGGTCGGTCGCGGGAAAACCCGCGGCGGGCGCGTCGTTCCAATCATCGAGCAGTGTATGCATTTTGACCTCAGGGTATCGCGTTGAATGAAACAGCCTCAGCGTGGAACTGCGGCGCTTTCCGTCACTGGCAGGCTTCACAGTCCGGATCATCGATGGCGCAGAAGCGCGGCGTCCCGACGGTGGAGGCGTCCTCCGGTTCCTGTTCCCCGATTCCCGATCCCTGATGCAGCTTCTCCGCCTGGGACGCCCCCAGCGTACGCAGGTAATAGGTGGTCTTGAGCCCCTTGTTCCAGGCCAGCTTGTAAAGCTCGTCCAGCTTCCGGCCCGAGGGCGTGGCAAGGTAGAGATTGAGCGATTGCGCCTGGTCGATCCACTTCTGCCGGCGGGAAGCGGCCTCCACCAGCCATTTCGGATCAATCTCGAAAGCGGTGGCGTAACGCGCCCGGATTTCCGCCGGCACCCGGTCGATGCGGGCCAGCGAACCGTCGAAATACTTGAGGTCCGCCACCATCACCGCGTCCCACAGGTCACGCGCCTTGAGTTCGCGCGCCAGCGACGCGTTGACCACGGTGAATTCACCGGACAAATTGGATTTGACATACAGGTTCTGGTAGGGCGGATCGATTCCCTGGGAGACACCGACAATGTTGGAGATGGTGGCGGTCGGGGCGATGGCGATGCAGTTGGAATTGCGCATCCCCACGGCGCGGATGCGGGCGCGCAAGGCATCCCAATCGAGGGTGGCGCCACGGTCCTGCTCGACGGGCCGGCCACGATCCGCTTCCAGCAGGGCAATGGAATCGAGCGGCAGGATGCCCTGTTCCCAGAAGCTGCCGGCGAAGCTGGAATAGCGTCCGCGCTCCGCGGCAAGATCGGTGGACGCCCAATAGGCCAGATAGCATACGGCTTCCATCGAGCGGTCGGCGAATTCCACCGCCTCCCGGGAGGCGTAGGGCACGCCCATCTGGTGCAGGCAATCGGCGAAACCCATGATGCCCAGCCCCACGGGGCGGTGACGCAGGTTGGCGTTGCGCGCTTTCGGAATGGCGTAGAAATTCAGGTCGACAACGTTGTCCAGCATCCGCATCGCCGTACCGACGGTATGGCGCAGCTTGTCCATGTCGAGCGCGCCGTCCCGCATGTGCGCGGACAGGTTGACCGAACCCAGGTTGCAGACAGCGGTTTCCTCTTCCGAAGTGTTGAGGGTGATCTCGGTGCACAGGTTGGAACTGTGGATGACGCCCACATGCCGCTGCGGCGAGCGCAGGTTGCAGGGATCCTTGAAGGTGATCCATGGGTGCCCGGTCTCGAACAGCATGGTGAGCATGCGCCGCCACAACTGCACCGCGGACACCTTGCGAAAGAGCCTGATCTCGCCGCGCGCGGCCCGCGCCTCATGGGCGACATAGGCTTCGGAGAAGTCGCGCCCATATCTTTCGTGCAGGTCGGGCACGTCGCTGGGGGAAAAAAGCGTCCATTCGCCATTTTCCAGCACGCGCTCCATGAACAGGTCGGGAATCCAGTGCGCGGTGTTCATGTCATGGCAGCGGCGGCGCTCGTCGCCGGTGTTCTTGCGCAATTCGAGGAATTCCTCGATGTCCAGATGCCAGGTTTCCAGGTAGGCGCACACCGCGCCCTTGCGCTTGCCGCCCTGGTTGACCGCCACCGCCGTGTCGTTGACCACCTTCAAGAAGGGAATCACGCCCTGGCTCTTGCCGTTCGTGCCCGCGATGCGGCTCCCCAGCGCCCGCACCGGCGTCCAGTCGTTGCCCAGGCCGCCGGCGAATTTCTGCAGCAGGGCGTTTTCCTTCACCGCCTGGTAGATGCCGTCCAGATCATCGGACACCGTGGTCAGGTAACACGAGGAAAGCTGCGAATGCCGCGTGCCCGCGTTGAACAGCGTCGGCGTGGAACACATGAAATCGAAGCTGGAAATCAGGTCATAGAAGGCGATGGCGCGGGTTTCGCGGTCGATCTCGTGCAACGCCAGCCCCATGGCGACGCGCATGAAGAATACCTGCGGCAGTTCGACGCGGCGTTCCTCGATGTGGAGGAAATAGCGGTCATAGAGCGTTTGCAGCCCCAGGTAGCCGAACTGCAGGTCGCGCTCCGGTCGCAGGGCCGCCGCGAGGCGGGCGAGGTCGAATTCGCCCAGGCGCGCGTCGAGCAATCCCGCCTCGATCCCCAGGGCGACGAAACGGGGGAAATACGCCCGCGTCTCCGCCGCCGTGGCTTCCGGCGTGACATCCCGCCCCAACACCTCCTCGCGCAGCGCGAATAATTGCAGGCGGGCGGTCACCTTGTCATAGACGGGATCCTGTTCGATCAAGGTGCGCGCGGCAAGCACCAGGGCGCTGTGGACCTCGGTGAGCGGCATGCCGTCGTAAAGGCTTTTCAGGGCCAGGTCGAGCACCGCGCGCGCCGAGGCCTCGGCGCCCAGCCCGACGCAGGCGGTCTCGACCCGCGCCAGCAACGCCCGGACATCCAGTGGCCGACGCGCGCCCGCCACGACGATGTGCAGGCTGGACGCGGCTGCCCCGCCGCCCGCATCCCCCGCCTTCGCGCGTTCTTTCGCCCGCCGTTCCCGATAGAGCACGTAGGCGCGCGCCACATCGTGCTCGCCGGCCCGCATCAGCGCCAGTTCCACCTGGTCCTGGATCGTCTCGATATGCACCGTGCCCCCGGCTGGCCGACGGCGCAGCAAGGCATCCACCACATTGCGGGTGAGCAGCGCCACAACCTCGCGGATGCGCACGGACACCGCACCCTGCTCACCCGCCACGGCCAGGAAAGCCTTGGAGAGCGCCAGCGCGATCTTCTCCGGCTGGAACGAGGTGACCTTGCCGTTGCGACGGATCACTTCCAGGCTGGCAGCGCCTTCCGCTCCCGAAACGCTCCCGCCCAGGGCCGGAACATGCGCCTCGGCGGCTTCCTGCACCGGATTTCCCAAAACCAATGAACTGTGCTGCATGTTTTCCATCCTCCCCTTCGCGCGGCAAGCGGGAGACGACAGATGACGCGCGGCGCGTGACCACGAAAACCGCCCTCTGGAAAACGCTCCCCGCTTCCCGGAAACAATCAAGTGAAACAAATGCACGACAATACACAACAAGGTCCCTGGTTCCCGGGTCCCTGCCGCGCCAACCCCTCCCGCGGCATGAAACGACCGTCATCCACCAACCGGACTCCCCTGGCGTGTGAGGGCGAAGTCTAGGGACGAAAAGGAAAAGCGTCAAGAAGAAAATACAATATGTAGTGTTTTATTGATTGAAATCAACTATATATGGGATGCCATTCCAGCAGGCAAACGCTTTCGCAGGCGAAGTCGAGGCTGGCCCAGCGTTCCGGCGGCAGGGCGTGACGCCACGCCGAGAGAACACGCAGGACGCCGCCATGGGTGACGCAGACCGCGACCTGTATCCCTTCCGCCACCAGTTGCCGCGTAAACGCCAGGGCGCGTTCCTGGAGGTCCCGCGCGGATTCGCCACCGGGCGGGACAAACCCGGCGGGATCGCCAGCCCAGGCGTCAAGCGCGGCGGAACCGATGCGCGTCCAGCTTTGTCCTTCCCATGTTCCGAAATCCATCTCCTGGAGCCGGGCATCCACCCTGGGGCGCGGATGCAGGGCGGCAGACAGCGCCAGACAGCGCCGGGCCGGACTGGTGAAGAGCGGAAGCGCGGCGAGATCGGCGGGCAAACGCGAGCGGACGCGGGCGGCAGCGGCCTCGACGGGTTCGGCAAGCGGCACATCCAGGCGTCCGTAACAGACACCTGCCGCGACACGCGGCCTGGGATGGCGCACCAGATAGAGTTTCATTGGCCCGGCGGCAAGCGCGCGAGCAGTCCCAGGTAGAAGGCGAGTTCCGCCGCCTGCTGCGTCGCGCCCAGGCAGTCGCCCGTGTAGCCGCCGATCCAGCGATGGAACAACCGGGCCAGCCAGAAGGTTGCGATCGCCGCGAACAGCCAGGCCCACAGCACGTCCCGCCAGGGCAACAGCAGCGAGGGAAGGAAGGCGGTCACCCCCGCCACGCACCAGTCGAGTCCGCCGGGCCGCCGGGCCAGCGGTTTCGCCTTCGCGCGATCATCCCCGTCACGCGCGTACACCATGCAGCGCAACAGCGTCGCCGCGCAAAAACGGGACGCGGCGTGTCCAGCCAGGAGCGAAACCGCGATCCAGGTTTCCGGCAGGGCGACAAGCGCCTGAAAGCGCCCCAACAGGACCAGGACAAAAGCCGCCATGCCGAAGGTCCCCACCCGGGAATCCCGCATGATTTCCAGGATGCGCGCCTTGTCCCAGCCTCCGCCGAAGCCGTCCGCCGTATCGGCGAGGCCGTCCTCGTGAAAGGCCCCCGTCACCCAGAGGGTCGCCGCCAGCGCGAAGAGGACGGCAATCCCCTTGCTTTCCCAGAAAATGCTGCCGACAATCCAGGCGAAGGCCCCGATCGTTCCCACGATCAGCCCCACGAGCGGAAAATAGCGCATTGCGCGCGCCAGATGCTCCGTGTGATGGCCAACCCGCTCCGGCACGGGCAGGCGCGTGAAAAAACGCAACGCACCGAAAAAGCGATCCACTTCCCGGAGCGCCCGCCGAACGAGGCAAGAGGACATCAGACGCCGCCTTCGGATTTTCCCGAAATTCCAGCCGTCGAGAAACTCGCCATGTCGCGCAGGAAGGACACGGCGGCGACCAGGAGCGGATACGCCAGCGCCGCGCCCGTTCCCTCGCCCAGGCGCAACTCCAGATCCAGCAGCGGTTCGGCGCCGAGCGCCGCCAGCACAGCCCGGTGGCCGGGTTCGGCGGAACGGTGGCAAAACACGCAATAGGCGGCCAGGGCCGGCGCGAGGCGCGCCGCGATCAGGGCGGCGACGCTGACGATGAAACCATCGATCAGCAGGAGCATGCCCGCCTCCGCTCCGGCGAGCATCGCGCCGGTCATCATGGCGATTTCGAAACCGCCGAATTCCGCCAGCGCCATCCGCGCGTCGGTTTCCCCGGCGACCAGCCCGGCGCGCGCGAACGCCCGCGACAGGAGCAGGCGCTTGCGTTCAAGCCCGGCATCGGAAAGCCCGGCGCCGCGCCCGACGCATTCGGCCAGGGGCGCGCCAGTGAGAGCATGCGCGAGAAGCGCGGCGGAAGCGGTGTTGCCGATGCCCATTTCACCGAATCCGAGAACGTTTGTCCCCTCCCCCGCCAGCCGCCGGACAATCTCCGCGCCGCGGGCCAGGGCCAAATCCCGCGCCTCGACGGACATGGCGGGTCCTTCGAGGTAATTGTCCGTCCCCGCCGCGATCCGGGCGGAAATGAAAACGGGCGCGGTTCCTTCGCCCGGATTGCCATGTGGTCGCGGAATCGGATGCGCGACCCCCGCGTCAACCACCGAAAGGGCAAGCCCGTTGAGGCGGCAGAACACGTTGATTGCCGCGCCACCCGCCAGGTAGTTGGCCACCATCTGCGCCGTCACTTCCTGCGGATAGGCAGAAACCCCCGCCCGGGCGGCACCGTGATCGCCCGCGAACACCAGCATGTGCGGCGCGCGAATTTCCGGCATCAGGTCTTGCTGTACCAGTCCCGCCTGCATGGCAAGCGCCTCCAGGCGGCCCAGCGCGCCGAGTGGCTTGGTCTTTTGATCGATTTTCTCCCGCAGCGCAGGCGCAAGCGCGGAATCAGGCAAGGCAATCTTGAACGCTGCTGGCATATGAAATTCTCAAGAACAGCGGAAGCGGGCATTATACGGTCTTTGATAACCGGGGACGGACATTGGCGGAATTCATCATTGGCGGCGCGCGTTCCGGCAAGAGCGCCCATGCCGAGCGCCTGGCGCGGGAAGCGGAAGCGACAGGCATACGGGTGGTTTATCTCGCCACCGCCGAAGCGCGCGACGATGAAATGGCGCGGCGCATCGCGCATCACCGGGCGCGACGTCCGGCGCGCTGGACCACGCGGGAAGCGCAACTTCACCTGGCGGCGACCCTGCGGGCCGAAGCCGCGCCCCGGGTCTGCGTGCTGGTGGATTGTCTTACCCTGTGGCTTTCCAATCTGTTTTTCGCCGGGCAGGCGGCAGACCAGGCCAGCGCGGGCGCGATGACAGACTGCGCCCTGCTCGCCCATGAAACCGCCGCGCTCCTGGACCTTCTGCCGCGACTTCCCGGTCGCGTGCTGCTGGTTTCCAACGAGGTCGGTTGCGGCATCGTGCCCGCCGACCCCCTCGCCCGCGCTTTCACCGACGCGCAGGGACGCCTGAATCAACAGGTGGCGGCCTGCTGCGAACGGGTAACGTTCATGGCGGCGGGCCTGCCGCTGCGCCTGAAATGACACATCTATCCATGCCGGGTGAGCCGTTTCCCATGGATCGGGACAACGTGGATTGGGACACGGAAGGCGAGAAGCGCCGGCGCCATAAGGAAGATTGCGCCGGCTGGCGCGACCGTTCTCCGGAATCCAGGCGATGGGACGGCTGACCGGACTTTTCCTGCTGGCGTTCGTCACGGGCATTGTCGCCCTGCAACAGGCGGCTGCCCTGCCGGCGGCATCCCTGGCTTGCCTGGGTGCGGGAGCGGGTGTTTTCGCGCTGGCCGCGGCGACGCGACGGCGCTGGCCTCCGCTGGCGCTGGCGTGCGCCCTCCTGGGCGGCGGGCTTTGCGGGTGGGGCTGGGCGGCGTGGCGCGCGGAAACGCGACTGGCGGATTCACTTTCCCCGAAGCTGGAGGGCGTGGACATCCGCATCGAAGGCCAGGTCGTTTCCCTGCCCGTGATCTTCGGGAACGGACAGCGCTTCGAGTTCCGGGTCGACACGGCCACGACGCCGGACGCGAAATGGCGCGCGAATGCCGGAGACGGGACGTTCCCGCGGAGACTACGGCTGAGCCACTACACGCATGCTGGCCGGAACGCGCCGCCCGCGCGTTCGCGGCCCTCGATGCGGGCCGGGGAACGCTGGGCGCTGACGGTCCGCCTGAAGCGACCACACGGCACGATCAATCCCGGCGGCTTTGACTACGAAGCCTGGCTCCTGACGCGGGGTCTCGCCGCGACCGGCTACATCCGTCCCGGGCCGCCGCCCAGACGCCTGTCGGCATTCACGTTCGCGGACGCTTTTGGCACGCCCCTGCTGGCTGTCCATGTCCTGCGCGCGCGTTTGCGGGACATCTTCCGGCGGCACTTGCGGGACGCACCCTACGGCGGCGCCCTGACAGCGCTCGCCATCGGCGACCAGCAGGCGACGCCGGACACGCAATGGGCGGTGTTCAACCGCACGGGCACCACGCACCTGATGAGCATTTCCGGCCTGCACGTGACGCTGATCGCGTTCCTCGTCATGGCGGCGATCAACCGCCTCTGGCGCGGCGCGCCGACCCTGTGCCGGATACTGTCGGCGCAGCAGGCGTCCCTTGTCGGCGGCAGCCTGGGTGCCTTCGCCTACGCGCTGCTGGCGGGATTCGGCATTCCGGCGCAGCGGACCTGTTTCATGGTCGGCATCGCGACCCTCGCGCTCCTGCGCGGACACGGCAGTCGCGCAAGCCGTGTCCTGCTGCTGGCGCTGTCCGGCGTGCTGGTGCTTGATCCCTGGGCCGTTCTCGCGCCGGGATTCTGGCTTTCCTTCGGCGCGGTGGGCGCGCTGATCTGGATCGGCACGCGCAATGGCGGGCAGGCTCCGGCGGAAGAAACCCGCTGGCGGCGCTGGCGCGTCCAGTGGCGACAAGGCGCCTGGAACTTCGCCCGCGCACAATGGGCGGCAACGCTGGCGACCCTGCCGGTGCTGCTCTGGACCTTCCAGCAATTCCCGCTTGCCTCCCCGATCGCCAACCTGGTCGCCATACCCGTCATCAGTTTCGTGGTGACGCCATTAACGCTCCTGTCCGTGCTGCTGGCGTGGTTGCCCACCCTGCCGCTTCTCGACCTGGCGCACGCAGTGCTTGCCCTGCTCATGCGCTTCCTGGAAACCCTGTCCGCCTGGCCCCTGTGGCAGCCTCCCGCGCCGGAATTCCGGGCGGTCGTCCTGGCCGCCTGCGGTGTCTTTCTCCTGCTCTTGCCGCGCGGGCTTGCCGGCAAGGGGTGCGGCGCGGTCCTTGTCCTGCCGATTCTTTTCTGGCCGGCCCCTCGCGTCGCGCCCGGCGATCTGCGGGTGACCGTGCTGGATGTCGGGCAGGGACAGGCCGTGCTGCTGGAAACGGCGCGACACCGCCTGCTCTACGACACCGGTCCGCGCTACGGATTCGGTCCGGAAGCGGACAACGCAGGCCGCCGTGTCGTGCTGCCCTATCTCGTGAGCCGGGGCATCTCGATCCTGGATGGCGTCGTCATCTCGCACCGTGACCAGGACCATGCCGGCGGCTTCGATACCCTGCGGGCGGGCGTCGCCATGCGCCGGATATTCTCTCCCCTGCCCCCGGAATTCGGCGGTGAACCCTGCGTCCGCGGCCTTGCCTGGACATGGGACGACGTGCGCTTCGAATTCCTGCATCCCGCGCCCGCGCCGGGACAAATCCTGAAAGGGGGCAACGGCGATAGTTGCGTGTTGAAGGTTGGCACGGCGTCCGGTCGCCTGCTGCTGCCCGGCGACATCGACCGGCGCGCGGAACGGCAACTGCTGGCGACCGCGCGGACCGCGCTTTCCGCCGAGGCGATCCTGGCGCCGCACCATGGCAGCAAGGGGTCATCCTCACCGCCGTTTGTCGCGGCGGTGGGACCCGCGTGGGCGCTGGTTTCTGCCGGCTACCGCAATCGTTTCCGGCATCCACATCCGGAAACACTGGCGCGCTACGCCCTGCTGGGCCCCGCCGCCATTCGCCGCACCGACCGGGATGGCGCGCTGGTGCTCACGTTCTCACGAGGAAACATCCATCTGGCGGCCTGGCGGGAAGTGGAAAGACGCTACTGGCGCGCCAGGACAGCGGAACCCTGACCGGCAAATCCGGCCCACGCGCGTAAAAGAGCGCGCGCGAAGGCGTTTCACATGCGGACCAGGTTTTGTCAGGCGCCGACCCACGCCCTTGCCGTATCCAGCATCCGGCAGGAATAGCCCCATTCGTTGTCGTACCAGGCCAGCACCTTGACGAGCATCGCGCCATCCGCGCCGGTCAGGACACGGGTCTGGGTGGCGTCGAACGTGGAGGAAACCGTCGTATGGTTGAAATCGGAAGACACGAGCGGTTCGTCGTTGACCGCGAGGATGCCGCGCAGCGGACCATTGGCGGCTGCGGCGACAAGCGCGTTGATCTCTTCCCGCGTGGTGGCGCGTTCGGGCACAAAGGTCAGGTCCACGAGCGAGACGTTCAGGGTCGGCACCCGCAGCGCGAAGCCGTCGAACCTGCCCTGCAACTGTGGCAGCACGAGTCCCACGGCCCTGGCGGCTCCGGTCCGGGTGGGAATGATGTTGGCCGCAGCCGCGCGCGCGCGGCGCAAGTCCTTGTGGCGCACGTCGACCGTCACCTGATCGTTGGTGTAGGCGTGTATCGTGGTCATCAGGCCCTGTCGGATGCCGACGGATTCGGCAAGCACACTAGCGACGGGAGCGAGGCAATTGGTGGTACAGGAAGCGTTGGAAACGACTGTCATCGAGGAAGTGAGCACGCCCTCATTGACGCCATAGACAATGGTGGCGTCGACGTCATCGCCGCCGGGGGCGGAAATGAGCACCTTCCTTGCGCCCTGCGCCAGCAGCGCCTGCGCCTTTTCCTTGCTGGTGTAGGCGCCGGTACATTCGAGCAGCAACTCGACATCATGTTTCGCCCAGTCGATTTCCCCGGGATTCCTAGTGGAATAAAAAGGAATTTTTTCGCCATCGACAATCAGGGTGTCATTGCCCGCGGTTTCGACCGGGGTATTGAAACGGCCATGCGTAGTGTCGTATTTCAGGAGATGGGCGTTGGTGGCGAGATCACCCGAGCCGTTGATGGCGACCACATCGAATTCATCCCGCAATCCTTGCTCGTAAATTGCGCGAAACGTACAGCGACCGATGCGGCCAAAACCGTTGATGGCGACCTTGATGGGCATTCTGTTCTTCCTTTCATTGAAAGCGGCACGATAAAAAAACGGACTGGCGATTCCGCGCGCAAGTGTACAACAATACAACAAGCGATTGGCGACCCGCGCCAGGTTGCCGCCAGAAAGGCGCCGGACCGCGCGAATCCGGAACCTTCCATTCCTCCCGCGCCCCCCGTAGCCCTTGTCACAAGCCTTGGGCGTTACGCCGCACAACGGGACAGGCAACAGCGCCGAAGCCATCAATGATGAACACGGGTTTTACATGGTTGCATGGCTCAAAGATTTATGTAGAATCGCACGAACGGCATTTTTCCACAACGTACAGGAGCAACAAGATGAAAACAGGGTTCAGGCATGGTCTCATCCTTCTTGCGGGGTTGATCTTCTCCGTCGCCGCGATGGCAAACGAGCCAGTACCGATTGAGGATCGGGATGCGTTCGAGAAAGAATACCTTGCGTGCCTTAAGACAGGGTTGAGAAATAAGTGTTTTTCTACACTGTTTTCCAGCCATCTTGACTATAACTTCAAGGATTTGGAAGTGTTGGGACGAATTGATGATCTCTCTGCGAATCAGTTGGCGGATTGCCCCCCTGTTTATGATGTCCATGTTGTAGACAAGATATTGAGGGGAGGAGTGCTTGATAGCAGAACATACCTGATAGAATGTTCCGATAGGTCCTTTGTGGGAGTTTATGTGAATTTTAGAAAGACAAGAAACGAATGGTATGTCTCCGCATTTTCTGTTTGGGGTTCAGATGAATTCATTAAGAAAATCTTGAAGCTTCCAACAGATTAATTTCTCACCAAACATCACAGGAGGTCAATATGAAACCCGAAGATTTTTTCCCGTCTGATACGGCTTTTGCTGTAATTAAAATGCCGACAAGCCGCAATAGCCCTGCGAGCATTTCTATGGGGGGCGATGGTAAAAATGGATCATTGACACATTCATACTCCACCAATGGGAAGTGAAGCATCTCTGCAACCAGTTCGCATGATAACGGGAGTGATAATAAAGATACAATGATGGAAAACCCCAGGGATTCGCGCGCAATCACGCAACAACGGATGCAACATTACCGTACTGACGGAAATCAACCCCACCCTGCGAAATACACTAACGAACATGCGCCACAGCCACGACAAAGCAGCGGGCGGGGCCAACGTCGTCAATGATGAACACAGGTTCTATACATGGTTTCATGACGTGAAAATATTCGTAGAATCGCGCAAACGGTATTTTTCACAACGCACAGGAATAACAAGATGAAAGCAGGATTCAAGCGAGGTCTCATCCTTCTTGCGGGGTTGATCTTCTCCGTCGCCGCAATGGCGAACGAACCAATCCCGATTGAGGACAAGGACGTGTTCGAGAAACAGCTCATTACCTGCATCACGTCGGAACTGGAGAATGATTGTATTGCCTCGTTATTTTCTGTCCATCTTGGTCCCACTGCTAAAGATCGCGATAATCTCATAAACTACGCAAATAGCGCCTTCAAAAAAAGGGTTGGGAAAATTCCCGCCCACAAAATTCATGTTGTCAGCAGGATGACAAAAGCGGATTTGATTGATGAAAGGACATATATAATCGAATGTTCCAACAGCGATTTTTACGGACTTCATATAAATTTCAAATGCCTGAAAGGAAAATGGTATTTATTCCGTTTTTCTTTTGGCAGTTCGGCGGAATTCATACGTCGAATTCTGGATTTTCCTTCTACGTCCGGCAATGCTGGAAAGTAGTTTCGTCAATTTCAATTATTATCAAGAGTACGATCAGGAGATATGGAAATGCGCAGACATCTTGGTGTGATATGTGCAAGCATTTTTTTCCTCCTTCATGGTTGCGACTATATAATAACAGGAAAGATGATTAAGGAAGTTCGTATGCTGCCTTACCCTGAGCCTGCCAAACCAACTAACATTGATAACATTGTCAAAAAATATATTCCAATTGGTATTTCCCGGAAGGAAGCGAAGGATATCCTTGTCGCTGAAGGATTTAACATTTTTGAACAAAACAAGGCCATTGATAACTGTGCTGATTGTGACACATTCAGAGTTATCGCAAGCTATGAGCACATACCGCTTTTCATGTATGTATATGATTACGCAATTGTCGTACATGTAGGCTTCAGAAATGGCAGGGTTGCCATCCTCCAAGGCCTCTATTTTCGTGGCGTCTTTTTATGAGCGCACCAGTTTTATCTTTTTTGCATGGCTACGGAATTGCCGTGGATGTAGACTTTAGAGATGGCAGGGTAGAACAGTTCCAGACACAGGATGGCGTAACACTGACGGAAACCAGAGTCCAGGCGCTGGTGGACGCAATGGCCACTTTCACACCACCCGACATCGGAACAACAGAATTGCCCGACGACTACAACGAACTACTCCAGATCGTCGGCATCAACTGGACAGAACACAACTGGACAGAATCAGATTTCAGCATCATCTGAAAAAAGGAAGAAAAAATGCCCGGGTCGTGGGCGACATCAGGGGCTATAGGCAAATACAGCCACGACAGAGCGGCGGGCGGGGCCGAAGCCGCCAATGACGAATACAGGTTTTGCATGGTTGTATGAGGAAAAAATCTGTGTAAAATCGCGCGAATGGCATTTCCCACAGCACGGCAGGAGCAACAAGATGAAAGCAGGATTCAAGCATGGTCTCATCCCTGGCGCCTCCGATAATAAAAATTTCGTATGGCACAGAAAATGGATCAGCAAACCGCGATGGCTGGGTGCCGTTGCCCTTCTCCTTCTTTCAACAATGATTTCCTGGCCATTGGAGAGCAATGCGATGGAATTTGAAGAAACAGTGTTCAAGAC
>JAISME010000131.1 GCA_031276915.1 Zoogloeaceae bacterium
CCGCCATCGCGTTGCCCGCCTATCAGGACTACACCATCCGTGCCTATGTCGCCGAAGGGCTGGTGGTGGCGGAAGGCGCCAAGGCGGCTTTCATGGACTACTGGGTCGAAAATGGCAAAGCCCCACCGGTGAGCTATCCCGGCACAGGGAAAGCGCCAAAAGACAGCTATCGCTACGAATTCAAGTCAACGCGCAATGTGGAAAAGATCGTGATTTGCACAATTTACGATGCAGCAGGAAAAGATTGCGGGAATGCCATTCGTATCTTTTATGGCGGCAAGAACAAAACGCTGAAGGATTTGGGGATTGTGGTTGCGCTGAAGCCAGGGTACGGCAAGATCGACCCGATTACCGGCGACCCCGAAAGAGATCTGACGCCCGACAAGGCAGGTCCTCAAGGCACGCCTTCTGTTGGCGGTGGTTCCGTTGTCTGGGCCTGTCGCTTGAGCAATGAAACCAAATTGAAATCCTTCCGCAAGGTTGGTAAATACATGCCCGCCAGATGTCGTTACAAGTACCCTGGGATGCCTGACTGAGGATTCGATTCCAATCCGGCGCACAACCCGCAGACAGCCCGGAATCCACCACTGCGCAAGAAGCTGGTTCCGGGCATTCCAGCGGCGCGCAACGCCGCGGATTGTTCGCAGGATTCCCCCGGCAGCGAATCCCGGGGGATTTTTTTCCATCATCGCAAGCGCAACCCAATCTGGAACCTCCGACCGTGGATCAGGGGGGCAATCTTTGCGCCGATTCTTTCGCACCGGGTCGCAAACCGGAGTTTCTTCACCTCACGATGGCTCTGCATCTTCCGGCAGCAGGGAAGGCGATGTTGCCGGCGGCGTGTCCTGTGGTGTCAGGTACAGGACCGGGTCCTTGACGAGTCCGGCGCTTGCGCCCCGGCGGGCGCGCTGGCCCAGGTGGTGCGCGTCGGAGAGAATTTCCTTCGGCCTGTTCCGGAAGACACCGCGCACACTGACCACAGGGCCGGGAGAGACCAGAATCTGCCGCAGCGTTTCCGTACCGCGCAAGCCAATGATCTGGATGCCTTTTCCGCCAGAGAGCCGTTTCATTTGCGCAAGCGGGAAGAGAAGCAGGCGGCCGTCGCCGGAGAGCGCGGCAAGATGCGCCGTGTTGCCGTCCAGTCCGGGCGGCAGGATTTGCGGCGGCAGGATGCGCGCGTTTTCTTCCACGGACAGGAACGCCTTGCCCGCCTTCTGGCGTGAAAACAGGTCGGCAAGCTGGCAGATGAAGCCATAGCCGGAACTCTTGGCGATGAGCAGTTCGACCTCCGGTTTGCCCGCGACGATATGGGCGATGCGGCTGCCGCCCATTTCCACGAAGGAGGTGAGCGGCGCGCCCATGCCGCGGCCATCGGGCAACTGGGCGATGGCGACGGTATAGGCGCGTCCGTCATTTGCCAGGACGGCAAGCGCGTCGGTGCTGCGGCAGGCGTGCGCGGAGCCGAAGCGGTCGCCTTCCTTGAAAGCGATGCCGGAAAGGTCGATGTTGTGGCCTTGGCGCACGCGCGCCCAGCCTTTTTCGGAAACGATGACGGTAACCGGTTCGTCGGTCACGATGGCGACACCCGCGCGGGAAACCATCGTCGCCGGTTGAATGACGGTGCGGCGCGCGTCGCCATGTTTCTTGGCGTCGGCCTCGATCTCCTGGATGACGAGTTTCTTCAGCAGCGCGTCGTTCCCCAACAGGGATTCCAGGCGTTCTTTTTCCGCGTTCAGGCTTTCCAGTTCCTGTTCGATCCGGATGCCTTCCAGGCGGGCAAGCTGCCGGAGACGGATTTCCAGGATGTCGTCGGCCTGCCGGTCGGAAAGGGCGAAACGCGCGATCAGTGCCGGTTTGGGCGCATCGGAAGCGCGGATGATGTGAATCACTTCGTCGATGTTCAGGAAGACGACATGTCGCCCTTCCAGGATATGGATGCGGTCGCTGGTCCTTTGCAAGCGGAAACGGGTGCGGCGTGTCACGGTGGCAAGCCGGAAACGACACCATTCGCGCATGAAATCGGCGAGCGTTTTCTGGCAGGGACGGCCATCCAGCCCCACGGCCACGAGATTGACGGGCGCGGTCGTTTCAAGCGAGGTGTGCGCAAGCAGCAGGGCAACGAATTCATCCCGGTCCTGGCGCGAACTTGCCGGCTCGAATACCAGGCGCACATCGTCGTCCTTGCCGGATTCGTCGCGCGCCTTGTCGAGATGGGCGGCAAAGAGCGCCCTCAACTGCGCGGCGCCCTGCTCGATCGCCTTCTTGCCGGCCCTGGGCTGCGGATTCATGATGGCGCCCACTTCCGAAAGCACTTTCGCCGTGGAAACGCCTGGCGGCAGTTCCTTCACCACCACCTGCCAGGCGCCGCGCGCGAGGTCCTCGATTTCGTAGCGCGCCCGCACGCGCAGGCTGCCGCGGCCCGCGCGATAGGCGGCGGCGATGTCGGCCGTGGAGGAGATGATCTGTCCGCCACCGGGATAATCCGGGCCGGGCATATGGACGAGCAATTCCTCGATGTCCGCGTCGGGATGCTCGATCATGTGAATGGCGGCCGTGGCGACTTCGGCCAGATTGTGCGACGGAATTTCGGTCGCCATGCCCACGGCGATGCCGGAAGCGCCGTTCAGGAGCGCGAACGGCAGCCGTGCGGGCAAGAAGACGGGTTCTTCCAGGGAACCGTCGTAATTGGGCTGGAAATCCACCGTTCCCTCGTCGAGTTCGGCGAGCAGGAGATCGGCGATGGGCGTGAGCCGCGCTTCCGTATACCGCATGGCGGCGGCATTGTCGCCGTCACGGGAACCGAAATTGCCCTGGCCATCGACGAGCGGATAACGGAGTGAAAACGGCTGCGCCACGCGCACCATGGCGTCGTAGGCGGAAGCATCCCCGTGCGGATGGTATTTCCCCAGTACATCGCCCACCACGCGGGCGGATTTCACCGGCTTTGCGGCGGGGGCAAGCCCCAGCTCGCGCATGGTATAGAGCACGCGGCGCTGTACGGGCTTCTGCCCGTCGCGCACATCGGGCAACGCCCGGCCTTTCACGACGGCAATGGCGTATTCGAGATAATCACGGGAAGCGGATTCATGCAGGAAAACGCTTTCGCCATCCTCTTCCTCATGGACGCGGACAGTAACGCCAGGTGGCTGGCCGCCGCCATTTCCGGGATTTTCACCCGCGCCGCCGGTCACGGGAGCGCTTCCCCCGGCGTTTTCGGTATGTCCCGCGCCGGATTCCCCGGGGGAGAGCGTGGTTTCGGCTTGTCCGGAACTGGAAGCGGGCGCGAAAAGATCCGGCGTGGCGTCGTCTTGCATGCGTTTCGGAGACTGGACCCGGTGGAAAAACGCGCTATTGTAATGCAGGGAACAAGGAAATCCGAACGAACGCGGACGAACGGAATTCACTCCGTTCCGATTTCCGGCTCTCGATTCCCGCAGGCGCGATGCCCCTGCATGGCTTCCCTCATGCCTCTCACGCGCCGGGTCGCCAGCGTCTCAGGCGCAGCGAATTGCTGACGACGGAGACCGAGGACAGCGCCATGGCCGCTCCCGCGATTACCGGATTCAGGTAGCCGAGCGCCGCCAGGGGAATGCCCAGCACGTTGTAGAGGAAAGCAAAAAAAAGATTCTGGCGGATCTTGCCCATGGTGGCGCGGGAAAGCGACAGGGCGTCGGCCAGGGCGTTGAGATCGTTGCGCATCAGGGTGACGTCCGCCGTCCGGATGGCGGCATCGGAACCCGCGCCCATGGCGAAGCTCACGTCGGCTGCCGCGAGGGCGGGCGCGTCATTTACGCCATCTCCCACCATGCCGACCACCGCGTCTCCCGTTTTCAGTTCCCTGAGCGCCCGGGCCTTGCCTTCCGGCAGGATGCCTGCCCGGAACTCCCGAATCCCCGCCTCGGCGGCAATGGTTGCCGCCGTGCGCTCGTTGTCGCCAGTCAGCATGATGGCGCGCACATCCGCTGCGGCCAGCCGCGCGAGCGCCGCGGGTGTGGTCGCGCGCAGGGCATCGGCAATGGCGATGAGGCCAAGCGGGCTTTCCTGCGTCGTGTCGCGCAGCGCCACCACGGTTTTCCCCTGGCCGCGCAGAGCGGCAACCCGCGCCGCGAGGGTGTCGTCCAGATCCGGACAGGCCCAGTCCGGCGCGCCCAGGCGCAAGCGACGGCCTTTCACCACGCCTTCCACGCCGGCGCCGGGAAATGCCCTGAACCCTGTCGTGACCGGGACATCCCGCGCTTCCGGCAAGGCCAGGATCGCGCGCGCCAGCGGATGTTCCGATCCCTGTTCCAGGGCCGCCGCCGCTCGAATCCAGTCTGTTCCGCCTGCTTCCACCGGGAGGATGTCGGTCACGCGCGGGCGGCCTTCGGTCAGGGTGCCGGTCTTGTCCAGCGCCAGGACGCGCAGTTTGCCGACCCGCTCCAGCGCCTCGGCGTTGCGGATCAGGATGCCCGCCTGCGCGCCCAGCCCCGCGCCTACCATGATGGCCGTGGGCGTTGCCAGCCCCAACGCGCAGGGACAGGCAATCACCAGGACGGCGACGGCGTTGACGAGCGCCGTCGCCAGATCGCCGGCGGTGAACCACCAGCCCAGGAAAGTGACGAACGCGATGCCGCACACCGTGGGCACGAAGATGGCGGAAATCCGGTCGGTCAGTCGCTGCACCGGCGCCTTGGAACCCTGCGCCTCGGCCACCAGGCGAATGATGCCCGCCAGCAGGGTTTGTTCGCCGACACCGGTGGCGCGGCAGCGCAGCAATCCCGTTCCGTTCAGGGTGGCGGCGAACACCGCCGCGCCCGGCGACTTGGCGACCGGTATGCTCTCGCCGGTCAGCAGGGCTTCATCCACCGCTGAATCGCCGTCCAGCACCTCGCCATCCACGGGAATCGTCTCACCCGGACGCACGAGGAAAACGTCGCCCGGCGACAGACGCTCCACGGCGATTTCCTCGATGCTTCCCTCCCGTTCCACGCGCGCCACGCGCGGTTGCAGGTGGGCCAGGCTTTCAAGCGCGGACGCGGCCCGCGCCTTGGCGCGCGCTTCCAGCAATTTGCCCAGGAGCACCAGGGTGATGACAGCCGCCGCACCCTCGAAGTAGACGTGCTGTCGCAGGCCCATCACCGTCACCACTGTCGAAAATCCCCAGGCCATCGAGGTGCCCAGCGCGACCAGCACATCCATGTTGGCGCTGCCGTTTTTCAGGGCGCTCCACGCGCCCGCGTAGAATCGCGCGCCAATCCAGAATTGCACGGGCGTCGCCAGCGCGCATTGCAGCCAGCGCGGCAATTCCATGCCATGCCCGCCCGCGAGCATGAAAGGCATCTGCGCCAGCAGCGGCAGCGTCAGCAACGCGGAAATCCAGAAACGACGTACTTCCCGCCGGTATGCCGCGTCCTTTTCCGTCCGGACGGTTTCCCGAATGGAATCGTCAAGCCGCGCTGCCTTGAAACCGGCTTTTTCGATCGCGGCGATGATCTCCGCCGGCGTCGCGGACACGCCAGGTCGCCAGTGCACCCGCGCCTGCTCGTTCGCCAGGTTGACGCTGGCCTCCACATCCGGCAGGCGGTTCAGCAGGGTTTCAACGCGTGCCGCGCAGGCGGCGCAATGCATGCCGGAGATCGCCAGCTCGAGGACTTCCGACGGCGTTTCGAAACCGGCGGCCTTGATCGCGCGCACGACCTCTTGCGGCGACACCGCGCCGGAAAGCGTGACCAACGCCCTTTCGCTGGCGAAATTGACGCTGGCCCGCACGCCGGGCAGGGCGTTCAGGCATTTTTCAAGCCGCGCCGCGCAGGCGGCGCAGTGCATGCCGGCAATGGCAAGGTCAAGTTTTTGCATGGTGGGGATCGGGGCGGGGAAAACCCGCGTCTTTCCATTTTTCCTGTGGCGGGGCACAAAGGTCATTCATGGCGGATGTTCAAGCCGGAGCCAGTGTACGATAAAAACCCGTCATCCGCGGGCGTTGCCGTCCGCGGAAGCTGTTGTCCGCAGGACTGGCATCGTCAGGTATTCCCGCGAGCGCATTTCCACAAGGCGGCTTACCGTGCGGAAAAACTCCCCGGAGTTGACGCCTTCGGTGTAGAGCGATTCCGCCGCGCAGGCCGCGGTCATCATCAGCTTGATCCTGTGATCGTAGAACACGTCGACGAGCCAGGTGAAGCGGCGCGCCTCGGCGGACTGGCCCGCTCCCATGCGCGGGATGTTGGAGAGCAGCACGGTGGAATAGGCGTGGGCGATTTCCAGGTAGTCGTTTTGCGAACGCGGGCCGCCGCACAGGTGCTCGAAATCGAACCAGATCACGTCCCGGTTGCGCCGTCGCGCGGGGATGGCGCGGCCCAGGATTTCAATGTCGCCGCGCTCGTCGGCTTCCCGTTCCGGCGCCATCCGATCGAACCAGGCCCGCATCCGTTCTTCCGCCGCTGCGTCCGCCGGGTGGTGGTAGATTTCCGCCTGCGTCAGGACGCGCAGGCGATAGTCGATGCCGGCGTCTACCTCGATCACGTCCATCTGGCGCTTGATGCGTTCGATTGCGGGCAGGAAGCTTTCCCGATGCAGGCCATTCGGGTAGAGGCCGTCCGGTGGATAGTTGGAAGTCATGACAAGGATAACTCCCTGCGCTTCCAGACCGGCGAGAAGCCGTCCCAGGATCATGGCGTCGGCGATGTCGGAAACGTGGAATTCGTCGAAACACAAAAGGCGTGCTTCCCCGGCGATTTTTTCCGCCACCTTGCGCATGGGGTCGGCTTCGCCCCGGCAGGCATCCAGTTCCGCGTGGATGCGTCGCATGAACGCGTGGAAATGGACGCGGATCTTGCGCCGATAGGGAACGGTCTTGAAAAAGCAATCCATCAAAAAGCTCTTGCCGCGACCGACACCACCCCAGAAATATACCCCCCGGGGCGGTCGCGGCGGATTCAGCCATCGCTTCAGGGCGCTGCCGCGCTTGACCTTGAAAGCCAGCAGTTCCTCGTATAGCCGCTGCAAACAACGGGCCGCCGCCATTTGCGCGGCGTCGGCGGCATATCCCTTCTCCGCCAGGGTGCGCGCATAGGCTTCTGCCACGCCCTCCCTGGGGACTTTCGGTTTTCCATGTGGCATGATCTGGCCCTGCTGACTGTTGTCCATGAATTTTCGCGGAAAGAATGCGAAAGCGTACCAGATTGCCGCGCGTTGCTACAATGCGGTCATTTCCCCAACATGACGGTTTTTCCATGCCTGACGATTTCGCGGACGCGCTCCAATCTCTTGTTATCCACGGCGACCTGGACTGGGAGCATCCGGAACAAGACGACACGGCGCTTGCGCCGGCGATTTACCCGGCCTCCACCTATGCCGCGCGGAGCGCCGCCGAATTTGCCGAAATGGCGAACACGCCGCGCCATCCGCGTTACTACACCCGCTACGGCAACCCCACGCAGGAACGCTGCGAACGCCTGATCGCCCGGCTGGAGAAAACGGAGGCAGCGTTGCTCCTTTCTTCCGGCATGGGCGCAATGAGCACCACGCTTTTGCGCTTCCTTCGCGCCGGCGACCACGTTGTGGCGCAGGGCGCGCATTACATGGGAACCGCCAGGCTCCTCACGGACCTCCTGCCGGGATTTGGCGTGCAGGTGAGCCAGGTTGACCAACGCGATTCTGGCGCTTTCGAAGCGGCCGTGCGGGAAAACACCCGCTTGATTGTCGTGGAGACTCCCTCCAATCCCACCCTGGCGCTTACCGATCTTGCCGCCGTGGCCGCCTGCGGCAAGCGTCACGGGATCCTCACGCTGGCCGACAATACCTTTGCCTCACCGGTCAACCAGTGTCCGAGGGATTCTGGCATTGACCTTGTGCTGCACAGCGCCACCAAATACCTCGGTGGGCACAGTGACCTCATCGCGGGCGTGGTATGCGGCGACGCCGCGCTCATCGAAAAAATCTGGGAACGCGCCATTGCCCTGGGAACGAACGTCAGCCCCTTTACCGCTTTCCTGCTTTTGCGCGGACTGCGCACGCTGCCCCTGCGGGTTGCCCGGCAAAACGAAAACGCGCTTGCCCTGGCGCGTTTTTTCGAACAGCATCCGGCCATCGAACGGGTGCATTACCCGGAGCTGGAAAGCCACCCGCAGCATGCGCTTTTCAAGCGCCAGATGCGACGCGGCGGCGGCGTCCTGAGCATCGAGTTCGCGGGCGGCGCAAAGGAAGGATACGCCGCCGCCCGGCGATTCGTCGCCTCCCTGAAACTCGCGCGCCACGCGGTAAGTCTGGGTGGCGTCGAAACGCTGGTGGTGCATGCCGCCTCAATGTGGGAAGCCAGCCTGACGCCAGAACAAATGCAACGCGCAGGCATTACGCCCTCGCTGGTGCGCATCGCGGCGGGACTAGAGAACGCCGGGGATTTATGTCGGGATATGGAAGCGGCGCTCGCGGCGTCCGGGCGTCATGAAAACCCCGATTGAGGCAATCCAGGGAAGATTGCGGACGCCCGCCGACCTTCGCTGCCGCAGATGGAAAGTAGCGGGCGCATCCTGCTCCCGATCTTTTGAACTGCGCGGCACGAAAGCAGGATCTGCCGCCGCGCTTGAATGGCGCCCTCCAGGACACGCCGGGCTTGCGCCTGTGCTATAGTCCGGCGGACGGCGATTTCTCTGTTGCCATAATTTCATCCACCTTTTGCAAGGAGTTCCCAGAAATGGCGGTGGAGGAATGCGTGTTGATTGTCCTGGGTGATGCAGAGGTCAGGCGCTGCGTCAGCCACGGCATGCATACGGTCATCTGCGGCAACCTGCGCGCGGACCATGTCTATACCAATTCCACCAACGATTGCGCTTTTTCCGTTGGCGGCAATGTCGAGGCTGAATCGTTCGCGGAATTTGGCGAATACGTTGAAATCCACGGCAATCTCAAGGTCGACAAACTCATCAGCGACGCCAACACCATCAACGTCAGGGGCAAGCGCGAGGCAAAAGTGGTCATCAAAAACTCCAGCACCATCCCCGCCGACCGGCTTACTGCCATATTGCGCAAGGAAATCCTCAAAACCAGCACATTCAACGGCGAAACCTGCACCTACATCGACGGTGACGCCTACGAGGACTGCCTGAAACAAAACACCAGCCCCTTCCTGTGAGGAGAATCTCGCAATGCAAGCCGCCCTGCCCGTTCTTGACATCCGCCCGCTGGAAGGCATTGGCCCCATGCGTCTGGGAGAAAGCCGCGCTGCGGTGAGACTTGCCCTTGCCGCTTTCGGTTTTCCCCTGGAGTCGTCGCACGGCCCGCTCGATTATTTTTGTGACGCCGCTATCCAGACCGAATGCGGCCCGGATGAGCGGCTGTGGTTTATCGGCGTCAGCGCCCACATCGTCCGGCGCTTCAGCGTCCGCTTCCAGAGGCAGGACGTGTTTGCCCTGTCCGCGCCCGAACTCTTTGCCCTGATGGCGGTGGCGGATCATTCCGGCCCGCACAAATTCAATGTGTACGAATACTGCTTTCCCCGGCAAATCCTCACCCTGTGGGACGTAGACGCGCAATATGACCTGCAAGGCGGCAAGCGCCGAGCCGTCTGGAATCAGGGGCAAGGATCAGATATCAGGTACCAGTAGACGAAACACTCGCGTCATTGCGAGAAACGTAGCGACACGGCAATCCAGACGGTCTTTCTCCCTTCAAGGCGATTATCCTTCACGTAATCCTACTGTCGTCTGCCTTCTGACCTTGCGCGCAGAGTGGCGGGAGTATCCTGCTCCTGTGGCATTCAGGAGATCGGGAGCAAGGATGCTGTTTACGAACACGATATTTAAATGCTGCGCGTGCGATATTTCTTCCCTTCTTTCAATTGCGCCATACGCAATTTAATTGACATAGACAGGAATAGCCAGCAGGAATCAGCGAAGACATGAGCCTCTCGCTGTAAACGAATCTGGAAGACGTTTTTTCTCCTTTTCCAGATTGGAGTTTCAAACAGCAGAGTTGAGATTACGATGAAATCCGTACACCACGTTTGCAAGCGCGTATACCTCCCTGCACTGTATGATGATTCTTGTGGAAGTGATAACTTTCGTCATCTAGAGTGACAATTCTCGTCACTCACGTGGCGTTTTTTGTCACTTTTCGACGACTGTTTTTGATGGGAACTCGCGTTATCACTGGGATTCGGCATGGGTTGACATGATGGCATATCTCTCGCATACTCCCTGTCAGACTTCATCACATGCGCTGAACAAACGCTTACCATGTTTTACACCTTCCTGACCCCCTCGCATCCCATCGGAGCCGCCGCTGCGTCTTTCGCAGGCGGGATGTTCGGAGTAAATATTGGGAAAAGTGTAAAAAAGCTTGACAAACCGGA
>JAISME010000082.1 GCA_031276915.1 Zoogloeaceae bacterium
ACGGCTTCCTCCACTTGTGTTGTGTCCTTGTGTCCTGATGCGCGCGCTACAGCGCCAGTTTCCGCCTTGTCGTTGTTATGGGTGGAGGAATGCTTTCATTGGTTGTAGGCCAGTCCGGGGGAAAAGCCAAGCCGGGCGGCAAGCGCAACCTGATTTTGCGCAACCACGGCACGTTTTCCATCGTCCGTGCCATGGCCGAAGCTTTCGGGCCGCATCGCGCAACTGGAGCGCGCCTGCCGTTTCCCGTTTCCGCTTCCAGTTGATCGCCCAATCAACGGGTGGGCCTTTGGTCGCGCTGGTGTGGGAATGTCCGGAAGGCTTGTCACTTTCCGATACAAAACCGGCTGAAAATTACTCCGAGCAAGTCGTCCGGAAGGAATTCCCCGGTGATTTCAGCAAGCGCGTTCTGGGCAAGGCGCAGGTTTTCGGCGAAAAGTTCGAGCGCCGGACAGGGTGTTCCGGCCTCGCGGCGCGCGCTCGCAAGATGCCGCGCGCCAGTTTTCAGCGCCTGCAGGTGACGTTCGCGGGCAATGAACACGTCCTCGCCGGCCTGCCAGCCGGCGATTTCCAGAAGGGACTGGCGCAGGAGATCCAGCCCCGCGCCGGACTTGACCGAGATCGACAGGGTGATGTCCGCGCCTTCCAGGGTTTTCCCCGGCGCTTCGCCCATGAGGTCGATCTTGTTGCGCGCGATGACGCGGGGAATATCCGGCGGCAGTTTTTCCAGGATGGCGCGGTCCGCGGTCGTGAGCCCCGCGCGGGCATCCAGGAGCATGAGGGCAATATCAGCCTCGGCAATGGCCTTCCAGGCGCGGGCGATGCCAATTTTTTCCACTTCGTCCCCGGTTTCCCTGAGGCCCGCTGTGTCGATGATGTGCAGCGGAACGCCCTCGATCTGGATGGCGGATTTGAGCGCGTCCCGCGTGGTGCCGGGAATCGAGGTGACGATGGCAAGATCGTCCCCGGCCAGACGGTTCAGGAGCGAGGACTTGCCGACATTGGGTTGCCCGATCAGCACAACATGCAGCCCGGCTTGCAGGAGTTTCCCTTGTCTTGCCCTTGCGCGCACCGCCGCCAGGCGCGCGTCGAGCCTGTCGAGACGATTGACGACATCGGCAACCCACAGGGAATCGGTTTCCTCCTCGGGGAAATCCAGCGTAGCTTCGACCCGCATCCTGAGATCGATGAGTTCCGCGACCAGCGCGTGGACAGCCCCGGAAAATTCGCCTTCCAGGGAACGCGCGGCGGAACGCGCGGCGGTGGCGGTGGCGGCGTCGATCAGATCGGCCACGGCTTCGGCCTGGGCGAGATCCAGCTTGTCGTTCAGGAAGGCGCGGCGCGTGAATTCGCCCGGTTCCGCCAGGCGCGCGCCCAGTTCCAGGCAACGGGAAAGCAAGAGGTTCATCACCACTGGTCCGCCGTGCCCGTGGAATTCCAGCACGTCCTCACCGGTAAAGGAAGCCGGCGCGGGAAAATAGAGGATCAGGCCGCGATCGATGATGGCGCCATCGGCGGCCCTGAAGTCGGCGAGCGTCGCATGCCGGGGTTCCGGCGTCCTGCCGGTGAGCGCCTGGGAAAATGCCGTCAAACTCCCGCCCGAAACCCGGACAATCCCCACCCCGCCCCGACCGGAAGCGGTGGCAATGGCGGCGATGGTATCGGTGATACTGGATGCGCGCGTGGAATTCATCGTAAAACCAACTCCGGTTCGGAACCCTGCCCTCCAGGGCGGGGCAAAGACTGCTGCAGCAGAAGATTCAACTATAACGCCATTGGGAAGGAGAAAACGCCTTCCCAATGGCGCTGGCCGGCAACCCTGAAGGGATTTTGCCGGCAAAATCCCTCTGATTGTGGTTTACTTATTTACGGATTCTCCAAACCACCATAACGGCAACGGGATGGCAGATACTTGCCGAATTTTGCCAGGGAATGCGTTTTTTCCAAAAGGCACCCCCAGACGATGCTGCCGCCATTCGGATTATTGGATGTCTTGAACGAAAAGGGGGAGCCATCGGATTCGCGGATTGTCCCCTGCCCCGGCGACAGTTGCAGGATAAATTCCGGTGTCTTCTTGTTTCTGCCATAGGAAATTTCGATTAGTCCTGGGTGCTGGATATGGTGGATGTCGAATTTGTAGATTTTTATCGCTTTCACCGCACCGGTGGGCTTGAAGTTGTACCCGGGGTAGCTCCCGACAGGTGACGGGCCGGAGCCGGGGTAAT
Source organism: Zoogloeaceae bacterium (assembly GCA_031276915.1). Taxonomy (GTDB): domain Bacteria; phylum Pseudomonadota; class Gammaproteobacteria; order Burkholderiales; family Rhodocyclaceae; genus Azovibrio. The sequence goes on from JAISME010000082.1 coordinate 2,223, forward strand.
CTACAGTAACCTTGTCATGCGTGCCCTCGACAAAGACATCCAGGACGGCAGCCTTGGCGCCTGCCGCGACACTCAAGCCTTCGGCGACATAGGCGCGGATGGTGTACTGCTGATAGGCGGGCAGTGCAATGGCGGCAAGGATGCCGATGATGGCAACGACGATCATCAGTTCGATGAGCGTGAAGCCGCGTTGAAGGGTGTGTACGGCGCGAGGATTTCCAGTTCGCCCCCGGCATCGCGTGAAGCCACGTTGAAGGGTGTGTACAAGATGTTTCATGATGATGCTCCTTTGGAAAGAAAAAGAAGGAAGAACAAAAAAGGCCGCGGACGCGTGCAAGGACACGCGCCCGCGACCGGGGTGGTGAAACGAGGAAAAGCGAAGAAACCGGAAAGCCGGAAGGAAAACAAAGTGGGGGGAGCAGAACGCTCCCGTCCAGACACGAGGGAGCAGGATGCTCCCTCCACTTTGTCGTCGTCCCACTTCGTCATTGCGAGGTCCTGCGGACGGCAATTTACGACGTGGCAATCCATGAAGCGGTCCAGCAATCCGAAACGCTGGAACAGACCGCGAGGCCGTCTGGATTGCCACGGGCCTGCGGCCTTCGCAATGACGGGTTGGGGCGTGATCGCAGGAACAAGGGGAAACGCGCCCGCTACCGGGACAGAGAAACAAGGAAAAGCAAAGAAACCGGAAAACCCGGAAAGGAAAAGAAAACCGGAAGGGGAAGGAAAGGCTAGAGGAGGAGAGAGAAAGAACCCGGCGTTATCCCGACGCCGAAAAATCTTCTCCGTTATCCACAGATAACGGAGAAGATTTTCACGTTGTGCGTTGTGCGTTGTGCGTTGTGCGTTGTGCGTTGTGCGCGCGCGTGGGGGGGGGGTGGCTGAGGTCGGGAGGGGGGGCCCCAGGAGCGCCCACGCCCACCCGAGTTGCAAAA
>JAISME010000094.1 GCA_031276915.1 Zoogloeaceae bacterium
GGCGCCAAGGTGGCCATCATTGACTACTGGACCGAAAATGGAAAACTTCCCGAGGTGGCTTACCCCGGCACCGGGAAGCCACCCAAGGATAGCTACCACTACCAGTTCAAGCCGACACACAATGTAAAAAGGATGGAGATCGGGACGGCGTCGGATACTGATGCGGACTCCGCTCTGGTTCGTATCTATTATGGCGGCAAGAACAAAACACTGGAGGACTTGGGGCCTGTGGTTGGGCTGATCCCGGGGTTTGGCAAGATCAACGGGATTACCGGTGTTCCCGAATCCGTTCTTGCGGGGATTGGTGGAAGTGGGGGAGCACAAAAAAACCCTCTGGGCGGTGGTTCCATCGTCTGGGGCTGCATTGTGAGCGGTGCGAGCAAAACGAAGTCTTTCCGCAAGCTTTCCAAGTATGTGCCCAGTCGCTGCCGTTACCAAAGCTCTACTCTGCCGAACTGAAGGTCGCCTCCAGTCGTCCGGGCGCGCAACCGGCAAAAAGCCCGGAACCAACCACTCCGCCGGGAATGGTTCCGGGCGTTCCGGTGGCGCGTGACACCACCGTCCGCTGACAAAATCTCCCTCCGGCGACGGATTCCAGGGGAAATTTTTCCGTCGGCTTCCGGGGCCTGGAAAACGCCTGCCGCTTCCCTCCCCGCTTTTCCCTTTCGTTTTTCCCCGTTTCGCGGCCCTGTCCGGGGTTCGTTTTGCGGACACCTCCCGACACGGGTAACCGGCCATCCCCGTGACCGCCAGGGTTTCAATACAACAGTTGCAGCCCGCAGGAGGCGCCGGAGAGATTGCGATCGCCGTACACGTCGTCGATGCGGCCAACGCTCGGCCAGAACTTGTTTTCCGCGACCCAGGGCAGGGGAAAGGCGGCTTCCGCGCGGGTGTAGGGATGCGTCCATCCGGTGGCGGAGAGGGCCTCCTGGGTATGTGGCGCGTGTTTCAGCGGGTTGTCGTCCTTCGGCCAGGCGCCTGTCTCGACGCGGCGAATTTCTTCGCGGATGGCGATGAACGCATCGATGAAGCGGTCCAGTTCGGCCTTGCTTTCGGATTCCGTCGGCTCGACCATGATCGCGCCAGGCACCGGGAAGCTCACCGTGGGCGCGTGAAAGCCGTAATCCATCAGGCGCTTGGCGATGTCGATTTCGCTGACGCCGCTCGCGGCCTTGACGGGACGGATGTCGAGGATACATTCGTGCGCCACGCGTCCATGCCTGCCCGTGTGCAATACCGGATAATGTGCGCCCAGGCGGCTGGCGATGTAATTGGCGTTGAGAATCGCCGTCCGGGTCGCCAGTTTCAGTCCCTTGCCGCCGAGCATGGCGATGTACATCCAGGAAATCGGCAGGATGGAGGCGGAGCCGAAGGGCGCGGCGGCGACCGCACCCCTGCCGCGCGACGCGGATTGCCCGCCTGCCGCGCGGCTGAACACATGGCCGGGCATGAAAGGCGCGAGGTGCGCCTTGAGCGCGATCGGCCCCATGCCCGGCCCGCCGCCGCCGTGGGGAATGGCGAAGGTCTTGTGCAGGTTCATGTGCGAGACATCCGCGCCGATGAAGCCGGGAGAAGTCCATCCCACCTGGGCGTTGAGGTTGGCTCCGTCCATGTATACCTGCCCGCCACGCGCGTGCACGATCGCGCAAATCTCGCGCACGGCTTCCTCGAACACGCCATGGGTGGATGGATAGGTGAGCATCAGGCAGGCAAGCCGGGACGCGTGTTCCCCGGCCCTGGCCTCGAGGTCGGCGAGGTCGACATTGCCTCGCGCGTCACAGGCGATTTCCACAACGGTCAGGCCCGCCATGCGCGCGGACGCGGGATTGGTGCCGTGCGCGGATTCGGGAATCAGGCAGACGCGGCGATCATCCTCATTGCGGCTGGCATGGTAGCGGCGGATGGCAAGCAGACCGGCGTATTCGCCCTGCGCGCCGGAATTGGGCTGGAGCGAAACGGCATCGAATCCGGCAATGGTCCCCAGCCAGTCCGCGAGCTGTCCGATCATCTCCAGCGTGCCGCTCGCCTGTTCGGGCGGCGCGAAAGGATGCAGGTCCGCGAATTCGGGCCAGGTGATCGGGATCATCTCGCTGGCGGCGTTCAGCTTCATCGTGCACGAACCGAGCGAAATCATGGCGTGATCCATCGCCAGGTCGCGGTTTTGCAGCCTCTTGAGATAGCGCAGCATGGCGTGCTCGGTGTGATGCCGGTTGAACACGGGGTGCGCGAGAATGGCGTCCCGGCGCAGCAGGCTCTCCGGCAGGGAAGGGTCGTCACCGGCGAGCGCGGCGTCCAGCGCCGCGAGGTCGAGCGTCTTGCCGGCGATGATCCCGAACAGCGCGGCAATGTCCCCGGGCGTGGTTTTTTCGTTGACGGCGATGCCGATCCGGCCCGCCGCGCCATCCGGTTCGCTTTCCAGCAGACGCAGGTTGTAGCCCGCTGTCCGCGCGGTCCGCCATACGATTTCCGCCCGTTCGCCCAGGTCCAGGAGCAGGGTATCGAAATAGTGGCGGTTGCACTGGACAATACCCGCCTGCCGCAGGCCCGCGTCAAGAATGGCGGCGAGGCGGTGAATGCGCGCCGCGATGGCGCGCAGCCTGTCAGGACCGTGATAGACCGCGTACATGCCTGCCATGCTGGCGAGCAGCGCTTGTGCGGTGCACAGGTTGGAATTGGCCTTTTCGCGGCGAATATGCTGCTCTCGCGTTTGCAGCGCCATGCGCCGCGCGGGTTTTCCGTGCGCGTCGCGGGAAACGCCGATGATGCGTCCCGGCATGGCGCGCGCGTAAACGACGCGGGCCGCGAAAAAAGCGGCATGCGGGCCGCCGAAACCCGGAGGGACGCCAAAACGCTGGCTGGAGCCAAGGGCAATGTCCGCGCCCAGCGCACCGGGAGATTCCAGGAGCGCCAGCGCCATCAGGTCGGTGGCCACGGCGGTAATGGCCCCCGCCGCCTTCAGCGCGGCAATATGCGCGCGCGTGTCTCCGATTTCGCCGAACTGGTTCGGGTATTGCAGCAGGGCGCCGAAAAATTCCTGTTCCCGGATGGCGTCCGGCTGGTCGACAACAAGCTCGAAGCCGAGGCCGTCGGCGCGGGTTTTCAGTACGTCCAGGGTCTGGGGAAAGACATCGCGGTCGACGAAAAAGCGGTTGGACGCCGTTTTGCTCACCCGGCGCGCCATGGTCATGGCCTCGGCGGCGGCGGTCGCCTCGTCGAGCAGGGATGCGTTCGCCAGTTCCAGGCCGGTGAGGTCGATGGTCATCTGCTGGAAGGTCAGCAGGCTTTCCAGCCGTCCTTGCGCGATTTCCGCCTGGTACGGCGTGTAGGCCGTATACCAGCCGGGATTCTCCAGCACATTGCGCAGGATGACCGCGGGTGTCAGCGTGTCGTGGTAGCCCAGGCCGATCAGGTTTTTCCGGAGCGTATTCTTGCTGGCGATGGCCTTCAGGTCAGCCAGCGCCTGGTGTTCGCGCCGGGGCGGCGGCAGATCCAGATCGGCGGGCAGGCGAATATCCTCGGGCAGGGCTTCCGCCATCAGCGCGTCGGCGCTGTCTACGCCAATGGCGGCCAGCATCCCGGCCTGTTCGGCGGGGCCGGGACCAAGATGGCGGGCGATGAATTCATCCTGCTGGAGCAGATCGGCAAGCGGCGCTGAAAGAGACGCCGCGGGGGATGCCGTGGAGGCGGCTGTCATGATTGCCCCGCGTCAATGACCGCCCTGTAGGCTGCCGCGTCGAGAAGTTTTCCCAGATCGGCGGCATCGTCGGGCGCAAGCCTGAAAAGCCAGGCGGCGTATGCGTCCTGGTTGATCTGCTCGGGCGCGGATACGAGCGCGTCGTTGACCGCAACGACACGGCCCGCCACAGGCGCGTAAACGTCGGCGGCGGCCTTCACGGATTCGAGCACGCAGGTTTCCTCCCCGGCGGCGAGCGTCCTGCCGGTTTCCGGCAATTCGACGAAAACCATGTCGCCCAGCAATTCCTGGGCATGGTTGGTAATGCCCACGGTAACGGAACCATCCGTTTCCGGACGCGCCCATTCGTGGGAAGCGGTGTACTTCAGTTCAGCGGGAATGTTCATGGAAAACTCCAGTGCAAGAGATTCGGTTCAGACAAGCGCCTTGCCGTGACGGACAAAAGGCAGCGGGACAATCCGGGCGGGCAGCCGCTTGCCGCGGATGTCAACCTGGACGACCGTATTGATTCGCGCCGCGCGTGGCAGGCGGGCGAAGGCGATGGAAGCGCCCAGGGTCGGCGAGAACGTGCCACTGGTGATTTCCCCCTCGCCTTCCGGCGTGAAGACTTTCTGGTGCGCGCGCAATACGCCCTTGTCCAGCAGCTTCAGGCCGAGAAAGCTGACGCGCCGTTCCTGGGCGAGGAGCGCCGCCCTGCCGATGAAATCCCGCCCGGAAGCGAGTTCCACGTAGCGCTCCAGCCCCGCGTCGAGCGGCGAGACGGTCTCGTCCATGTCCTGGCCGTAGAGATTCATGCCCGCCTCCAGCCGCAAGGTATCGCGCGCGCCCAGCCCGCAAGGGCGAACGCCCGCCGCCAGCAGGGCGCTCCACAACGCTTCGGCGCGCGCGGCGGGCAGGGTGATCTCGAAACCGTCCTCGCCGGTATAGCCGGTGGTGGCGATGAAAAGGTCGCCGATCCGGACGCCGAAAAAGGGGGGCAACGTTTCCGTGGCGCGCCTTGTTTCCGGCAACGCCTGCCAGACCCTTGCCCTGGCGTTCGGTCCCTGCACGGCGATCATGCCGACGGCCGCGCTGCCCTCGCGCAGGGGCGCAAGCGTGACGTCATATCCCCGGGCCGCGCGACACGCGGACATCCAGGCGAGATCCTTCCCGGCCGTACCGGCATTGACGACCATGTGGAAATCCTCATCGGAGAAACGGCATACGATCAGGTCGTCGATCACGCCGCCGGTTTCGTTCAGCATCGGGCTGTAGAGCGCCTTGCCCGGAGCCTGGAGCTTTTCGACGCTGTTGGCGAGCAGCCTGGACAGGAACGGCCTGGCATCGGGACCGCGCAAGGCCACGGCGCACATGTGGGAAATGTCGAACATGCCGCAATCGCGGCGGACGGCATGATGTTCCTCGATCTGGGAACCATAATTGACGGGCATCTCCCAGCCGCCAAAATCGATCATGCGGGCGTTCAGGGCGCGGTGCGCGGCATTCAGGACGGTGGGTTTGGACATTGGCAATCTCCTTGCGGAATCCATGACGGAAGAAACCGCGTGCGCCGCCAGCGTGGCGTGACGCAAACGACCTACCCCTCTGTCCTTGATACCTGAGAGATTGCGGACACGCGGGAAAGGCGTGGCCGTTGCCCCATCGGTGAGCGCCGGGAAGCGGCGCCAGCTCTCCAGAGTCGCGGCGGACGGCAAATCGCGGCCAGCCGGTTTCGCGGTCCTTCTGCCTGAGCGTTTTCGGGTGGGTTACGCCTTCGGCGGCGGGAAACCCCGCCCTCTCCCACGAAACGGAAGGCACTATAAAGGGGCCGGGAAAAGAAGGCAACCGCCGTCCGGGATTGCCTGGTTTTCGAACCGGTTTCCTGTGTCGGGCGGCGACAAGGGGCCGGAGGCTGGATGTTGCGCTGTTTCCGCGCCATTCCGGGGAGTTGTCGCTGCGTGGTTTTGTTCTCTTGGGAGGAAACGATGTGACACTTTTTGGTCACTTGGTGACGAATATTGTCACATCCTGTGTTGCCGAGATGGAAGGGGAGAAGAGATAATGGATTAAAATCAATGGGTTATGGGTTTTCAGGACTTCTGGTACATGTCTTGCGTGCAGATTGTTATGATAAAGCGGAACACGACAGGACAGGAGCGGAAAGTGGAAAAGACGGTTGTCGGGTCTTCCCTGTGCGCGCGCGATCGTCAGGCTTTCAGCCTGGCGATCGCGCGCACACAACGCACAACATGAAAATCTTCTCCGTTATCCACAGATAACGGAGAAGATTTTTCGGCGTCTGGATAGCGCCGGATTCTTTCTCTCTTCTTCTCCAGCCTTTCCCTCCCCTTCCGGTTTTCTTTTCCTTTCCGGGTTTTCCGGTTTCTTTGCTTTTCCTTGTTTCACCGTCCCGGTTGCGGGCGCGTTTCCCCTCGTTCTTGCAATCACACCCCGCATCGTCATTGCGAGGGCCGAAGGCCCGTGGCAATCCAGACGGCCTCGCAGTTCGCTCCAACGTTTCGGAAAACTGAACCGCCGTGTGGATTGCCACGTCGCTTCGCTCCTCGCAATGACAAGGTGGGATGACGGCAAAGTGGGGGAAGCATCCTGCTCCCGACCACACCACGGGGGAGCAGGATGCTCCCCCCACTTTGCCGTTTCCCCCACGGAAAGAAACAAATCCGCGAATGACAAATCACTGTTCGCAGGGTTGCCGTCCGCAGGACTTCGTTTTTTCTTCCGGGGTTTCTTTTCCTTCCGGGTCTTCCGGATTCTTCGCTTTTCCTCGTTTCACTACCCCGGTCGCGGGCGCGTCTCCTTGCATACCACCCGCGACCTTTTCGTCCTTCCTTTTTCCTTTCCAAAGGAGCATCACCATGAAACACCTTGCACACACCTTCCAGCGTGGCTTTACGCTCATCGAATTGATGATCGTCGTCGCCATCATCGGCATCCTTGCCGCCATCGCGCTTCCCGCCTATCAGGACTACGTCATGCGTGCCTACATCGCCGAAGGGCTAGTGGTGGCGGAAGGCGCCAAGACGGCTTTCATGGACTACTGGGTCGAAAATGGCAGAGTTGCGCCGGTGGATTATCCCGGCACCGGGAAGGCGCCCAAAGACAGCTACAACTACGCATTCAAGCCAACGCGCAATATAAAAAGGATCGAGATCCTCGGAAAGGACGCTGTAAAGAATCCCAATCTCCCCGGCCTTCGCATCTGGTATGGCGGCAAGAACAAAAAGCTGGATGCCCTGGGGTTTGCGATTGCGCTGTACCCAGGATATGGCAAGATCAACGAGGCTACCGGTGACCCCGAAAAATCTCTGCTGTCTGATCCTAAAACCGGCACTCCTTCTGTTGGCGGCGGTTCCATTGTCTGGGGCTATCGCTTGAGCAATACGAACAACAACAAGTACGTCAGGTATCTGCCCAGCAGATGCCGCTACGTCACCAACTGAAGCAACTGAGGATCACGCCCAATCCGGCGCACAACCCGCAAACAGCCCGGAACCAACCGCCTCACAAGAAGCAAGAAGCATGTCCCGGGCATTCCAGCGACACCGCGGACTATTCACAAGACACAAGATTTCCCCCGGCAGAGAATCCCGGGGGATTTTTTTCCATCATCGCAAAACGAACTCCAGTCTGGAATCCCGACAGTAAGCCAAGGGTTCCCCTGTCGCGACGGCCTTGCCGACAAGGACGCGCGTTGCCGCCGGGATTGGCGCCACTTTCCCTGTCGCATCCGCTGGTCCTGGCGCGAGCGCGCCGCCGTCTGGAATGCGCGCTTTGGCGTATTCGGGACGCCGGATACCCTGCCCGCCATGGCCAGGCGGGTCCGGAAACGTCATGCCACGACGACCGGGATTTTCCCAATGCGCGCCTGCCATTCCTTCGGCCCGGTCTGGTGCACGCTGGTCCCCCTGGAATCCACGGCGACGGTAACGGGCATGTCCTGGACATCGAATTCGTAGATGGCTTCCATGCCCAGGTCGGCGAAGGCCACGGTGCGGGCATGCCGGATCGCCCTGGAGACAAGATAGGCCGCGCCGCCCACGGCCATCAGGTAGGCGGACTGGTTGTCCCGAATGGCGTCAATGGCTTCCGGACCGCGTTCGGACTTGCCGATCATGGCGATGAGACCGGTTTTCTCCAGCATCATGCGGGTGAATTTGTCCATGCGCGTAGCCGTCGTGGGGCCGGCGGGGCCGACGACCTCGTCGCGCACGGGGTCAACGGGGCCAACGTAATAGATCACCCGGTTGGTGAAATCAACGGGAAGGGGCTCGCCCCTTTCCAGCATGTCCTGGATGCGCTTGTGCGCGGCGTCGCGCCCGGTGAGCATCCTGCCGTTCAGGAGCAGGGTCTGCCCGGGCTTCCAGGCGGCGACCTCTGCCGGAGTGAGCGTATCGAGATCGACGCGGATCGACGCTTCGGCGTTGGGTCGCCAGGTGACATTCGGCCAGTCCTCAAGGCGCGGCGGCACGAGCGCGGCGGGTCCGGAGCCATCGAGATGGAAATGCGCGTGCCGGGTCGCGGCACAGTTGGGAATCATGGCGACAGGTTTCGAGGCCGCGTGCGTCGGATAATCGAGAATCTTGACATCCAGAAGCGTCGTCAGCCCTCCCAGCCCCTGCGCGCCGATGCCAAGCGCATTGATCTTTTCCATGAGTTCGAGGCGCAGCGCCTCCACGCTGGAAAGCGCCGCGCCGGAAGCGGCCTTTTCGCGCAGCCTGTGGATATCGACCGGAGCCATCAGGGATTCCTTGGCAAGAAGCAGGGCCTTTTCCGGCGTGCCGCCGATGCCGATACCGAGAATGCCCGGCGGGCACCAGCCGGCGCCCATCGTCGGCACGGTTTTCAGAACCCAGTCCACGATGGAGTCGGAAGGATTCAGCATCGCCATCTTGGTCTTGTTTTCGGAACCGCCGCCCTTGGCCGCGCAGATGACTTCCACATGATCGCCGGGAACGATTTCGCAATGCACGACGGCGGGCGTATTGTCCCTGGTGTTCAGCCGCTCGCCGGCGGGATCGGAAAGCACGGAGGCGCGCAGCTTGTTCCCGGGATTCGTGTAGGCGCGGCGCACGCCTTCGTCGACCATCTCCTGCACACTCAAACGGGCATCCCAGCGAACGTTCATGCCGATCTTGAGGAAGACCACGGCAATGCCGGTATCCTGGCAGATCGGACGATGCCCCTCGGCGCACAGGCGGGAATTGGAGAGAATCTGCGCGATGGCGTCCTTCGCGGCGGGAGATTCCTCACGCGCGTGGGCTTCGCCCATGGCGGTCACGAAATCAAGCGGATGGTAATAGCTGATGAACTGGAAAGCGTCGGCGATCGACTGGATGAAATCATCCTGGCGAATGGTGGTCATGGAATCTCCGTTATCGTGTTTTTGGTTTGTTCAGTGACGCTGCTTGGCGAGCGCGGCAGATTGGTGCATCAGCTTGTCCGTGTAGGCCATGGCCATGGCGGAAACGATGAACACCACGTGAATCAGCACCTGCGACCGGATGGTATGCCAGGAGGTGTTGCTCGCGTTGATGAAGGTCTTCAGGAGGTGGATCGACGAAATGCTGATGATGGCGGTTGCCAGCTTGATCTTCAGGACGCCGGCATTGACGTGCGACAGCCATTCCGGCTGGTCGGGATGACCTTCCAGGTTGAGGCGGGAAACGAAGGTCTCATAGCCGCCGATGATGACCATGATGAGCAGGTTGGCGATCATCACCACATCGATCAAACCCAGGACGATCAGCATGACTTCCGTATCGGAAAGCCGGCCCGTGCGGGTGATGAGATGCAAAAGCTCGTAGATGAACTGATACACATACACCCCTTGCGCGACGATGAGGCCAAGATACAGGGGCGCTTGCAGCCAACGGCTCCAGAAGACGATTTTTTCAATGAAGGATTCCACGTGTTTCATAGATTTACAGACAGGAAAGAAAAAAGGGAAACCGAAGTCTATCAGGTCACGCGGGTCCTGCGGATGACAATATCCCGCGCCATTCGGTTTACGGGGGAATCATGAAGAGCGCGGAGCGGGTGTCCCCGCCGATCGGACGGACCAATCCCTACGGCGAAGAAAAACCTGCCCGCCGCGCCAGGAAGGCGAGCGGGCATGCAATGCCAGGAATGGCGCTGATCCGCGGTTTTCTTGCTGGTGAAATGTTTCAATCCACGCCCGTGACCGGACGAAACAGCATGGAAGGGGCTATATCCCTCCGGCCAGATGATCCCCTGAAGGGGGAGGTTTCCAGCCGAAGTTTGTTTTCGATCAATATCCGGACCAAGAAACTACACCTGCTCATAGCTCTCCTTCTTGTCTCATGTAGCGGCAAGAGCTAGGCAGGTACTTGGCAAGCTCCTTGAAAGTCTTCTTGTTCTCTCTGCTCAAGGCACAACCCCAGACGATGGATGATGTTTTATTGTCGCTATCTTTGCCGCCATTTTCTTCTCCCAGCAAGTGAAGGGGAAAACCATTTTCCTTGAGTCCGCCAAATCCTGGCTGAAGGTTCAGGATAAGACCCAAATCATTCAGTGTCTTGCTCTTGCCACCATAGTAGATGCGAATGGCCGGCTGCTGTCCTCCGTCTAGCGTACCCAGGATTTCAATTGCCTTCACATTGGACGTTGGCTTGAATTCGTAGTTGTAGCTGCCTGGGGGAGATTTCCCGGAACCGGGATAATTCGCCGTGGGCATTCCCTCAGACCCGTTGTTGACAAAGGCGTCCATGAGTGCGGCCTTGGCGCCGCCCGCGAGACTCAAGCCTTCGGCGACATAGGCGCGGATGGTGTACTGCTGATAGGCGGGCAGCGCGATGGCGGCGAGGATGCCGATGATGGCGACAACGATCATCAGTTCAATGAGCGTAAAGCCGCGCTGGAGGGTGTGTGCAGGATGTTTCATGATGATGCTCCTTTGGAAAGAAAAAAGGGAAGAACAAAAAAGGCCGCGAACGCATGCCAGGACACGCGCCCGCGACCGGGGTGGTGAAACGAAGAAAAACAAGGAAACCGGAAAACCGGGAGGAAAAGAAACCCGGAAGGAAAAGACAAGGTCCTGCGGACGGCAACCCTGCGGACAGCGATTTGTCATTCGCGGATTTGTTTCTTCCCGTGGGGGAAACGGCAAGGTGGGGGGAGCATCCTGCTTCCGACCACGCCAAGGGGGATCAGGATGCTCCCGCGCTACTTTGCCGTCACCCCGCCTCGTCATTGCGAGGTCCTGCGGACGGCAATTTACAACGTAGCAATCCATGAAGCGGTTCAGCAATCCGAAACACTGGAGCGGGCCGCAAGACCGTCTGGATTGCCACGGGCCTTCGACCCTCGCAATGACGAATTGGGGCGTAATCGCAAGAACAGGGGGAAATGTGTCCGCGACCGGGACGGCGCAACGCAGGAAAGTGAAGAAACCGGAAAATCCGGAAAGGAAAAGAAAACCGGAAGGGGAAAGAAAGGCTGGAGAAGAAGAGAGGGAAAACCCGGCGTTATCCAGACGCCGGAAAATCTTCTCCGTTATCCACAGATAAC
>JAISME010000140.1 GCA_031276915.1 Zoogloeaceae bacterium
CCCCCGCCATGCAGTTGTTCCAGAAGGACAGGACTGGCGAAGTCCCTGAGTTGTTGCGGGGAATAATGCTCAAGGGTATCGAGCATGGCGAAGCGCATGAAGACGCCTTCAAGCAGCGCAGGCAGGGTGACGGGATGGGAAGGCTTCATTTGGCGTCCGGACAGGCGCACAAGGAAATCCTGGGTTTGCCTGGCCGCTTCGCCCTGTTCGCGGGCAAGACACCAGAAGACAAGCGTAGGTCGCTTTTCGGCAAGCGCTTGAAGAAAAGCGCCACCGCTTTCCTGTTCCCAACGTTCCAGTTGGTGGCCTGCCTGCTTGATTTGCGTGGTTGGCGAAAAAGGAAAGCCGCGCCATGAGCGCCCCCGCGCAAGCGGTTCTGGATCAACTGCGAGGACGGCTCACGCGGGCTCCAGCCTGGTGTGCGCCAGCGACAGCCATTTCATTCCGGCGCTGCCGAAATTGACCTGGACCCTGACATCGTTTCCGGTTTCCGCATCGACGATGACGCCGAAGCCGAATTTGGCGTGCCGGACGTTCATCCCCACCCGCACGCCACCGGGAAGCGGCGCGGCGGGAATGGCGGAGGTCCCGGCAGGCGCGGACACGCTCCAGGCGGGCTGTCGCGCGGACATGGCGGAGAGCGGCTTCGTCAATTCCGGGGGAATCTCATCCAGGAAGGCGGAGGGCGACGCATAGCGCTTCTGGCCGTGCAGCAGGCGGATCTGGGCGTGCGTGAGATAGAGCCGTCTCCTGGCGCGGGTCATGGCGACATACATCAGCCGCCGTTCTTCCTCCAGACCGCTCCGATCCGCCGCCGCGTTGTCGTGCGGGAACAGGCCCTGCTCCAGCCCGGTGATAAAAACGGCCTCGAATTCCAGCCCCTTGGCCGCGTGTACGGTCATCAGTTGCACCGCCGCCTGGCCTTCCCCGGCCTCATGCTCTCCCGATTCCAGCGCCGCGTGGGTAAGGAAGGCAGCAAGCATGCCGCCCATGGCTTCCACATCGGCCTCCGGCGCGCCGATGAAGGCTGTCGCGGCATTGATAAGCTCGTCCAGGTTTTCCAGGCGCTCCTCCCCTTCCTTCCGGTCATTCCGGTAATGCGTCTCCAGGCCGCTGTCGGAAATGACGCGGGACACCATTTCGGGCAGGGGCAGGTCGCGGACGGCGACGCGCATCTCCCCGATCAGGCGCGCGAAACCGCCCACGTTGACGCCGCCCCGCCCGGAGAGGAGGGCCGTCGCCTGGTGCAGACTGGTGTTCGACTGCCGCGCCGCCGCCTGCAAGGCTTCCAGCGTTCGCGCCCCGATGCCGCGCGCGGGAAAATTCACGACGCGCAGGAAAGCGGCGTCATCGTCCGGGTTGGCGATCAGCCGCAGGTAGGCGAGCGCGTGCCGGATTTCCTGGCGTTCGAAAAAGCGCAGGCCGCCATAGACGCGATAGGGCACCCCGCGGCTGAACAATTCGTGCTCCAGCGCGCGTGACTGGGCATTGGAACGGTAGAGAAGCGCGATCTGCCGGCTTTCCACACCTTCGCGCATCAGGGCGCGCGCTTCGTCGACCACGAAGCGCGCCTCGTCGAGATCCGAAAATCCCTCGAACACCCGGATCGGTTCGCCCTCGCCCGCGTCCGTCCAGAGGTTCTTGCCCAGGCGTTCCCGGTTGCGCTGGATCAGCGCGTTGGCGGCGCGCAGGATATTCCCCATCGAGCGGTAATTCTGTTCCAGGCGGATCACATTGCCGCGGGCGAACTCGCGTTCGAACTCGCGCATGTTGCCGGCCTCCGCGCCGCGGAAGGCATAGATGCTCTGATCGTCGTCCCCGACCGCGAACATGGCCGCCCCCGCGCCGTCTTCCGAACCGGCAAGCAGCTTGAGCCAGTCGTATTGCAACCGGTTGGTATCCTGGAACTCGTCGATCAGGATATGGCGAAACCGCGCCTGGTAATGCCGCCTCAAGGGTTCGTTGCGGGTCAGGAGCTCGTGGCAGCGCAACAGCAGCTCGGCGAAATCCGCCACGCCCTCGCGCTGGCATTGCGCTTCGTATTCGGCATAGAGCTCCGCTTTCCCGCGGGTATATGAATCCCATGCTTCCACCGCGCTGGCGCGCAGGCCCCGTTCCTTGTGCGCGTTGATGAATCCCTGCAACTCCCTGGGCGGATATTCCTCGCTTTCGAGCTGGAGGGTTTTCAGGAGCCGCTTGATCGCCGAGAGCTGGTCCGTCATATCGAGAATCTGGAAGGTTTGCGGCAGGCCCGCGTCCCGGTAATGGAAACGCAGCAAGCGATTGCAGAGTCCATGGAAGGTCCCGATCCAGAGGCCGCGCGGACTGACGGCCAGCAACGCCGCCAGGCGCGCCTGCATTTCCCGCGCCGCCTTGTTGGTGAAAGTCACGGCCAGCACGCCATGGGGGCTGACCTGTCCGGTCGACAGAAGCCAGGCGATGCGCGTGGTCAGGACGCGCGTTTTGCCGCTCCCTGCCCCGGCCAGGATGAGGCCATGCACGGCTGGCAGGGTTACAGCCTGGCGCTGCGGCGGATTCAGGTGGGCAAGAAGATCGGACATGGACATCCCCGGGCAGGAAACAGGGTCGGCATTCACACGATCGTCACGGCGGCGAACCCGCCGCCCGGTGTGCGCATGTTGGTGAGCTGCCCCTGGTAGAGGCGCGCGGCGGCAAGCTGGAGGCGGCCCCGGTACACGTACTGGCGCAAATCCAGTTTCAGGACAACATCCCTTCCCGCGATCCGGACGCGGCGCGTGGAAGGCGGCGCAAACACCTGGGCGACATAATCGCCCGCCAGGATTTCCCCGAAAACCTTCCGGGTGAGCTTGTCGCCCCGATAGGCGGCGCGGCTGCCGAACCCGCTGGCAGGCTTGAAAAACAGGGTTTTCCGCGCCTGCCAGAGCGTTTCTCCATCCTCTGGCCGCACGCGCGTGGTACGGGGAATGCCGGCCAGCAGGCGCGTCCGGAGTGTTGCCGGAACACCCGCCTGTTCCAGCCAGCCGGGGTTGGAAAGGAGCGTCATGTTGCGTTTGTCGGCATACAGGGCATGCGTGCGCGGATGCGGCGTAAGCGCCACCTGCCCGGCCATCCAGGCCGCCCTGAGCGCCGCGTGCGCCGGATCCGCGAGCGTGAAATCCGTAAGGCGGTTGTAGACGATGTCCACCGGCCCGGTCGCGTGCCGGAGCCGTTCGCCATCCCAAGAAAGTTCGGATGGATCGGCGATGACCGCTCGCCAGCCCGCTTCGGCGAAAATCCGGCGCGCGATCCCGAATTCCGGGAAAAGAAATTGTTCCGCGGGACGCGCGTCGACGATTGCCAGGCGTGGGGCATCCATGCCTGGCAATCCCGCCAGACGCGCTTCTTCCCGGAAAACGTCGACCCAGGCGGCCAGCGCGGCATCCAGCGCCGAAGCGCCGTTTTCCGCGTGCGCCGCGCGCAGGCAGGCGTTCAGGAAACCGCCGCCCGCGTTGCTGTTGATTTCGATGAGGCGCGGACCATCCGGCGTCAGGTGGAAATCGTACCCCAGGAAGACACCGGGATAGCCTGGATCGTGGCGGGCGATTGCCGGCGCCCAGGCGAGGACCGCCTCCCGGTAGACGGGGAGCGCCACGACCTCTTCGATGGCGGCGACCAGTTCCGCCATTGTCCGCTGGTCGCGCGCGTCCACGCGCACGACGGCGTCGGACAAAAGCGCGGGATGGCTTGCCCGCAGCGCGCCGGCGTCAAGGCCACAGCGCGCCAGACCGCGCGCCAGCGCGTCCGGGTCGATCCTTTCCCCCGCGCCCGCCAGGTCACCGGTCATGCCGGAGCGTTTTCCGCGATTTCTCCGCCCAGGGCCTCGAACAGCGCGGGCAGGAAGCGGGCGAACTCACCGGCCTGGAGCGCGCACTCGGCGTCGAAGATATCCTCGGCGTTTTCGAGGTTGTCGGTTTCTTCCCTGACCACATCGAGGAAGGCCAGTCGCCTGATTTCGCCTTTTTCGGTGAGCAGGAAGGAAAGCCGGTCGTCCCAGGTGAGCGCCAGTCGGGCCGGGGATTTGCCGGCGGACAGATGCGCCCGGATTTCGTCGCCGATGCCGCCGCCGTCAAGTGGATGCCGCACGTAGCGCACCACTGATTTTTCCCCGGAAGTTGACTTGAGTTCGCAATCGCGGTCGATGGTGAATCCAGCGGGCGCCTCGCCCGACGCCAGCCAGTTCGCCATCGCCGTGGCCGGGGAGACCCGGGTTCGCGCAAGGGCAAGCGGCAGGCCGTCCAGGCAATCCCGCAGGGCTTCCAGCGCCTCTTCCGCTTTCTGGAGGCTGCCCGCGTCCACCCCGAGCCAGCCGTTTCCGGGATCGATCCAGACATGCGTCCTGCGTCGCCGGGTGAAGGCGCGCGGCAGCAGCTCCTCAATGACGCGCTCCTTCATTTCGCGCAGGGTCTTGCGGCCTGGCGGATAGCCCTGGGCCTCGGCCTGGCGGGCGGCGCGCTCCGTGACTTCCTGCCGCACCACGGCGGCGGGCAACAGGCGCTCGTCGACGGTGAGCTGCAAGAACCAGTGGCCGCCGACGGCATGCACGAGGCCGGCGTCACGCGGGGACGACCATCCCCGGCTGATCGCGTCCAGACTGCCGCAGGGGTGGAACAGGCCGCGTTGCAGCCGCGCTTCGAGGACATCCGGCGCAATGTCCCAGGGGCGCGGCAAGCGGTAGGGTTGCAGGTTACGAAACCACATGGAAACTCCGTTTCAGGGGTAAATGGTGAAAAATCATCTCTTGACGAAAACCAGATCCCGGACTCCATGCCCGAGCCGGATTCCCCGGCGCTCGAACTTGGTCAGGGGCCGCCAGGCGGGACGGGGCGCGTAATCCGCCGCCGTGTTCCTGAGCCGCGGCTCATTGCCCAGGACATCCAGCATCTGCGCGGCGTATTCCTCCCAGTCCGTGGCGCAATGCAGGTAGCCGCCCGGTCCCAGGCGGCTGGCGAGCAATTCCACGAAAGGCGGCTGGATCAGGCGGCGTTTGTGATGGCGCTTCTTGTGCCAGGGATCGGGAAAGAACACGTGGATGCCGGCGAGACTTCGTTCCGGCAACATGTCGCGCACGACTTCCACGGCATCGCGGAAGGCGACCCGCACATTTGTGAGGCCGCCTTCCGCGACCAGCCCGCAGAGACTGCCCACACCCGGCGCGTATACCTCCACGCCAAGGTAATCGTTTTCCGGATGCGCCTGGGCGATGCGGGCCGTGGTTTCGCCCATGCCGCAGCCGATTTCCAGGATTTTCGGCGCAGCGCGACCGAAGAGGGCATCCAGGTCGAGCGGACCGGGCGCGCGGGGAAGGCCGATCCTCGGCAGTGTTTCGGCCAGGTGGCGCGCCTGTGCCGCCGACATGCGCCCCTGCCGCACCACGAAACTGCGGATGTGGGCAGACGTTTTGTCCACGCGGGAGGAAGCCGGAAAATTCACGCGCCGATTCGTCCATCGGTGGGCGACGAGGGGTCGGCGCGGTAATGCCGGCGCGGCATGCGTCCGGCCAGGAAGGCTTCGCGTCCGGCTTCCACCGCTTTCCTCATGGCGCCGGCCATGCGCACGGGATCCCGCGCGTGCGCGATGGCCGTGTTCATCAGCACGCCGTCGCAACCCAGCTCCATCGCGATCGCCGCGTCGGATGCCGTCCCCACGCCCGCGTCCACCAGCACTGGCACACGGGCGCGTTCGAGAATGAGCGAGAGGTTCCATGGATTCACGATCCCCATGCCGGAACCGATCAGCGAAGCCAGCGGCATGATGGCGACACACCCCAGGTCTTCCAGCATCCGGGCCTGGATCGGGTCGTCGGCGCAGTAAACCATCACCTGGAAGCCTTCCTTCACCAGGGTTTCCGCGGCTTTCAGGGTTTCCGGCATGTTGGGGAACAGGGTATCCGCGTCACCCAGCACTTCCAGCTTGACGAGCGCGTGACCATCCAGCAGTTCGCGCGCGAGCCGCAAGGTGCGCACGGCTTCTTCCGCCGTGAAGCAGCCTGCCGTGTTGGGCAGGATCGTATAGCGGTCGGGATCGAGCACATCCAGCAGGTTGGGCTGGCCCGGATTCTGCCCGATGTTCATGCGGCGAATCGCCACCGTGACAATCTCCGCGCCCGAGGCTTCCACCGCGGCGCGGGTTTCGTCGAAATCCCGGTATTTGCCGGTGCCGACCAGCAGACGCGACACATAGGCGCGTCCTGCAATTACAAGCGCATTCATCGTAGAACCAACTCCGGTTTGAAACCCCGCCCTCCAGGGCGAACAGACTCCGGTTGGACGCATCCCCTTCCAGGGGAGCGTCCGGCATGGAAGGAGCGGCCCCTCCTTCCCCGCGGTATTGCCCGGTCGCGGGCGTGAGGCGGAAACATGAAAGGACTTTCCGGAAAAACTAGCCGCCGCCCACGGCCACGACAATTTCGATTGTGTCGCCCGCGGCGATCCCGGTGGAGGCGTGCTGGCTCCTGGGCACGATCGCGCCGTTGCGCTCCACCGCGATGCGTTTCCCGGCGTAGCCAAGGCGCGTCACCAGTTCGGCCACGGAGAGCGCCTCGGGGAAACGCTTCCTTTCGCCATTCAGGGTAATTTCCAGCAGCATGCTCATGGGGACAGGACGGATGTTCGTTTGTTTGCTTCAATCCACGCCCGTGACCGGGCGAAACAGCGTGGAAGGGGTTACGCCCCTCCCGGGCCAGATTATCCCCCCGAAGGGGGAGGTTTCCAACCGGAGTTTGTCTTCGATGAAACAAAACGGAAGGTGCGCGACTATAGCGCAAGTTGCCCGCCCTCCCCTTCATCGCAAAGCCAGCTCCGGTTTGAAACC
>JAISME010000145.1 GCA_031276915.1 Zoogloeaceae bacterium
AGCCGTTGAGCCGTTGAGCCGTTGAGCCGTTGAGCCGTGAGCGTTTCATTGCCAAGCCTTCGGCTTGACAATGAAACGGCTCACCACGATAAACCTCAACGCCTCTTTTCACTTCCAGCCCCTGCCCTGTCCTGTCACACTTCATCATGGCAATCTACATGCAAGACATGTGCCAGAAAACCCAAAATCCCTTAACCCCTTGATTACCCTTCCTTATCCATCCTCCCACCCCCACCCCAACAACACAGGAAGTGACAATATTCGTCACAGAATGGCCAAAAAATGTCACTTCGCCTCTCCCCGGAAGAACAGAGATGATCTGAAATATCATGACGATGTTGTGCCAAATCCATACATCCGCACAAACGGCAATACCGGTTTTCCTTTGCGTTTTGCGATACCTTCCACTAGAATGGCCGGTTTGGATTTTGCCCTTGGGGTAAAGAGAATCGGGCGGGACACTGCCCAAATGGAGGGAGGTGATTTTTTAATGCCGAGTATTCGCGTCAAGGAAAACGAGCCGTTTGAAGTAGCGATTCGCCGTTTCAAGCGCGCTGTCGAGAAGACAGGTCTGTTGACCGAACTGCGCGCGCGCGAGTTTTACGAAAAGCCGACCGCCGAGCGTAAACGCAAGGCCGCCGCTGCGGTCAAGCGCCATCACAAGCGCCTTCGCAGCATGACACTGCCGCCGAAACTGTATTGATTCGCCGGACGTAAAACCGGAAAGCCGCGCAGTCTCCCGACTGGCGGCTTTTTGTATTGCACCCATGGAGCAAGGCATGAACCTGAAAGCACGCATCGGCACGGACATGAAAACAGCCCTGAAAGCCAGGGAGACCACGCGCCTTTCCGCCATCCGCATGTTGTTGGCAGCGATCCGGCAAAAGGAGGTGGATGAGCGGATTGAACTCGATGACGCGGCAATCACTGCCATCATCGAGAAAATGGTCAAACAGCGCAAGGACAGTCTTTCCCAGTACGAGGCCGCCGGCCGCGCCGATCTGGCCGATGTGGAAAGCACCGAGATCACCGTGCTTTCCGCCTATCTGCCGGAAAAAATGGGCGCGGCGGAAATCGAGGCCGCAATCAGCGCGGTCATTGCCGAGACCGGCATGGCAAGCGCCAGGGAAATGGGCAAGCTGATGGGCATCCTGAAACCCCGGCTGA
Organism: Zoogloeaceae bacterium; assembly: GCA_031276915.1. GTDB lineage: Bacteria > Pseudomonadota > Gammaproteobacteria > Burkholderiales > Rhodocyclaceae > Azovibrio. The sequence continues at coordinate 1,168 of JAISME010000145.1, forward strand.
CAGGGAAGGCCGACATGACGCTGGTTTCCAGCCTGCTGAAGGCAAGGCTGGACTGATCGAGCCGCATCCGGCGTCGCCATGATTCCCGAATCTTTCATCCAGGATTTGCTCGCGCGCGTTGACATCGTGGCGCTGATCGACAGCTATGTGCATCTCAGGAAAGCCGGCGCCAACTATATCGCCTGCTGTCCGTTCCACAACGAAAAGACACCCTCCTTCACCGTAAGCCCGAGCAAGCAGTACTATTACTGCTTCGGATGCGGCGCGCATGGCACGGCCATTGGTTTCCTGATGGAATACCAGGGCATTGGCTTCGTCGACGCAATCCGGGAGCTTGCCGCCAGAAGCGGACTGGAAGTGCCGGAAACACGAAAGGGGCTCGATCCAGACGCGCAGGGCCGCATGCGCCGGCTGACCGAAATCATGGAACGCGCCGCCGCATACTACCGGCAACAGCTCAAAAAAAGCGCGCAGGCCATCGATTACCTGAAGGGACGCGGCCTGACCGGACAGATCGCCGCGCGGTTTGGCATCGGTTACGCGCCAAACAGCAGGCAAAATCTCGCCGAGGCGTTCGAGAATTACGACGCGCCCGAACTTGTCACCGCCGGTCTCGTCATCGCGCACGAGCAGGGACATCGCTACGACCGCTTTCGCGGGCGTATCTTGTTTCCCATTGTCAACGCCAGGGGGGAAATCATCGCCTTCGGCGGGCGCATCACTGGGCCAGGCGAACCCAAGTACCTGAATTCGCCGGAAACCCCCCTGTTCGAAAAAGGGCGCGAAGTGTTCGGCCTCCCCCAGGCGCGCCGGTCGATGCACGCGGAAAACCGCGTCATCGTGGTGGAGGGATACATGGATGTGGCGGCGCTTGCCCAGCATGACGTGGAAAATGTCGTGGCGACACTGGGTACGGCGACCACACCAGCGCATGTCCAGAAACTGTTGCGCCAGGTCGACCGCGTCGTCTATTGTTTTGACGGCGACATCGCCGGACGCAAGGCCGCCTGGCGGGCGCTCGAAAATTCGCTGGAAGCGCTGGCCGACAATAAATCCGTCACCTTCGCCTTCCTGCCTGAGCCAGAGGACCCGGACAGCTTCATCCGTCGGCAAGGAAAGGATGCTTTCCTGCGGCAGATCGACACGGCCGTGCCACTTTCGGATTTTCTGTTGCACGAACTGGAACACCGTTGCGACCTGACGATCGCCGAAGGCCGGGCACGCCTGGTCGCGGAAGCCAAACCCTTGTTAACCCGAATCCCCGCACCGCTGTTGCGCCTGCAACTGGTCAAGCGCCTGGCCGAGGCCAGCGGGTTTTCCCAGGCCGAGATCGAACGTCTTTCCGGCCTGCGCGGCCATACGCCGCCCGCACCACCAAAAGCAGCGCGGCAGGCGCCGTCACTGCCACGCAAGCTCCTGCGCTTTGTCCTGCAACGCCCTGCCCTGGTGGCGCGCATCCCGCTCGCGCAACTTCCGGAAGGAGAAGAACGCGTGCTCCTGGAAACGATCGCACGCAGCCTTGCTGCTTCGGAATCGCCACCCGGTTACGCGCAATTGCGCGAATCCCTGCGCGGACATCCGCTGGAAGATCGCCTGGATGCCCTGGCGGGCGAATTGATTGGAATGGAACTGGACGAAACAGACATCGTGGAATTCGACGACGCGCTGGAAAAACTCCGGGAAAGCCATCGCCGGGAAACCTCGTTCAGCGCGCTGCAGGCGCGCGCGCGCCAATTCAACGTGACCGGCCTGAGTGAAACGGAAAAAGAAGCATATCGGCGTCTGTGGGATGACAAATCTCCGCATTGAATTGTGATAGTATTATAGGTTTTCAGAATTCCGCTGGCGGGTAGCGATGACGAAAGCAAAAGGCAAGGAACCGGAAAAGATGCCCAGGAAAAAAACGCCAAAAGCCCGGCCCGGCAAAGCCGAGGAAAGCAAGGCGAAGGAGCGGGTCGAAAAAATCCTGAACACGACCGGCAGCGGGGCAACGCCGACGATCGAGGATATCGAGGTGCGCAAGATGCGCCTCAAGTCCCTAATCAAGCAGGGCAAGGAGCGCGGCTATCTGACCTATGCCGAAATCAACGACCACCTGCCCGACGATGTGGTCGACGCGGAGCAGATCGAATCCATCATCAGCACCTTCAGCGACATGGGGATCAAGGTCTTCGACGAAGCCCCTGCCGCCGAGGATCTGCTCATGTCCGACGCCGCAGCCGTGCCGGCGGATGACGAAGAGGTGGAAGAAGAAACCGAGCAGGCGCTTTCCACCGTAGATGCCGAATTTGGCCGCACCACCGACCCGGTGCGCATGTACATGCGCGAAATGGGCGCTGTGGAACTCCTGACCCGCGAAGGTGAAATCGAGATCGCCAAGCGCATCGAGGAGGGCTTGAAACACATGGTGCAGGCCATTTCCGCCTGTCCGACCACCATCGCCGAAATCCTGGACATGGCCGAGAAAGTGGAAAAGGATGAAATCCGTATCGACGAACTGGTCGACGGCCTGGTCGATTCCAACCCGCCCGAAGAAGTAGTCACGGGCGAGGACGAACCGGAGACCGCTTCCCTGAATGAGGAAGAAGAGGATACGGAAACGGACGACGACGACGAGGAAGACGAAGAAAAAGCGACAATAGCCTCGCTCGCGCGACTGAAGGCAACCGCGCTCGAACATTTCGCCCGGATTCGCGCCGATTACACAAGGATGATCCGGGCCCTGAACAGCAAGGGTTCCCAGGACAAGACCTATCTCAGACACCGGCAGCAGATCAGCGACGAACTGCTCTCCATCCGATTTACCTCGCGCACCATCGAGCGCTTTTGCGACAGTGTGCGCGCCATGGTGGAAAACGTGCGCGATTCCGAACGCAACATCCAGCGCATTTGCGTCGACAAGGTGCGAATGCCGCGCCCCTATTTCATCAAGAACTTCCCGGGCAACGAGACCGATCTCGACTGGGTGACACGGGAAACCGCCATCGCACCCAAGGGCTATGCGGCCATCCTGGGCCGCAACGCCCCCAATATCCGGGAAGAACAGCAGAAACTGATAGACCTTCAGAACCGTCTTGGGCTTTCCCTGCGGGAACTGAAGGATATCTACAAGCAGATGACCACCGGCGAGGCCAAGGCGCGGCGCGCCAAGCGTGAAATGACCGTGGCCAATCTGCGACTGGTGATTTCGATCGCCAAAAAATACACCAATCGCGGGCTGCAATTCCTCGACCTGATCCAGGAAGGCAACATCGGCCTCATGAAGGCGGTAGACAAGTTCGAATACCGGCGTGGCTACAAGTTTTCCACCTACGCAACCTGGTGGATTCGCCAGGCGATCACCCGCTCGATTGCCGACCAGGCACGCACCATCCGCATTCCGGTGCACATGATCGAAACCATCAACAAGATGAACCGCATCAGCCGCCAGATCTTGCAGGAAACCGGCCTGGAACCGGACCCCGGGACGCTGGCGGAACGCATGGAAATGCCAGAGGACAAGATCCGGAAAATCATGAAGATCGCCAAGGAGCCGATCTCCATGGAAACCCCCATCGGCGACGACGACGATTCCCATCTGGGTGATTTCATTGAGGACACGGCAACTCTCGCTCCCGCCGACGCCGCCATGTATTCCAGCCTGCGGGAAGTCACGGCGGAAATTCTCGACACCCTCACGCCGCGGGAAGCGAAAGTCCTGCGGATGCGTTTCGGCATCGAGATGAATACCGATCACACGCTGGAAGAAGTGGGCAAGCAGTTCGACGTAACGCGCGAACGCATTCGCCAGATCGAGGCCAAGGCGCTGCGCAAGCTGCGCCACCCCGTCCGCTCCGATCGGCTGCGCAGCTTCGTCGACGTCGACAATTCATGATCCCGCGTGACTTTTCCACGTTTCACGCGGCATAAGGTTCGCACCCGCCGCCAACGCATCGCGTTTCATCGCAGGCGCAAGAGCTGTTCCGCCATGCGTTCACCCAGGCGACGGGCGGTGGCGAAATCGGACTCCCGCATCACCTCCGCGCCCTGATCCGCATTGGCCTGTGCCATGACACCCAGGTAACACCCCAGGCGGTTCAGGTCGTCGGGCGACCCCTTGCTGGAATTGTTGCCCCCCAGAATGTCGAGCCCGACCCAGAGCATGCCGTGCTGGCTGGCGAGGGTCACCAGTTGAACCAGAGTGTTCAGCTTGTCGCCGGATTGCGAGGCGGAACAGGTAAAGCCCGCCGCCAGTTTGTCTTTCCAGGCACGGGAAAACCAGCGTTTGCTCGTATCCTCCATGAATGCCTTGAATTTCGCGGCGGCGCTGCCCATGTAGGTAGGCGCGCCGAAAACCAGCGCCGCCGCCGCATCGAGCTCCGCCCAACTGTCATCGTCCAGGCGCGTGATGTCATAAAGCCGGGCTTCGACCCCATCCAGCGCGTTGCCGCCTTCCCGGACCGCTTCCGCCAGCCGCGCCGTATGCCCGTAGCCACTGTAATACACGACGGCAATGACGCGATTTGTCTCCTCCATGCGCTTTTTCCCTTTCATCATCCGGCTGTGTCACCGCGCCTGTCCTGACAAGCGCCTCGAAAGCGCTTCCCGAACCGCTTCGCCGCCCTGCACGAGATTGACCACGCCCGGCGGCAACCCCGCGCGCGCGGAAAGCTCGACAAGCGCGTATACCACGCCGGGTGCCTTTGCATCGGGATTGACCACGACCGTCATACCCTCTCGCAACACCGGCGCCAGCGCCCGAGCCGCCATCACCAGGGGACGTTCGCGGCCAACACGCGCGAAAAAGACCTCCTTCCGCATATTGTCCCGCGCACGGGAAGCAGCGTCATTTCGCAGCGCCTGGACAGCCTCCGCCACTTCGGCATGCGCGGCGACTTCGTCCACACCGGTTTCCTGACGCAGCAATCGCGCGAAATGCGCTGCGTACTGCGCCAACGCCGCACTCCAAGCGGCAAGCAGATCGTCGCGCGCCCGCGCGTCCAGCGCCCGCCACATGGACGCGACGGCACGCGCGGCGGCAACAGCTTCCGCCGCTTCGGCGTCACCGCACAAAGGAGTACGGCGCACGGACCGCCCGGTCGCCACGTCACACACATCCACGAATTCCCTTGTCATGCTCAGGAAGGCATGCCCGTTGATCCAGCAAGGCAAGGCGGGTGGCGCGTCGTCGGGGCTGAAAAGCAACATAAATCGAAAATCCGGGACGATCAAACTGGTGGCGCAAACAGGAAGAGACTCGCAAGCCACTCTTCCCCACAGACAACACTTCCACGCAATTCGGGAATCATCTGGACGACAATCTACTCGTTACAGGCGTTCGCGTAGTATCCATGCCGTTGCACGAGTTCGTCACGCTCGGCGATCTTCAGGTCTTCCCGAATCATTTCCCTGACCAGTTCCTCGAAACTTGTCCTGGGAAACCAGCCCAACTTTTCCCTGGCTTTGGCGGCATCCCCCAGAAGCGTTTCCACTTCCGTCGGGCGGAAATACCGCGGATCTACAGAAACGATGCATTTGCCATTATGATCGTATCCTTTTTCATCCAGTCCATTGCCTCTCCAGTAAACCCGCATTCCCAACTGTTCCGCGGCAACGCTGACGAAATCACGCACGCTATATTGCTTTCCGGTGGCGATGACGAAATCCTCTGGTTTCTCCTGTTGCAGGATCAGCCACTGCGCTTCCACATAGTCGCGCGCATGTCCCCAGTCCCTTTTTGCGTCCAGATTGCCGAGATACATTTGTTTTTGCAGCCCGAGCTTGATGCGCGCCAGGCAACGCGTGATCTTGCGCGTCACGAAATTTTCACCACGAACGGGCGACTCGTGATTGAACAGGATACCGTTGCAGGCAAACATGCCATAGGCCTCCCGATAATTCACCGTGATCCAGTACGCATAAAGCTTGGCAACCGCGTAGGGCGACCGCGGATAGAACGGTGTCGTCTCTTTCTGGGGAATCTCCCGCACCAGTCCAAACAGCTCGGATGTCGAAGCCTGATAAAAACGGGTTTTCCCCTGCAAACCGAGAATACGAATGGCTTCCAGGATACGCAACGCGCCCAGCGCGTCGGAATTCGCCGTGTATTCCGGCTCCTCGAACGACACGGCGACATGGCTCTGGGCCGCGAGATTATAGATCTCATCCGGCTGTACCTGCTGAATGATGCGGATCAGGCTGCTGGAATCGGTCAGATCGCCATGATGAAGGAAAAGACGCACATTCTCCTCATGCGGATCGTGATAGAGATGATCGATCCGGGCCGTGTTGAACAGCGAGGCGCGGCGTTTGACGCCATGCACGACATATCCCCTGTTCAGCAGGAATTCGGTAAGGTAGGCGCCGTCTTGCCCCGTCACGCCCGTAATCAGTGCAACTTTCCTCATTTTTACCGTCCATAGTGATCTTCGAGCCGGATGATGTCATCCTCGCCCAGATAGCTTCCCGACTGCACCTCGATGATTTCCAGGGGAATCATCCCCGGATTCGCCAGGCGATGCGTTTCCCCAAGGGGGATATACGTTGACTGGTTTTCCCCGATCAAGGCAGTCCTGTCGCCACAGGTGATTTCGGCGGTTCCGCGGACAACCACCCAATGCTCGGAGCGGTGGTGGTGTTTTTGCAGGCTCAGGCTGGCTTTCGGGTTAACCATGATGCGCTTGACCCTGAAACGCTCCCCCATGTCAATGCTGTCATACCAGCCCCAGGGACGATGCACCTTGCGATGCAGCATGTGTTCTTCGCGCTTTTGCCGCTCAAGGGCGCTGACGGTTTGCCGTACTTCCTGGCAACGCGCCTTGTTCGCTACCAGGACGGCATCCGGCGTTTCGATCACAACGAGATTTTCCACGCCAACCAGACTGACCAGGCGGCTCGCCGCATATGCCAGGGTATTGTGACTCTGGCTGACCATGACATCCCCCTGGCACGCGTTGCCCGCATCGTCCTTGGGCAGGAGATCCCAGACCGCATCCCAGGCGCCCAGGTCGGACCAGCCCGCGTCCAGCCGCGCCATGCGGACAGGAAATACGCTACCCGGACAGTGCTCCATGACCGCATAGTCCACGGACTCATCGGGAATCCGCAAAAATTCCGCCTCGCCCGGTCTCACAAAGCCGACATCCGTAACTCGCCTGTCCCAGGAAAGCTGCGCAGCCTCCAGAATGTCCCCCCGAAAATGCCGGAGCGCCCGCAACCAGACAGAGGCCCTCAGCACGAACATTCCGGAATTCCAGTAGTAACCGCCTTCCCGCAAATACCTCCGCGCCGTTTCCACATCCGGCTTCTCGACAAAATGTTCCACCCGCAGCAGTGACAGGGAAGCATCGTCGGCATGCCCCTTGATATAGCCGTAGCCCGTTTCCGGGCATTTCGGCGGAACCCCCAGAATCGCGATCACGCCATCCGCGGCTTCCTGGATGGCCTGATGCATGGCGGCGATGTAAGCGGACGAATCGGCGATTGCCTGGTCGGACGGCGTCACCAGCAGCACGGGGTCCTCTCCGTCCGCCACTGCCGCCAGCGCCGCCAGAGTCAATGCCGGCGCCGTATTGCGGCCGGCAGGCTCCAGAATCATGGTATGGGAATGCGCCCCCGTTTCCCGCAGTTGCTCCTGCGCGAGGAAACGATGCGCCTCGTTGCTCACAATAACGGGGGAAGAAACCTTGATGTTTTCATCAGCGAGCGCAAGCACGCGCCGGACTGCCAACTGGAAAAGACTTTCCTTGCCTGTCAGGCACAGGAACTGTTTCGGGAAACCGGAACGTGAAAGCGGCCAGAGCCGCGTGCCAGAACCGCCACAAAGGATAACCGGAATGACGGAAATCATGGGCGTTGACTGCATTGCCCTGCGTTATCTTGTGTTGCTTCAATACGATCCATCTTGAAACCACAGAAATGCCACGCTGGCCCAACAAGGCAGTCATCATACCATCGAAACCATGGGACCGGACAGGCGCGTCAAGTTACGTCAAATCATGGGAAACACCGGCAAGGAACAATTCTGCCTCCCGTTTCCCGGATAATGCGACGCTCCTTCAGTCCCGGTTTCCAGATTCACGCATGCCGGCGACGCACCATCTCGAAAAGACAGACCGCGGCGGCAGCCCCGACGTTCAGGGATTCCACTGCACCCGGCATGGGAATGTAAACGCGCTGGCGACAGGCAGCCAATGTCTCCGGGCGCGCGCCCTGCCCTTCCGCCCCCATGACCCAGGCAACCGGATGCCGCCACGTAGCGGCATGAAGCGAGACGGCGTCCTCCAGCGTCGCCGCCAGTGTGTCTCCCTGGAAAGCCGCCAGGAAACACGGCAAGTCGACATCCTCGTGAACGCGCAACGTGAAATGCGCCCCCTGCCCTGCCCGCAGCGCCTTCGGTGACCATGCTTCGGCACAGTCAGTGGATAACAAGACCTGTCCGACTCCCGCCGCCGCCGCGCTGCGCAGCAGGGTTCCCAGATTGCCGGGATCCTGCACGCCATCGAGCAGGAGGCTGTCGCGATTGGCGGCAGGCGGCGAGGCTGGAACGGGCAACGTCACAACGGCGAGGATACCGCCTGGTGTTTCGGTGGCGCTCAGTTCCCGAAAGAGCGAATCGGCAAGTTCCGTGACTCGCGCGCCCGTTTGCGCAATCCAGACCCGGATTTCCGGACGCGCGCGACCCGACTCGCTGACCAGGATCACCTCCGGCATCCCCCATGCCGCCTGCCATGCCATTACGAGATGTATGCCTTCCAGCAGCAGCCTGCCCTGCTTGCGCCGCGCCCGGCTGGAGTCCCTGAGTTTTTTCCAGGCCCTGAAATCAGGATTTTCCCGGGAAACGATACGCTTTTCCCGGCGCACCGCGGCATTTTCGGGAACTTTCGATGCAGGATTCGTCATTTGCTTTTCCGGATGAACGGATGATAGGGCAAAATGCGGCGATTTGTTTCGGAAATCCACGCATGTTTCGCAAATTTCGCATTGCGGCGCTCCTCCTCATCCTGCTCGTCGTGGCGGTGGGCGCCTGGAAGGCAAAGGTCCGGATAACCTCCTGGGAACGCACGGTTTACGTGGCGATTTATCCCATTGTCGCCGACAGCGCGCTGGAAACGGCGCAATTCGTCCGCGCGCTCAAGACGGAGGATTTCTCTTCCATCGAAATCTGGGTGCAAAGGGAATTCCAGCGCTACGGCATCCCTCTGCAACACCCCGTGCGCATCCTGCTTGCCCCGGAAACACGGGGCAAACCGCCCGCCCCACCCATGCGCGGCAGCATGTCGCGCATTATCCTGTGGAGCCTGAAAATGCGCTGGTGGGCTTTCCGGCACGACGACATGGGACCAAACAACACCATTCGCAATCCGCAGGTCCGCATGTTCGTCCTTTTCCACGCGCCCACGCCCGGCAAGCTGCTGCCACATTCCACCGGCCTCAAGGAGGGAAGGATCGGCATCGTGCATGCCTTTGCCCACGCCGGGCAAGGTGGGCAGAACAGCGTGGTCATTGCCCACGAACTGCTGCATACCTTCGGCGCGACGGACAAATACGATTTTTCCACCTTGCAGCCATATCACCCCGAAGGCTACGCCGATCCCGGGCAACGCCCCCTGCTGCCGCAAACCCGGGCGGAAATCATGGCGGGCCGCATTCCCAAACGCCCGGACTACGCCGAAATGCCGATGGGCCTGGCAGAAACCATCATCGGCGCGGCAACCGCCGCCGAGATCGGACTCGCGCCACGCTGAATATGGCGTCCCGCCAATCAGGAGAGATGCCGCCCGCTGGGCGCATAGGGATTGCGCCCGGTATTGAACTGGATGCGCAGCGGTGTCCCCGTCAGACGAAAGGTTTCCCGAAAGGCGTTTTCAAGATAGCGCCGGTAGTTCTCGGAAACGTGTTCCAGGGCGTTGCCATGGATCACAATGACCGGCGGATTGCTGCCGCCCTGATGGGCGTAGCGCATCTTGGGGCGAACCGCGCCATGCCGGGGCGGCGACTGGCGGATAACGGCCTCCTGGAGAACGCGCGTAAGCCTCGGCGTCGCCAGCTTGGCCGTGGCGGCGGCATACGCCTGGTCGACCGAGCGAAAGAGCGCATCCAGGCCAAGGTTTTCGCGGGCGGAAATAAAGTGGGCGCGCGCGAAATCCAGGAATTTGAGCTTGCCGTTTACGGCAGCGCGGACTTGCTCCCTGGCGTAATGGTCAAGACCATCCCATTTATTGACGGCAACCACCAGGGCGCGACCGGAGCGCAGGATGAAATCGGCGATGTGCGCGTCCTGGTCGGAGATATCCTGACGGGCATCCAGCATCAAGACCGCCACATGCGCATCCTCGATGGCTTGCAGGGTCTTGATGACGGAAAATTTCTCGACGGTTTCAAAAACCTTGCCCTTTCTGCGCAGACCCGCGGTATCGACGAGCCGATAGGCTTTCCCGCCGCGCTCGAATGGCACGTCGATGGCGTCGCGGGTGGTGCCGGGCGCGTCGAAGGCGATAACCCGTTCCTCCCCCAGGAGGGCATTGACAAGCGTGGATTTGCCAACATTGGGCCGCCCCGCGATCGCCACCTTGAGGCCACGCGCGGACGCGCCATCCCCGACATCTTCCGGTTCCTCCGTGTCAAATCCCGCCAGCGCGGCTTCCAGAAGCCGGTACACGCCATCACCGTGGGCGGCGGAAACAGCATGCGGCTCGCCCAGTCCCAGTGCATGGAATTCCGTCGTCGCCATGTCCTTGTCCATGCCCTCGGTCTTGTTGACGGCGACCAGCGCCGGGCGTCCGGCGCGGCGCAGCTTGCTGGCAATCGCTCTGTCCTGCGGCGTCAGGCCGTTCCGACCATCGACCACGAAAATCACCGCGTCGGCTTCGGTAATCGCCTGCTCTGTCTGCCGCGCCATCTCCCTCAGGATGCCTTCCTTCACCAATGGCTCGAAACCGCCGGTATCCACCACCAGGAAGGAATGGTCACCGAAGCGTCCATGTCCATAATGGCGGTCGCGGGTCAAACCGGCAACATCCGCGACAATGGCGTCACGACGCCGGGTAAGGCGGTTGAACAGGGTCGACTTGCCTACGTTGGGCCGCCCCACCAACACGACGGTTGGTTGACTCATTCGACTTCCAGGGCATACACATGACCACCGCGGGTCTGCACCACCATCATGTGGCGCATGGGCTGCGGCATACTGTCGATGGGCGTACCGTCCGTTTCAAGACGCGCGGCGAACTCCCCATCCGCGCGGGAAATCAGATGCACCACTCCCCTGGCGTCCCCGGCGGCCAGGTAGAGCACACCCACCGGCAGCGGCGCGGTCACACGGCGGCGCAGCAGTTTATCCTGCTTCCACACGCTGCTGCCGGCATCCACCGACAGGGCATGCACCGCGGAAAGGTCGTCGGTCACATAAACATGGCGTTGATCCACGCTCAGGCCGGCGACGGAAGAAATCTCGCGCGACCACAGGGTTGCCCCGCCTTGCGAAAAATCGAAACAGGTCACGCGGCCCTGAAAGGCCACCGCGCAGCCAATGGCGCCCACAGCGGCAGGCGGCGACACCACATCCGCCATGCGGTCGAGTTCCGTCGCCCCCTTGGGAAGCGCCACCGTGCCTTCCCAGACCGGCGCGCCGTTCTCCATCGAAAGCGCCATCAGCTTGCCACCGGGAAATCCGACCAGCACAAAGCGGTCCACCGCCGCCATCGGCGCGGTATTACGGAGGAAAAGAGTTGGTGTCGCCCGCTGGTACAGCCATTTCTGCTTGCCCGCATGATCGAGGGCAACGACCCGGTTGTCGCCGCTCTTGATGACAACAAGATCTTCCGTCACCAGCGGCGGAGCCAAGACCTCACTGCTGGTTCGCGCCTGCCAGAGCGGCGCGCCATCCTGTGCGGAAAACGCCAGGATCGCATCGTCGGCGGCAACCACGACCAGATCGCCGTTGCTGCCCACACCGGCGGACAGCGGTTTCCTTTCCGCCTGGATACGCCAGAGCGCCACGCCATTTTCCAGCCGCGCGATGGAGCCATCCGCCGCCGCCACGAAAACGCTGTCTCCCGCCACGGCAGGATAAAACACAGCACCCCCGGACTTGCCAATAGAATATCCCCAGACCGCGCGCAGGGAAGCCGTCGGGGAAAACGCGGGCAACTCCGCCATTTTCGGCCCTGCGCTGGCAAAAGGGTTCAGGCTATCCCAGGAAGGCGTGAGGGAGGTAACGGATGAACACCCTCCCAAAAGAACAGCGACAGCAAGCCATGGCAACACGCGCCGCGCCGTCCGCGATGCGTGCGGGATTTCGTTCCTCATGGCGCTCATCTCAGGCGCCTCCCAAGGCGTCCAGCTTTAGCTGCAGCAACTGTACGGCCGGCTCCTGGGCGACGATTCCATCCGCTTCGCCATTCGTGTCTTGCGGACCCTCTTTCGGATTCCCGTCTGTCCTGTCGATGACCTTCGACGCGGCGCTGGCCTTTTGCGCCTGCGTTTCCAGGAGCGCCAGCGCCTCCTTGTAGGCCGCGCGCGACTCCTCGCGTTTGCCCTGCGCCAGCAGGATGTCCGCCTTCAGCTCGGCATAGGCCGGCGCGAACGTTTCATTCGGCGCCTGCACAAGGATCTGCAGGGCTTCGTCATACGCCTTTTCATCCAGCAATACCCCGGCCAGGCGCAGACGGGCAACGTCCCGCACTTCGGGCGCGCCATGCTTGACCGCCCACTCCAGTTGAGCGCGCACCGTTTTCAGATCGCCCGTATCAAACGACGAGCGCGCCGCCAGCAGCGCGCCCAGGGACGCATAGTGCGTGCCGCCGTATTTCTCCATCAGCTCACCTGCCAGCGCGCGCGCTTGCTGCGGCTGGTTTTCCAGCAGCGCCTGATGCAGTTTCCCGAACAACACGCCCGCCTTGATGGCCTGCTGTCCCTGATACCAGCTCCAGCCCTGCCAGGAAGCCACCACCACGGCCGCAGCCAGCACGATGCCGGCCACCTTGCCGCCATGTTGCTGCCACCAGGCCCTGAAGTCGTCGATCTGTTCCTGTTCTTCCAGGTCATATGCCGCCATGTCAAAGTTCCTTTCCGTCAGTTTCAAAAATATGCGCGTACAGACATTTCACCGCCTCCGGCAACGCAAGCTGCCGCTGCCCGAAATTCGCGTCGCGCAACGCCTTCACCTGCATGGTCCGGGTGGCCGCCTCGTCATCGCCGATGATGATGGAGAACTGCGCGCCGGAAGCATCCGCTTTTTTCATCTGCGCCCTGAAGCCACCGCCGCCGCAATGCAGCACCGTGCTCATGCCCTCCTTGCGCAAGTTCCCCGCCACCTGGAGCGCCCAGGAGAAAGCCGCTTCCCCCTGATGCGCCACATAAACATCGAGCGGCAATTCCTGCACGATAAGTCCGTCAAGCCGCACAAGCGACATGAGCCGTTCCACGCCCAGCGCAAAACCGCAGGCGGGCGTCGGCTTGCCGCCCAGTTGCGTGACGAGACCATCATAGCGCCCTCCCGCGCACACCGTGCCCTGCGCGCCGAGACGGCCTGTTACCCACTCGAACACGGTGCGATTGTAATAATCCAGCCCGCGCACCAGGCGCGGATTGACTTCGTACCGGATGCGCGCCACTTCCAGGATGTTTCGCAACCCCTCGAAATGCGCAAGCGATTCCGCGCCCAGGTAATCCATGAGCCTGGGCGCGTCCGCGCAGATTTCCCGCACATCCGGATGCTTGCTGTCCAGGATGCGCAGGGGATTGGCGTGGAGCCGCCGCCGGGCGTCCGCATCCAGCTTGTCGATGTGCTTTTCAAGATAGGCAATCAGGTCGGCGCGATGCCTGCGGCGCTCTTCCGGTTCTCCCAGGCTGTTCAGTTGCAAGTCGAGGCTTTCGTTTAGCCCCATGTCTTCCCAGAGACTGGCAAGCATCATGAGATGCTCGGCATCGATGTCCGGCCCGGAAAGGCCGAAGGTTTCCACGCCGATCTGGTGAAACTGGCGATAGCGGTCTTTCTGCGGACGCTCGTGGCGAAACATCGGCCCCGCGTAATAAAGGCGATGCGCCGCCTGATGGGCAAGCCCATGCTCGATCACCGCCCGCGCGCATCCCGCCGTACCTTCGGGTCGCAGGGTGAGCGGATCGCCACTCAGTCGATCCTCGAAGGAAAACATTTCCTTTTCAACGATGTCGGTCACTTCACCGATAGCGCGATGGAAGAGCGGCGTCGACTCGACGATGGGCAGGCGGATCGGCCTGTAGCCATAGCCCTTGAAAACGGCGAAGATCATCTGCTCCAACCCTTCCCAGAACTCGGCCTCCCGCGGCAGGATGTCGTTCATTCCGCGCACGGATTGCAGCGGCTTGACTTTCCTTTCACTCTTTTCAGGCATCGACGACTTTCCTCATATACTTTCTGGCAACATACGCCTCGATCATCTCGATGAATTCAGCGGCAATGCGCGCGCCTTTCAGCGTGGCGACCTTTTCACCGTCCTCATACACCGGCGCGGCGGGAGCTTCGCCCGTGCCGGGCAGCGAAATGCCAAGGTTCGCGTGCCGCGATTCGCCGGGGCCGTTCACCACGCACCCCATCACCGCCAGCGTCATGTTTTCCACTCCTTCATGCGTTCGCCGCCATTCCGGCATCCGGTCGCGGATGTAGGTTTCCACTTCCTTCGCCAATTCCTGGAAGAAACCGGATGTCGTGCGTCCGCAGCCTGGACAGGCAACCACACGTGGCGTGAAGGCCCTGAGTCCCAGGCTTTGCAGGATTTCCCGCGCGACGATCACTTCCTCCGTGCGAGAAGCGCCCGGTTCCGGTGTGAGAGAAATGCGGATGGTATCCCCGATTCCCTCATGCAGCAGCACCGCAAGCGCCGCAGTGGAAGCGACGATCCCCTTCGCGCCCATGCCCGCCTCCGTCAGGCCCAGATGCAGGGCATAGTCGCAACGGCGGGCAAGTTCACGGTAGATGGCGATCAAATCCTGCACGCCGGATACCTTGCAGGAAAGCACGATGCGATCGCCCGGCAGGCCCAGCTTTTCCGCCGTGCGCGCCGACTCCAGGGCGGAAACCACCATTGCCTCGCGCATGACGCCATCTGTCCCCTGCGGCGCGGCGCGGCGGCTGTTTTCATCCATGACACGCGCCAGCACCGCCTGGTCGAGACTGCCCCAGTTGACACCGATGCGCACCGGCTTTTCGTAACGGCAGGCGCATTCGACCATCGCGGCGAATTGCGTGTCCCGGTTCCTGCCGAAGCCCACATTGCCGGGATTGATCCGGTATTTCGCCAGGGCCTCGGCGCAGGCGGGACAATCCGCGAGCAGGCGGTGGCCATTGTAGTGAAAATCGCCGATCAGGGGAACATCGCAGTCGAGCCGGTCCAGTCGATCCCGGATTTCCGCCGCCGCCGCCGCCGCCCGTGGCGTATTGACCGTCACACGCACAAGTTCCGACCCGGCGCGCGCAAGCTCCACGCATTGCCGGACCGTCGCTTCGACATCCGCCGTGTCCGTATTGGTCATGGACTGTACAACAACCGGGAATGCGCCACCCAAGGGGACGTGTCCAACCCGGCAGGAACGCGCCACCCGCTTGCCGCCACTCGTCATGACGTTCCTAGGGAAGCCTCAAGCGCGCCACGCGGTTCACGCCGGACGCGGGCAACGACACCTGCTTGCCGTCATCGTAAAGCCGCACCTGTGCGACATCCCCTACCGTCACGCTGAACGGCGGCATGCCGCTGACGGACTGCGTCTGCCCCACGGCAAAACGGCCAGACACGAGCACCTTGTCGTCCCGGTCGCGGACTTCCACCCAGGACTCGCCAGAAAACAGAAATTGCAGGGACCGTTGCCCAGACGACGCAAGCCGCGGCGCAGACATGGAAACCGGGGACACGGAATCATCCGGCGCGCTCCGGGACGGCGCGGACGTGGACAACGCTTCCGGCAGAGGCGCCGGATCAGTCTTCAGCGGCGCGCTTTCCACGCCCGGAACATCCCCGTCACTGGAAAAGAAGCCAGCCAGGTTGAGATACGGCGCCACAAAATACAGGATCACGGCCACCACTACCAGCGCCAACCCGGCCAGGATCGCCTGGAGGTTCCTGTTTCCCGGGATGGACTGCCCGGTCGGCATGATGACATGCGTGGATTCGGGCAAGGCCAGCATGGGCGATGTCAGGCCCTTGACTTGATCGAGCAGGTCAAGGAGCGGAGCGGCCTCCAGACGCACCAGAGCCGCGTAGCCGCGCACCACTCCGCGTACGAAGGTCTTTCCCGGCAATTTCGCCAGTTCGCCATTTTCCAGCGCCTCGACCTGGCGCACGCCCAGACACAACCGGGCGGCGAGATCCTGCGCCGTCAGCCCTTCCGCCTCTCGCGCCGCGCGCAATCTTTCACCAACCAGGATTTCCGCTTCGCCGGCTTCCTGATCCTGAGACTCAGTCATAATTTCCCTTCAGGAACTCCTGATATTCCAGCGAGTTGGGATAAAGGCGACGCAGTTGCGCAACCAGGCTGGTTTCCTCCGCCCTGTTGCCCAGCTTGTGCTCGATGCGCACACCCAGCCACAGGGCATCGGGCGGCAAGGTGTTTGCGCGCTGGATGATTTCCCCCAGGCGGTTGCGCGCTTCCTGCATATTGCCTTCCTGATAGGCCAGTTTCGCCAGTTGCAATTGCGCCGACAGCGCCCCGCCTCGTCCCGTGCGCACCGCCGTTGTCAGATAATCCCGCGCCGAGACCAAATCCCCGGCTTTCATCGCGCAGGAGCCAGCGTTGGTATAGGCAATGTCCGGCGTGCCGTAGAGCGGGTTCCGGATGGCGTTCAGGAAATGCGCCATGGCTTCCTGGGGACGATTCCGCTGTTCGCACAGATACCAGCCGTAATTGTTGCTGATTTCCGGATCGCCGGGCGCCAGGCTCAATGCCTTCCTGAAATCCGCATCGGCGGAATTGAAATCCCGCAGCGAGGCATACACCAGGGCACGCACGCTGTAGGCAAGCGCGTAGGAGGGATCCACATTGATGGCGATGCCGGCTTCCTCCAGCGCCACCGACGGAACGCCTTCCTGGAAATACAGGGAAGCCAGTTCCGTGTGCATGCGTGCCCGCGCGCCCGCGTCCGTCTGTGGCGTGACCGAGGATTCCGGGATCACCACCTGCGCGCCCGCCGGCCAATGCGCCCAAAGACAGGCCAGAATGAACAGCCATTGAGCTGCGTGTCGTCTCGTCATCATGCCATCTCCACCATAAGATTGCGCGCGGTCGGGCGTTCCACCGTGCGGCGTGTCCTGTCCCGAACCTGTCCGGCCAGTTGACCGCAGGCCGCGTCGATATCGTCCCCGCGCGTTTTCCGCATGGTCGTGACGATCCCCGCGCGCATCAGGATTTCCGCGAAACGACGCGTCCGCTCACGCGGAGAACGGCGATACGGCGCACCCGGAAAAGGATTGAAAGGAATGATATTAAACTTGCATGGAATTCGCCGCGTCAGGGCGATAAGCGCGCGCGCGTCCGCATCGTGGTCGTTGACGCCATCCAGCAGCACGTATTCGAACGTGATGAAATCCCGGGGCGCGTCCGCCAGATAGCGGCGGCAGGCTGCCATCAGTTCCGCCAACGGATATTTCCGGTTGATCGGCACAAGCTGGTCGCGCAACGAATCGCCGGGCGCGTGCAGCGACACGGCCAGCGCCACCGGGCAGGCCTCGCGCAGCGCGTCCATCGCCGGGACGATGCCGGAAGTCGACACCGTGACCCGCCGCCGGGACAAACCATAGGCGTTGTCATCCAGCATGATCCGCAGGGCCGCGACAACATTCTCCAGATTGGCGAGTGGCTCACCCATGCCCATCAGCACGACGTTGGAAATCACCCGTTCACCCCTGGGATCATGCCCCAGCGCCCTGTTCGCCTGCCAGAGCTGGCCGACGATCTCGCTTGCCGCCAGATTGCGGTTGAAGCCCTGTTTGCCGGTCGCGCAGAACGCGCAGTTGAGCGTACATCCCGCCTGCGTGGAAACGCACAGGGTGCCGCGCTCTGCCTCGGGAATGAACACCGCCTCGACGGCGTTGCCCGCCCCCGCGTCAAAAAGGAACTTGCGCGTACCGTCGTCCGACAGGCGATCGGCCAGAAGCGCGGGGGATGCGATGATCGCGTGGGTTTTCATTTTTTCCCGCAGGGATTTCGCCATATCGGTCATGGCGCTGAAATCGTCGACGCCAAAACGATGCATCCAGCGCAAGGCCTGCGCGGCGCGAAAAGGCTTCTCACCCAGGCCGGCAAAGAACGCCGCCAGGTCCGAAGGCGAAAGACCGAGAAGATTCTGCATGGGGAAAAGCGCCAGCGGAAACGTCAGGCCGCGACGAGCGGGAATCCGGGACGGTTCGCGGAATGGCGCATCACTGTCCGCCGTAAATGTGCATGCCAGGAAAGAAAAAGGCGGTTTCCACAGCCGCGGTCTCCGGAGCGTCCGAGCCATGCACGGCGTTGGCGTCGATGGAATCGGCGAAATCGGCGCGAATGGTGCCCGGCGCGGCTTTCTTCGGATCTGTCGCCCCCATCAGTTCCCGATTTCTGGCAATGGCGTTTTCGCCCTCCAGGATTTGCGCCATGACCGGGCCGGATGTCATGAATTCGACCAGATCTCCGAAAAAGGGACGCTCCTTGTGCACTGCGTAGAATTGGCCGGCCTCCTGACGAGACAGCCAGACCATCCTGGCGGCGATGATCCTGAGACCGTTTTTTTCAAAACGGGAATAAATCTGGCCAATGACGTTTTTCTTGACGGCGTCGGGCTTGATGATGGAAAGTGTGCGTTCAATTGCCATGAATTACGGCTCCGGGAAATCAGGATTCAAAGTGTCCTATCTTACCAGAGCCTGGCCGGAAATCCCCAGTGATTTCAGAGGCCCACGCGTGTGGCAAAACGATGGGGCGCGGGCCGGAGACGAAATGGCGGAGCGCATGCGTCTTTCCTCGCCGGAATTCCGGTCGCCTGAATGCCATTGTTTCCTTCCGGCCGCTCGACCGCGATGTTATCTGCACAGTGATCCCACAAGGAGTCGACAAATTCCAGATGCGGCTGGAAGAACAATCGCATTCTCCTGGAGGAAATGCGCTTCCAGAAACTGGCGATCCAGACCGAGGCGCGCGCGGGCACTGCCGGTGGAGAAAACACGCCATGAAGCCACTGCCGCCAACATCGTCAACAATGCAATGTCGCCGACAACGCCACCGACAACGTCGCCCGCAGCAGGATTTGCCGTCTGCGGGGCTGAAGCTCCACCAAGCCGGAAAATATGCTGAACTTCGGCATCATCGCCCAGCGCCAGCAAGAGGTGCGGCAAGGCACGCCCCACACTCCTTCACCGCCGCAGACCACTCAACCCCCTTCGCCCCCTCGCCCTTCGGCAAGGAAACGGAAATCACCATGAGCCTGGATTTCGAGAAAAGAACCCCGGAGAATCCGGCATGAAGAATGAGGCGCGAACAATAACAGTGCGAACGTGCAGAATATTTCAATCCACGCCCGTGACCGGGCGAAACAGCATGAAAGGGGTTACCTCCCTCCCAAGCCAGATTATCCCCCTGAAGGGGGAGGTTTCCCACCGGAACCTGTTTTCGATGAAAACGGCGTGTTCCCCACGGAAGCGGTATGTGGATTGCCACAGGACTACGACCCTCGCAATGACGATAAAGTGGAGGGAACATCCTGCTTCCCCGAGGCTCCTCGCAATGGCGAGGATTTGGAGGGGCGCGGAAAAAATCGCCGTCCGCAGGGTTGCCGTCCGCAGGGTTGCCGTCCGCAGGGTTGCCGTCCGCAGGACCAGGACTGCGACCCTCGCAATGACGGGGGTTTTTGGGTTTGCGGAAGAAATCGCCGTCCGCAGGACCCGCCCTGCTCCCTGAAACGCGCGTCCGTCAGAATTTCCCCAACCCTGTTATGATCTCCCCGCAATGTTTGCCATCGCGTTTCGTCCGGTTATCTGAAAGAGATTGTGACCATGATTTTCCCCCGTATTGTCCTGAGCCTTTTCTGTCTCACACTGCTTCTCGGCGCTTGCGCCAGGAACGCGCCCGCGCCCCAGGAACGCGATCCGGTGCTGCCGCCCGAGAAATTCAAGGTGCACCCCGAACTGCTGGGACAACCAGCGTCGCCGGAATCGCAAACCGTGGAAAACGACCAGGCGGGGCCGGACCAGCAGCCCTGATGAAGGGCTGAAGGGTGGTTTTCCCACTTCCTGCCGGCTCCGGCCCCTTGAAAGCCTGAAACCCTCCCGAAAGGAAAGGAACGCGCTCCGGGTTGCCCGGCGGGCATCATTCCGGATTCACTGTCTGTCACTTTCCCCGCGCCGGCGGCAAATCCGTGCAGCTTCCATGCGCCACTTCCGCCGCCATGCCGATGGATTCGCACAGGGTCGGATGCGGGTGGATGGTCCTGCCAATATCCATGGCATCCGCGCCCATCTCGACGGCAAGACAGATTTCGCCAATCAGGTCGCCCGCGTGCGTGCCGACGATGGCGCCACCCAGGAGCCGACGCGTTCGGGCATCGAACAGGAGTTTCGTAAATCCCCCATCCGCGCCATTGGCGATGGCGCGGCCACTGGCGGCCCAGGGGAAGACGGCTTTCTCGAATTCGACGCCCCCGGCTTTCAGTTGCTCCTCGGTCCTGCCTGCCCAGGCGATTTCCGGATGGGTATAGGCCACGCCGGGAATCTGCAGGGCGTCGAAGGCGGTCTTGCGCCCGGCGGCGGCCTCCGCCGCAACGTGCCCTTCATGCACCGCCTTGTGCGCGAGCATGGGCTGGCCAACGATGTCGCCAATCGCAAAGATGTGCGGCACACTGGAACGCCGCTGGGCGTCGACTTCGATGAAACCGGGCCCGGTTACCGCCACGCCCGCCCTGTCGGCGTCGATTTTCCCGCCGTTCGGCGCGCGGCCTATGGCGACCAGCACCTGGTCGAAGGTCTCCCCTTCCCCGGTAGAATAGGTCACCGCGATTCCCCCGGCCCCGGCTTCGGCGGCCGTCACGCCGGTATTGAGCAGGATGCGGTCAAAGCGACGCGCGTTTTCCTTTTCCCACACTTTCACGAGATCGCGGTCCGTGCCGGGCATGAGGCCCGGCCCCAGCTCTGCCACGGTGACGCGGGTTCCGAGCGCGCTGTAGACAGTCGCCATTTCCAGCCCGATGATGCCACCACCAATCACGAGCATTCTTTGCGGGACCGAGGCGAGCGCCAGCGCGCCGGTGGAATCGATGACGCGCGCGTCTTCCGGCAGGAAGGGAAGTTTCACGGGCGAGGAACCGGCGGCGATGATTGCCTGCGCGAATCGCACCACCTGCCTTGCGCCATCCCGGGCGACGACTTCCAGGCGGTGTTCGTCGAGAAACCGCCCAACGCCTTGCAGATGCGCGACCTTGCGCCCTTTCGCCATGCCCGCGAGCCCCGTTGTCAGCTTCCTGACGACGCCTTCCTTGTGGGCGCGCAAGGCGTCGATGTCGATGTGCGGCGCGGCAAAGCGCACGCCACAGGCGGAAAGCCGCGCCGCCGTTTCCATCGCGGCGGCAACGTGAAGAAGCGCCTTGGAAGGAATGCAACCGACATTGAGGCAAACACCGCCCAGGGTGGGATGGCGTTCCACGAGCACGACGTCAAGCCCGAGATCGGCGGCGCGAAAGGCGGCGGAATAACCACCGGGTCCCCCGCCCAGCACCAGAAGACCGCATTCCCTATCGGCGTGGCCCGTCACGACAGGCGCCGATGACGGGACGGCGGCAAATGAATCCGCGCGCTCTACATTCCCCGCGTTTTCCGGCGCGGCGGACGCGCTGGTCGCGTCCGTTTCCACACGCGCCAGAAGACTTCCCTCGGAAACCCTGTCCCCTGGTTTCACCAGCACTTCCCGGATCACACCGGCGGCAGTGGCGGGCACATCCATCGTCGCCTTGTCGGATTCCAGCGTCACCAGGGCGTCGTCCATGGCTATGGCGTCGCCGGGCTTGATGAAAACATCGATCACGGGAACATCGGAAAAGTCACCGATGTCCGGCACCCTGATTTCCACGAGACGCATGTCCGATCCTTCCTTCCACAAAAACAACAAGGATCAAGAATACCCCAAAACCATTCCACGAACGGCAGGTCCTGCGGACGGCAAGTCCTGCGGACGGCAATTTCCGTGGAGCCTCCCTCGAACGGTTCACGAGAGCGCGTCACTATTTCACAGGACTTGCTGTCCGCGGGACCTTCCAAGTACCCTATGCGCTTTCGTCCATCGCGCTACGGCCCAGTCCCCATGACGCTGCCCTTGCATTCTCCACGGGAGCCTTCCACCATCGCACTGGTCGGCAAATATCAAAGCAGCGAGGTAAACGAAGCCCTGATCGCGCTGGCCGAATACCTGCACGAGCGGGGCGTGACGGTGTTCATCGAACGCGAGACCGCGGAAAACATGACGCCCGAGACCGATCCGCAACGCTGGATGGTATGCGGTTTCCAGGACATCGGCGCGCATGCCGATGTTGCGATTGTCATCGGCGGCGACGGCACCATGCTGAACGCGGCGCGGCGGCTTTCGCGCTACCGGGTGCCCCTGGTCGGCGTCAATCAGGGGCATCTGGGATTCATGACCGACATTGCCCGCGACGACATGCTCGGCACCATGACGGATCTGCTTGAGGGCCGTTTCCAGCCGGAATACCGGATGATGCTGGACGCCATCGTGCTGCGCGGCAACCGGGAAGTCGCCGGCAACCTCGCCCTGAACGACATCGTGGTCGACAAGGGCGCGACCGGGCGCATGATCGAATACGAACTGCGCATTGACGGCGAATTCATCTCGCGCCAGCGCGCCGACGGTCTCATCGTTTCCACGCCGACCGGCTCCACGGCCTACGCCCTTTCCGCCAACGGGCCCATCCTGCACCCCGTCCTGAACACCATCGCGCTGGTGCCGCTCTGCCCACATTCGCTCACCAACCGGCCCGTGCTGGTGGATGCCAGCGTGGAAATCGAAATCGTCATCCAGTACGCGAGCGATTCGCGGGTGCACTTCGATGGCCAAGTCACATTCAACCTCAGGCAGGGCGACGCCATCCGCTTGCGGCGCTCCGACAACGCCATCTGCTTCCTGCACCCTCCCGGGTATCGCTATTTCGCCATGTTGCGCAAAAAACTCCAATGGGGCTGATCCCGCGAGCAGCGCGATCAGGAATGCTGCACCCGCCTTGCGCGCGCCCTTGCTCCCCGCAAATACAATTCCCTGCCCCCCGCGGAGAGACCCAAACCCAGGGCACAGCCGCCAATCCCGCACCGGGAAGTCCACCATGTCCTTTCATCCCTGCTTGAAAACCCTGTTCCTGTCGAGTGTCGCGGTCATGCTGCTGGCAGCCTGTGGCGATTCCGCCAGGGATCTCTTCAGCAAGGGCCAAGCCCTGTATCAGCAGGGGAAATACTATGCCGCAATTGCCGCCTTCGACAAAGTCGAGCAACGCTTCGGCAAGGACAATACCCCCGGTGTGCGCGAGCAGGTCGCCAGGGCGCTCCTCTGTAAAGGCCATGCCTTGAATCAGCAGGGGAAAGACGAGGCCGCAATCGTCGCCTTCGATGAAGTCGAGCAACGCTTTGGCAAGGATGATTCGCCCGGCGTGCGCGAGCAGGTCGCCAGGGCGCTCCTCGGCAAAGGCCATGCCTTGAATCGGCAGGGAAAAGACAAGGCCGCAATCGCCGTCCATGACGAAATCGAGCAACGCTTTGGCAAGGATAATGCGCCCGGCGTGCGCGAACAGGTCGCCAGGGCGCTCCTCGGCAAAGGCCATATCCTGGCGCAGCGGGGCAAAGACGAGGCCGCAATTGCCGCAAACGTCGCCAAAATCAACGCATACGCCACCGCATATGCCACATACGACGCCGCAATCACCATCTATGACGAAATCGAGCGCCGCTTCGGCAAGGATGATTCGCCCGGCGTACGCGAGCAGGTCGCCAGGGCGCTCCTCGACAGAGGCCATATCTTGTTCCAGCGGGGTAAATACTATGTCGCAATTACCGCCTATGACCAAGTCAAGCACCGCTTCGGCAAGGACGATACACCCGGCGTGCGCGAACAGGTCGCCAGGGCGCTCCTCAGCAAGGGCCGTATCCTGTTTTCTCCGGATGCCGCAATCACCGTCTATGACGAAATCGAGCGCCGCTTCGGCAAGGACAATACCCCCGGTGTGCGCGAGCAGGTCGCCGGGGCGCTCCTCGGCAAAGGCTATTCCTTGAGGGAGCAGCGCAAAGACGAGGCATCGATTGCCGCCTTTGACGAAGTCGAACGCCGCTTTGGCAAGGATGATTCGCCTGGTGTGCGCAAGCAGGTCGTCACGGCGCTCGCCCTCAAAAGCGCAGCCATGGACGACGACAACGCCAGAATCGCTGTCCATGATGAAATCGAGCGCCGCCTTGCCAAGGATGGTTCGCCCGATGCGCGCGGACAGCTCCTCGCCATCCGGCAAAATTCCGCGGCGCTCCTGCTCAGGCTCGGCAGACACGCCGAGGCCGCGCAAAAAATCCGGCAAGTCATGGCGGAGATTGATACCGCCGATCCAGCAAGCGCCATCCTGTCTTTCCTGCTCTGGCTCGCGGAGCCGCAAATGCCGGTCCAGGATGTGCGCAACGCCATTGCCATCCTGCCTCCCGGTGTGAACATCAGTTGGCATCCCAACGAGATTCGCCCCTTCATCTCCCAATTCCCGGGCGCTTTCTGGCGGCATCCACTTCGAGAACTTGCTTTCGACTGGACGCTCCCCCTCGTCGCCCGACTTCCCGAACCACGCCAGATCCAGGCGCAATGCCTCCTCACTTTCTTCCAGAAGCACCAGAACGTCGACAGGCTGGACGCCTGCCTGCTATGAGATCGGACGAAAACACCCACGACGACACAAGCGAGCATGCCGAAGCAATTCCCCGCTTTCAACCACGATTGGAATCCATCATGTCCATTTCCCGCCGTTTGAAAACCCTGTTCCTGCAAACCCTGGTCTTGCTGGGTATCGCCGCCATGCCGCTGGCGGCCTGCGGTGATTCCGCCGGGGTACGGGAAACCAGGGCGCAGGAAGCCAGGATGCTTGTCAAAAAAGGCATGGCCCTGTGGCAACAGGATCAATACGATGCCGCAATTGCCATCTTCGACGATTGCGACCACCGCTTCGGCAAGGACGCCGCGCCCGCCGTGCGTGAACAGGTCGCCTGGGCACTCTTCAACAAGGGCGCGGTCCTGGAACGGCAAGGCAAGTCCGAAGCGGCAATCGCCATCTTTGATGAAATCGACCACCGTTTCGGCGCGGACGATTCGCCCGAGATACGCAAACAAGTGGTCCTGGCGCTTTTCAGCAAAGGCAGCCTTCTGGGCAAGGAAGGACGGTTCGATGCCGCGATCGCCGCCTATGAGGAATTCGACCGACGCTTTGGCAAGGACGATGCCCCCGCCGTGCGCGAATGGGTCGCCAGTGCCCTCCTCGGCAAGAGCGAGATACTGGAAAAACAGGGCAAGTCCGAAGCGGCAATCGCCATCCATGATGAAATCGACCAGCGTTTCGGCAAGGATGCCGCGCCCGCCGTACGCGAACAGATCGCCAAAGCATTCCTCAGCAAGAGCGAGATACTGGAAAAACAGGGCAAATCCGAAGCGGCAATCGCCATCTATGATGAAATCGACCACCGTTTCGGCAAGGATGATTCGCCTGTCGTGCGTAAACAAGTCGCCCGTGCGCTTGTCAACAAGGGCGTGGTCCTGGGACAGCAGGGCAGGTCCGAAGCGGCGATCACCGCCTATGAAGAACTTGACCGGCGTTTCGGCAAGGATGCCGCGCCCGCCGTACGCGAACAGATCGCC
This sequence comes from Zoogloeaceae bacterium, assembly GCA_031276915.1. Lineage (GTDB taxonomy): Bacteria > Pseudomonadota > Gammaproteobacteria > Burkholderiales > Rhodocyclaceae > Azovibrio. The sequence goes on from JAISME010000145.1 coordinate 27,019, forward strand.
AAAGCATTCCTCAGCAAGAGCAGGATCCTGGCGCAACAAGACCGGCTTGACGCCGCGATCGCCATCCTTGAGGAACTCGACCGCCGTTTCGGCGCGGACGATTCACCCGGGATACGCAAACAGGTGGTCCTGGCGCTTTTCAGCAAAGGCAGCCTTCTGGGCAAGGGAGGACGGTCCGATGCCGCGATCGCCGCCTATGAGGAATTCGACCACCGTTTCGGCAAGGATGATTCGCCTGCCGTGCGTAAACAAGTCGCCCGTGCGCTTGTCAACAAGGGCATGGTCCTGGGACAGCAGGGTAGGTCCGAAGCGGCGATCGTCGTCTATGAAGAACTTGACCAGCGTTTCGGCAAGGATGCCGCGCCTGCCGTACGCGAACAGATCGCCAAAGCATTCCTTAGCAAGAGCAGGATCCTGGCGCAACAAGGCCAGCTTGACGCCGCGATCGCCATCTTTGAGGAACTCGACCGCCGTTTCGGCGCGGACGATTCGCCCGGGATACGCAAACAGGTGGTCCTGGCGCTTTTCAGCAAAGGCAGCCTCCTGGGCAAGGGAGGACGGTCCGATGCCGCGATCGCCGCCTATGAGGAATTCGACCACCGTTTCGGCAAGGATGATTCGCCTGCCGTGCGCGAACGGATCGCCTGGGCACTCTTCAGCAAGAGCTGGATCCTGGCGCAACAAGGCCAGCTTGACGCCGCGATCGCCATCCTTGAGGAACTCGACCGCCGTTTCGGCGCGGACGATTCGCCCGAGATACGCAAACAGGTAGTCCTGGCGCTTTTCAGCAAAGGCAGCCTCCTGGGCAAGGGAGGACGGCCCGATGCCGCGATCGCCGCCTATGGGGAATTCGTCCGGCGCTTTGGCACGGATACTTCGCCCGGTGTGCGCACGCTGCTTGTCCTGGCGTTTAGCATCAGGGGGTACGCCCTGATACAACAAGGCAGGTTCAATGCCGCGCTCGCTGTCTATGAGGAGTTTGAGCGCCGTTTTGGCAAGAAAGATATACCCTTCGCGCAGATAATGTTTGCCGGAACACTTGCCCAGCATGGCGTGTTTCTGACGCAACAGGGCAAGTTTGATGCCGCCCTCACCGCGTTTGATGCTGCCCTCACCACCTATGGGGAAATCAGCCAGCATCTCGGCAAGGACGATACGCCCGAGATGCGCGCGATAGTCGCCTCCGTGCGGGCAAACTCCGCGGAGGCACTGGTCATTCTCGGCAGGCACGCCGAAGCCGCGCAAAGAATCCGGCAAGCCATGGCGGAGCTGGATGCCTCCAATCCGACACGCGCCATCCTGTCTTTCCTGCTCTGGCTCGCGGAGCC
>JAISME010000186.1 GCA_031276915.1 Zoogloeaceae bacterium
GTTTGCATATTCCGGCTTGTCAAGCCTTTTTACACTTTTTTCTCATCCCGTCCGCGCATATCGCATGCGTACAACACAGCGGGTGTCCTGGTCGATGCTTCCGAAAATGGCAGGGTGGAGAACATGATGAATCGCCTGTCCGACTTCCGTGCCCACCAACCCCCACACCTCCAATTCCTGCCCGTCCGCTCGCATCCACGCCATTCTCCTTCCCAACAACACAAACCACACACCCTCCACAAAGTGACAAATTGCGCGCATCAAGTGACAAAAATTATCACAGGACAGGAAGCCAGCTCCCGCCCCCGACCACTCACGCGTGTCCGCGCGATTATCCGGAAACGCCGTTTCCGGGTCTTTGCGTTTTCCATCTTTTCATAGATAATCATGTGTTTTCCTGGCTGGCCAAAATCGTCGGTCGCATTTTTCAAGGATCAAAGACATGAAAGAAGGCATCCATCCCGAATACGCGGAGATCACGGTCACCTGCTCCTGCGGCAACAGCTTTACCACCCGCTCCACCATGAGGAAAGCGTTGCATGTGGAGGTGTGTTCCGCCTGCCATCCTTTTTATACCGGCAAACAGAAAATCGTAGACACGGCGGGTCGTGTCGAGAAATTCAACCAGAAATTCGGCGCGTTGCGGAAATCTGCCTGAGGCAATTGATGTCTCGCGCGTGAAAGGCGGCCCTGGCTGCCTTTTTTGTTCTCCTGTTTTTTTCAGACGCCAAATCGCCCTGGATTCCATGCCAATTTCCCTGCCCCGCGCGCTGAACCTGCCGCCCACCGGCTGGACGCTGGCGGGATTGCTGGCGTTTTATGTTCTGGCGGGACTTTTCGGACACGATCCCTGGAAAAGCGAGGACGTCATCCACCTGTCTGTCGCCCGTGATTTTCTCGATCCCGACCAGGGTTCCGGTCTCTTCCTGGCGGGACAACCCTTTTTTTCCGGTCCGCTGTTCTACTGGAGCGCGGCGGGAACCGGCAGACTGCTCGGTCACTGGCTTCCCCTGCATGACGCGCTGCGCTTTGCCAGTGGTCTGTGGATGGCGCTCACCCTGATTGCGCTGTACTACGCCGCACGGGAATACCACGGCAAGGAAAACGCCGCCGCCGCGCCGCTGCTCCTGGCCGGGAGTTTCGGCCTGATTGTGTGCGCCCACGAGGCACAGCCGCTTCTCACGCTGCTCGCCGCTTCAAGCTGCCAGTTCCTGGCTGTCGGCCTGTTTCCCCGAAAGCCTCGCGTCGCCGCGTTCCTTCTCGCCTGCGCTCTCGCCATCGCGGGCGCGGGCGCGGGACTGGTCGGACTTTTCCTGTTTGGTGTTTCCCTCTTGCCCGCCCTGTTTTATCACCGGACCCGGTTTCTGTTCCCCCTTTGCGCCGGGCTTGCGGGCGGTCTTTTCCTTCTGGGACTGACTGCGCTCCTGCTCATGCAAACGGCCCCGATCTGGTTCCAGGCATGGGTGAGTCATGAACGCGCGCGTTTTCCCATGCGCGCCTATTCCGGAGAGCTTCTGGCGCTTTTGCGCATGCAACCCTGGTTCTCCTGGCCTCTCCTGCCCCTTTCCTGCTGGAGCCTGTGGCAAAAACGCAGGCAGGGCCAATGGCGGCATCCTGATGTTCTTTTCCCCTTGCTGGCGTTCCTGGCCCTGCTGTTCGGGTTGCCGCTTGTTTTCCACATCGAGGAGCACACGGCCATGTTGCTCCTGCCGCCGCTCGCACTCCTGGCGACACCGGGGACGCTCAGTTTGCGGCGCGGCGCGGCCAATGCCTTCGACTGGTTTTCGGGCATGGCTTTCAGCGTTTTCGTGCTGCTCCTGTGGATTGGCTGGATCGCCATGGTCTTTGGCTGGCCCGAACGGCTGGCGGAACGCGCCGTCGTTCTGGCACCCGGGTTTACTGGAACGTTCGATCCACTCTTTTTCACGTTGGCGCTGGCCGTGACGACATGGTGGATTTGGTCGCTCGCCGGATTGCCCCGCTCTGCCTATCGCTGCCTGACCCGCTGGACGACCGGACTGGTCATTGGCTGGCTGCTGGCGGTCCTCCTGTGGCTGCCCTGGATCGATTACGGGAAAAGCTATCGGCAACTGGCCCATGACCTAGCGCGCCAGTTGCCCGAATTGCGCGCGCAGGATTGCGTTGCTGAAATGTACCTGGGTTTTGCCCAACGCGCTTCCTTCTCCTACTTCGAGCGACTGGAATTCACGCCGGTGGATGCGCGGGGCCGGACGGGCTGCCGCTGGCTCCTGATCCAGGGCGGACGCGCCGAACCCCGCCTTCCGGAACAGCGTTGGCAAAAAATCTGGGAAGGCAGCCGCCCCGGGGACCGTCGGGAACGCTTCCGGCTCTACGAACTCGACGGAAAACTCGTCTTGCGATGAAAGCAAGGCAGCAACCGGAAAGGCCATCAGGACTTTCGGGCAGCGCGTCCGGGCAATGACACGCCGTCCGGACGGGTACGGGAAAGAGGGCTGGCCAGAGACAAGCCAACTATCCCGATCCGCCCCCTATCCCGGCAACTTTTGCGGGATATGGAAAGGAGATTGTCCTCCGCAGGGTTGCTCTCCGCAGAATTGCCCTCCGCAGGAGGCGAGCTGCTGGCAGGCGATTTCCGCCCAGCCCCGGTTGGCGGCGGGATTTGCCGGGCTGGGGTGCAGGATGCGACCAATACGCGCGCGCGCCTTTTGCCCGCCATTCGAGAGCGCCGCGCGGGCGCGCGCTTCCGCCCATGCGCCCACGCCGATGACCCATTCCGGTTCGAGCGCCGCCACCAGGGCGCGCAGGTGCTCGTCGCAGGCGGCAAGCAAAACCGCCTGTTCCGCCGCCGGCAGCTTGTCGGGCGTAAGGTTGCGACTTCCAGCAAAAAAGGCGAGCGGACAGTAATTGGCGACGAAGTGGTCTGTGAAAAACGCGTCCGCCGTGCCGAAACAGGCCTGGAAAAGTCCCCACAGGCGACGTCCGCTCACTTCCGAGCGCGGACAGGCGAACCCTTCCACCGGACGTTTGGGATTGGGATGCCGCGGCGCACCCACCGGCCCGGCAAGCCCGAGCCAGTCGCGCACGGCGGCAACCTCGCCGAAGGGCACACCGGTCTGCGCCATGCCAAACGGCCCCGGATTCATGCCCAGAAACACCATGCGTCGTCGCCCGTTTCCGTAACGGGAGAGATAGCGCTCGTGCACCGTCCAGGCATAGTCAAGCGGGTTATAGACATGCGTGACCGGCGACGCGAAGCGCATCTCGTCGACGGCGGCGGACAGGGCACGGGCGGCGGCAACCAGGGCAGTGGCGGTCATTTTGTCACCAGGGAGAATTCGGGAAATGTGGCAAGCGCGCCGGATTCGTGGCCAGGCCGACCATTGTGATCCCGCGCGG
>JAISME010000141.1 GCA_031276915.1 Zoogloeaceae bacterium
AGTTTTTGCGTGGCTTCTGGGTAAGGATCTCCGGTCGCGTCCACCGCCGCGCCGCCCAGGAGCGCCGTTTCCATCTCAAAATCCAGCCCCAGCGCCGCCAGCACACGCACGGCCTCCGCTGTAATTTCAGGGCCGATGCCGTCGCCGGGGAGTACACAAATTTTGCGGGTCATTGCTTGTTCCTTTCTTCAGTCAAAACCTGCGCGAGGCGTTCGAGCAGGGTGGTTTGTTGGGTCAATCATTCCGTTTGCCGCATCGAGGATTCGATTTATTGCGTCAGCAATTCGTTCATGCGTTCCTTATTGAATGTTAAAATCTTCCGAATGAAAATTGGTATAATAACGCCCGTTTTGCGCTGTAAATTTTATCAGCGTGAAATCCCCGCCGTCCATTCCGCCCTTGTAATATGCGTCAAATCCATCATTCCAAAACTCTTTTTTTATTTCATGATCTTCCAAAATCTGCATTGTTCCTTTCAGCATAACTCCGCGAAAAAAACGCTTATCGCAAAAATAGATACAGGCTTTTGGGTTGTTTTTATACTGTTTTATTTTCGCTGAAGCGTTATTTGTGTGCCAATAAAACGTCTTTATCCCTTCGCGTCTAATCGGCGCTAACATTGCCCTTGTGTTCGGAAAGCCGCTTTCATCAACGGAACTTATAAAACTAACGCTCTGCCTGTCGATTAAACTGCCTAACGTTTGGACGATGTCTCTCATCATTTCAACACTCCTTTAAGGGTTTTGGAATTAAACACTACTAACAGACAATCAACTGGATCACCAACTGCCGCAGTCCGTCCGCGCAAAACCGCAGCGCCTTTCCGAACAAGCGGTTCCAGGCGAACGGCCACGGGAATTTCTCCTTTCGTGAGCGTCCGGCGGATGCCCTCGCCAGGGAACATGGAAATTCTTGGGGCATGTTTTCAAGTCCTGTCTTGTGAAATCAGGCAATCGTCTGGCTGGCCTCTATGCTGTCTTCGTCTTCTGCAGCTTCAGCGTCATCGTCCAGGAAACTGTCCGCGTCCGCCACGCGAACACCCGCTCCCCGAATCAGATCCAGCAAACGCCGCTGACGATCCGCCAAAAAGTCTTCAAAGCGATCCGTCCGCAACAGGTCGGGGAGAATCTGGTGCGAACACAGGTTTTCGTCAAGGCTTGCGCGCGCAATCCGCTCTTCTTCCTCGAGCTTTTTCAGATACACGGAGGGCGCGTCTCCCCCGATAATCCGGTTCGTGCGCCAGGAAAGCGGCGTCTTGTTGATGATGGAATCAAAGACTTCCGGCGAAATGTGCCGTTCAATACACCATTTTTTCGGAAAAACGTGGTGAATATCGACGTTCTCACCAAAAAATACCGTATCGTCGAACGCCTGCCCCGAACAAAAATCCCTTGCGCCCTTACCCATCAACAACGCATTCATGCCCTTGTAGGCTGCCGAAAGACGCGAACGCATGGTTTTCAGCCGGTCAGCGCGGAACATGGTTTCGCTCACCGTCGACGGCTCCGCGCCATTTTCAGCTTGCAGCCAAATCGGCACTTCCATGAAGTCCAGCGCATTGCGGGAATCCACCGCCGAGCCATACAACTCGCCAAAAACACCATTCCAGAACCAGCGTTGCAGTTTGTCCCGGCAAAGCTGGTTTCCCCAAGCGTTGCCAATATCCGCGAGAATGGCAGCCAGCGGAACAATCTGTGACTGATAGGGCAAATCGTCAAGACGATAAATACGCAAGGTGTAAAGAAATCTCGCCGCCCGCTCGAAACCGTCCTCAACCTGCCGCTCATACTGTTTGTACGCAGCCAATGGCAGGCTCAACAAGGCTTGCCGATTCCCTGTGACATTCGGCAGTTCCTTGCCCTGCTTGCCTGCCTTTTCCGCCTCGCGCCGCCGCTGCCGCGTGTGAAACAGTGAAATGACCTGCAAAAAATCGGTGTTGCCGACACCGGAAAGAATCCCCGACCCGGATCCAGGCGCTTTCAGGAATTCCTTGAAGTGTTGCTGCCTTCCATGTGTTTTCCCGTCACCGTACCAATCCTTGCGTAGCTCATGCCCTTCTGCCGCGTACATGGCGGTTACCAGCTCAAAAGCGTCCAGCGGCTTGCCTCCGGTATTGACTTTTTCAAACACCACGCAAACCGCTTCTTTCGAGGTTTCCCTGTTCAGTTCGATGACCGGCACATGGTAAGTCTTGAAGTTCTCCAGAACTTCTTTCTTGAAACGCTTGAACAGGTCGCGCATTTCATCTTCTTCCGGCTTCTTGCGCCAGAAATCCTGAAACCCCTCCTGCCAGTCGTCCCAATCGAATACGGCACGGACGGGATACATCAGTTTTTCATATTCCAGATCAGACGAAGACACGTCCAAAACGATCTCGCGGCCAAAATCACGTCTGGCCTTCAAGTCTTCGGGCAAGCCGACAATCGCTTCGTCTCTGTCTACGGAAGCATCCAGCGCCTTGCGGATATCGATGTAAAACCAGCGTCTGACATTCTTGCCTTTCGCCGTTTTCGTCTCAACCACCTGCCCGCGTAGCGTCACCTGATACATGGAGGTCACGCGCTGCTGTCCGTCCAGCAGCAAGGCGCGCGGAAGCTGTTCTGGGCAGGGCGCCGCTCCCTCCATGGGACGTGGTTTGAAATTTGCCTCTCCTCCAGCTTCCAGGGTCATCAAGGCACCAACAGGAAAGGCTCTGGAAACGGAAGCAATCAGGCTCTTGATGCGTTCTTCATCCCAAACCCAGCTTCGCTGAAAATCAGGCAACTGAAGCGCGCCATCCCGGCAGTTTTTCAATAACTCGCTGAGCGCAACAGGATTTGTTCTGAACGTGGACATATTTATATCCTCCCATCCTCTCGCGCTGCGAACAGCCACGGGAATTGTGCTTTCCTTTGCGTTTCAAAGGCGCGGATTTCGTCGGCGTGGCGCAGGGTCAGGCCGATGTCATCCCAGCCGTTCAGGAGGCATTCCTTGCGGAAAGGGTCTACCTGAAAGCCCAGGGTAACGCCATCCGGGCGGGTGAGGGTCTGCGCCGCCAGATCCACCGTCAGCGAAAAACCCGGCGTGTATTCGGTGAGGCCAAACAGGGCGTCTATTTCGGGTTTGGGCAGTTGGATGGGCAACAGGCCGTTCTTGAAGCAATTGTTGAAAAAGATGTCGGCGAAGGATTCGGCGAGAATCACCTTGAAGCCGAAATCCGCCAGCGCCCAGGGCGCGTGCTCGCGGCTGGAACCGCAACCGAAGTTGCTGCGCGTGAGCAAAATCGACGCACCGCGATAGCGCTCCTGATTCAGCACGAAACCGGGGTTCAGCAGCCGCCGGCTATTGTCCATGCCCGGCTCGCCGTGATCGAGATAGCGCCACTCGTCAAAGGCATTGGGGCCAAACCCCGAACGCTTGACAGATTTCAGGAACTGCTTGGGGATGATCGCGTCGGTATCCACATTATTGCGATCCAGCGGCGCGACGAGACCGGAGAAAGCGACGAATTTTTCCATGCGGGGTTTTCCTGACAATGAATTCCGCTACTCGACAAGCGAGACGGAGAAAAGAAACGATGGATTCCATCGTCCATCAAAAGGCCGGGAATCCACAACGTGGTTCCAGGCGGAAATATCCTTTCCTCGCCGGGAAAACAACGCCCGCTCCCGCCTCGCGGGAGAGGGAGTTTTCTCCGAACGAGAAATGTCGGGCAGGGGCGCCAGCCGTCCGCATTGGCAAGAACAGCTTCATGGGGCAAACCATGCCGGGGAAAGGGCAAACCGGCGTCCTGTCGAGACGAACCGCCATCCGCGGATTTTCCCTTCCGCGAGGCCTACGGCAAGGTGTTGAGATAGGCGGCAATCGCCTTGATCTGGCTGGAGTTCAGCGGCACGACGGCATTGAACATCAGAGGATCGACCCGCTCGCCGGTGCGCTTCTTGTAACGACCGATGGAAAGCTCCAGATATTCGGTATGCTGCCCGGCCAGACGGGGAATGATCTCATTCCCGCGCGCGGTATTGCCATGGCAGCGGCTGCAAAACTGCTGGTAGAACTGTTTCCCCTGCTTCACCAGTGCGGCGTCCTGGCGTCCCGGCGGCACATGCTGTGTGGCATAGAAAACGGCGATCTGGAGTTTCTGCTCTTCGGAAAGCAGCTTGATCAGGCCCTGCATGAATTCGTCCTTGCGCGTGCCGTTTCCGAACTTGCGTGTTTGCTCCAGAACGTAATCCGGATTTTGCCCGGCCAGGTTCGGCACATCCAGCATGCGGCTGACGCCATTGTCGCCGTGGCAATTCACACAAAAGAACGATGCCTTGCGCCCGGCCTCCACCGCGGCCCGCAAGGCGGCCTGATCATTGCGCAGGGCGCGGATGCGCGCGTCTTCCGCGCTGGCGACTCCAGCCGCACCCGCGATCAGCGCAACCAGCACGCATTCCAATACACAGCGTATGCTTGATTTCATACCATTTTCTCCCTCATTCCGCCCTGAATGAAATATTCCCGATAATACTTCAATTCGTTGATGGATTCATAAACATCCGCCAACGCCATATGCGGCGTTTTTTTCTGGAAGCCCTTATAGACGACTGGATTCCAGCGCCGGCACAACTCCTTCAGCGTGCTCACATCCAGATTGCGATAATGAAACCAGGATTCCAGGCGTGACATATAGCGGGTCATGAAACGGCGATCCTGGCCAATGGAATTCCCGCACATGGGCGACACGCCACGCGGCACATGGGCCTGCACGAAGGCGAGCGCCTCGGCTTCCACGTCGGCCTCGGTCCTGGCGGAGAGGCGCACGCGCTCGATCAGCCCCGAACGCCCGTGGGTTTTCTGGTTCCATTCATCCATCGCGTCCAGAATCGCGTCTGCCTGATGCACCACCCAAGCCGGGGATTCCGCCACGACTTCCAGATTGGAATCCGTCACCACCATCGCAAGTTCGATGATGCGATCCCGTTCGGGATCAAGCCCTGTCATTTCCATATCCAGCCAAACAAGGTTTGCCGCGTCGCCTGCCATATATAATCCATGTCAATCCAAAAAAATGGCATTCTGACACATTCTTCCCATGAACGAGACTCTTGCGCCCACTTTTCCCGTTTTCACCTGCGTCACCCTCGTCTTTCTCGCGTTTTCCATCCTCCTGCGTTTCTGGCTTGCCTGGCGTCAGGCGCGCCATGTCGCGGCGCACCGAAATACGGTGCCCCGGTCCTTCACGGACCGCGTCCCGCTCACCGCCCACCAGAAAGCCGCCGACTATACCCTGGCAAAAACCCGTCTTGGCATGATGGGCATCGCGGTGGAAACCCTGGCCTTTCTCGCGTTCACCTGGGGCGGCGGGCTTTCCGCCCTGCATGCCTTCTGGGACGCGCGCCTTACCGGCGTCGCCTATGGCGTCGCCCTGATTGCCAGCGCGCTGACGCTCTCCGTCCTGATTGACCTGCCCCTGTCGTTTTACCAGCAATTTCGCGTGGAAGCGCGCTTCGGCTTCAATCGCATGAATCCGCGTCTTTTCTGCGTTGATTTCATCAAGCAAATCCTGATCGCCGCCCTGCTCGGACTGCCGCTTCTGGCCGCCGCGCTCTGGCTCATGGACGCAATGGGGAAAAACTGGTGGTTTTACGTCTGGCTGCTCTGGATAGGGTTCAATCTCCTGATCCTGTTCGTCTACCCCCTCTGGATCGCGCCGTTTTTCAACCGCTTCACCCCGCTGCCCGATGGTGAGATCAAAACGCGCGTGAAAGCGCTTCTGCAACGCGGCGATTTTGGCGACCGGGAATTTTATGTCATGGACGGTTCCCGCCGTTCCAGCCACGGCAACGCCTATTTCACGGGGTTCGGCAAGGCGCGCCGCATCGTGTTTTTTGACACCCTCCTGGAAAAACTCACGCCCCCGCAGGTGGAAGCCGTGCTGGCGCACGAACTTGGGCATTTTCACCATCGCCATGTCATCAAGCGCATTGTCGGCATTTTCGCCCTGTCGCTCCTTTTTTTCGTCGCGCTCGACCAGTTGATCGCCGCGCCCTGGTTTTTCCACGATCTGGGCGTCGATACGGAAAACACCGCGCTGGCGTACACGCTTTTCATTCTGGTCATGCCCTGGTTTACCTTTCCGATCACACCGCTTTTCAGCGCATGGTCCCGGCGCTACGAGTTCGAAGCGGACACCTACGCCGCCCGCATGACCAGGGCCGAAGACCTGGTCGCGGCTCTGGTGAAGCTCTACGAGGACAACGCCACGACCCTGACCCCCGATCCGCTCCACTCCCTCTTCTACGATTCCCATCCGTCCGCCGGGGAGCGCGTCGCCCACCTGCGCGCCCTGCCGGCGTAAGGCCATGCTTGCGGATGTTGCCGACGCGCTGGTGATCGCCGCTCACGGACGACAATATCGCGTGGAATGCCTGGACGGCGAAATCCTGCTGTGCGCCTCGCGCGGCAAAAAAAGCGAGGCGGTTTGCGGTGACCGCGTGCGGGTGCGGCATACCGCCGAAGGCCAGGGCGTAATCGAGCATGTCATGCCACGCCGGACGCTGCTTTACCGTTCCAACGGTTTCCGGCAAAAGCGGATCGCCGCCAATGTGGATCAGGTCATCCTCGTGACGGCAACCGAACCGGCGTTCTCGAAGAACCTGCTCGAACGCTGCCTGATTGCGGCCACATGCCAGGAAATTTCGCCCTGCATCGTGCTCAACAAATGTGACCTCGCCGACAGGTTGCCGCAAGCGCGGGCGATGCTCACAAGCCTTGTCGCGCTGGGCTATCCCTGCCTGGAGCTTTCCGCCCGCGCCGACGCGACCCCGCTGCTCCCCTTCCTGCGCGGCAAGACGAGCGTGCTGACCGGACAATCCGGCATGGGGAAATCGACGCTGGTCAACTCCCTGTTGCCGGAAGCGCGCGCCACAACGCGGGAAATCTCCACCGCGCTCGATTCCGGCAAACACGCCACGACCCATGCCCGCCTGTACCGCCTCGACCACAACAGTTGCCTGATCGATGCCCCTGGTCTGCAGGAATTCGGTCTGGCGCATCTCTCGCGCGCGGAACTGGAACACGCCTTTCCCGAATTCGCGCCCTATCTGGGCCAATGCCGTTTCCGCAACTGCAACCATGACCGTGACCCTGGCTGCGCCCTGGAAGCCGCCGTCGCGTCCGGCGCCATCACACCGGAGCGCCTGCGCCTTTTCCAGACGCTCGCCCGCGAAAGCGGATAATCGCCATACTGTAAAATGTCCGGTTTTTCCCGATCATAAAACGGTTTTCAGCCATATCAAGGACATGTCATGCGATTGATTCTGTTGGGCGCGCCCGGCGCCGGCAAGGGGACACAGGCCAAATTCATCACCGAAAGATACGGTATTCCACAGATTTCCACCGGCGACATGCTGCGCGCCCAGGTCAAGGCAAAAACACCGCTGGGTCTGGAAGCCCGGAAACACATGGATGCGGGCGGCCTCGTGCCGGACGCCATCATCATCGACATGGCGCGGGAGCGATTGGAGGAAGACGACTGCAGGAATGGCTACCTGCTCGACGGATTCCCCCGCACCATCCCGCAAGCGGAAGCCCTGAACGCCGCGGGCGTGACCATCGATCTCGTGCTGGAAGTCGACGTGCCGGACGACGACATCGTCGAACGCATGGCGGGACGCCGTGTCCATCCCGCTTCCGGACGAATCTATCACGTGAAATTCAACCCGCCCAGAATCGTGGGCAAGGACGACATGACCGGCGAAGACCTCGTGCAGCGGGAAGACGACAGGGAAGAAATCGTGAAAAAACGCCTGGCGGTCTATCACGCGCAAACGGAACCCCTGGTCGCCTTCTACAGGAATCGGGCGCGACAGGACGCGCGCGCGCCCAGGGTCCGCAAGGTCGCCGGAGTCGGCAGCGTGGAAACAATCACCGCGCGCGTGTTCGAGGCGTTGCGGCAGGATGGATGAACCGGCGCGCCCGCAGCCAACGGGAAAACAGGGCGCGCCCCCGATGAACGAAAGCAGGAACGCCTGTCGCTAGTTCGCTGGTTTCCTTGTCGCGTCACCGTTTCTATGCACATGCAGCGGCCCCGGACTTTGCGAGACCGGCATGATTTCGACACGGTTGACATTCATGCGCGCGGGCTGTTCCACCACCCACAGGATGACGCGGGCGATGTCTTCCGCCGTCAGGGATTCGGTGTTTTCATAGACCTTGGCAGCGCGCGCGTCATCGCCCTTGAAGCGGACATTGGAGAACTCCGTGCCGCCGCACAGGCCCGGTTCGATGTTGGTGACACGCACCGGCGTGCCGGAGAGATCCGCGCGCAGATTGAGGCTGAACTGCTTGACGAAAGCCTTGGTCGCACCATAGACGTTGCCGCCGGGATATGGATAGGTTCCGGCCACGGAACCAATGTTGACCACATGTCCGCGCCCGCGCGCCACCATGCCCGGCAAGACGCGGCGGGTCAGGCGGATCAGGCCCAGAATATTCGTGTGCACCATGCTTTCCCAGTCGGCGAAGTCCGCCCTGAACGCGGGTTCCAGCCCCAGCGCCAGCCCCGCGTTATTCACGAGGACATCGACGGCGGCAAGCTCGGCGGGAAGGCCGCCGAGTCCCGCGTCAACAGAAGCCGCGTCCGTCACATCAAGCGCGAGCGGATGAAAATTCGCGCCCAACTCCCGTTTCAGGACGTCAAGCCGCTCGATCCGGCGCGCCGCGCCGATAACGCGATGCCCCTTCTCCACGAACAGGCGGCTCGCCGCCCGGCCAAACCCGGCGGATGCGCCGGTAATCAGAACAATCATGCAATTTCCCCTTTCCTGTTTTCGCGCAGGGACATTTGGAACCGGATTCCGCCGGGAACCCGCCAGTCTTTCGTGACACCGCAACCGCGACGCCCCAAGCCGCGCCCCATGACCGGGCGACACAGTGGGCAACACGGCGGGAAAAGGTCACATCCCCTTTCCCGGCGGATGATCCTCCCGAAGGGAAAGGTTTTCAACCGGGATTCGCAACGTTCCAGCGGAACATGTGATGAAGAGACAGCCTGAAAGCGGTGGGTTCCCGCAGTGTTCAAGCCGACATTGGGCCGGGATCAATTCGAGGGAATATCGGGAATGGGGGCGCGATCCATTTTTGACAGGGCTTCATTCACATCGAATATTTTGGCATTTGCATTTGAAACGCCAAAGCCCTCAAGGCGAGCGCGATGCATCGAAAGATAGGATTCCGCGCTTGGGCGATCGGTAAAAAGATAGATGCCTCCCGCTTCCCTGGCGGACTCGTTTGCCGTCCATATTTTCCAGACAAGTCCTGGCTCGTCCGCAATGGAGCGGGCAAGACCGTCCATTGCGTCTGTCATGCCCTGCCCCCAGGGGCCGGAATACGGGAAGTCGACTTGCAGGATAACGCTCATTTGGATTCCTCTGGTTATGGTTGGAAGGGCGGATTCTACCCATCAATTCGTCGCGCGATGTCCACCGCGCGGGAATTGTAATCGGTCAGGGTGCGGGAGGTGTTCGTCCAGCCAAACATCTTGCCGCGAAACAGGCATCCGGCGTTTGGGAGGTGAGGCCAAACACCGACACATCATTCCATCCGCGCGTGCGCTCAATGGGGTGCATGGCCTTCCGGGTCAGCGGCACATCGCGGGGTTTTGTCTCCATGACCGGCAGATGGCAGCACCCGGTGTGCCCCATCTGCCGGTTGCGCGCCCGGACGACTGGAGGCAACCTTCAGTTCGGCAGAGTAGTACTTTTGTAACGGCAGCGACTGGGCACATACTTGGAAAGCTTGCGGAAAGACAGCGTTTTGCTCGAACCGCTCAGAAAGCAGCCCCAGACAATGGAGCCACCGCCCAGATTGTTTTTTTTGTAGCCGTCTGCCCCACTACCACCAATCCCCGCAAGAACGGATTCGGGAATACCGGTAATCCCGTTGATCTTGCCAAACCCCGGGATCAGCCCAACCACAGGCCCCAAGTCCTCCAGTGTTTTGTTCTTGCCGCCATAATAGATACGAACCAGACCGTCCTTATTGGAAGCATCCGATACCGCCCCGATCTGTATCCTTTTTACATTGTGTGTCGGCTTGAACTGGTAGTTGTAGCTATTCTTGGGTGGCTTCCCGGTGCCGGGGTAAGTCACCTCGGGAAGTTTTCCATTTTCGGTCCAGTAATCAAGGAGGGCCACCTTGGCGCCCCCCGCGAGTTGCAGCCCCTCGGCGATGTAGGCGCGAATGGTATAAGCCTGATAGGCGGGCAGCGCGATGGCGGCAAGGATGCCGATGATGGCGACGACGATCATCAGTTCGATGAGCGTGAAGCCACGCTGGAAGGTGTGTGCAAGGTGTTTCATGATGATGCTCCTTTGGAAAGAAAAAAGGGAAGAACAAAAAAAGCCGCGGACGCGTGCAAGGACACGCGCCCGCGACCGGGGTGGTCCTGCGGACGGCAATTGCCCTGCGGGCGGCAATTTGTCGTCTGCGGGACCAGAATTGTTTTTGGGGAAATTTGCCGTCCGCAGGACCAACATGGCAATCCACGCGGCGATTCAGTTTTCCGAAACGCCGGAGCAGACCGTGAGGCCGTCTGGATTGCCACGGGCCTGCGTCCCTCGCAATGACGAATTGGGGCGTAATCGTAAGAACAGAGAAAAACGCGCCCGTGACCGGGACGGTACAACGAAGAAAAGAGGGGAAACCGGAAAACCCGGAAAGGAAAAGAAAACCGGAAGGGGAAGAAAAGGCTGGAAGAGAAGAGAGGAAAAACCCGGCGCTATCCAGACGCCGGAAAATCTTCTCCGTTATCTTTGGATAGCGGAGAAGATTTTCATATTCGCCTGCTGCCTGCTGCCTGCTGCCTGCTGCCTGCTGCCTGCTGCCTGCTGCCTGCTGCCTGCTGCCTGCTGCCTGCTGCCTGCTGCCTCAAGTATCATGTCTACATATTCCGGCTTGTCAAGTCTTTTTACACTTTTTTCCGCATCCCGTCCGCACATATTGCATGCGCGCAACACAGCAGGTGTTCCGGGCAATGCTTCCGAAAACGGCAGGGTGGAGAACATGATGAATCGCTTGTCCGACTTGTCAGGAAAAGAAACCGGAAAGATACGAGCAACTTCCGTGCCTGCAAAACCCCACACTCCCGATTCCCGCCTGTACGCTCGCATCCACGCCATTTCCCTCCCCAACAGCACAACCACACCCCCTCCACAAAGTGACAAATTGCGCGTATCAAGTGACAAAAAATGTCACAGAACAAGAAACCCTCTCCTGATTCTTTTGCAGCGTCTTGTATCGCAAGACAGGGAAAAATGCGTCGCTTTGCCTTTCCTTGTTGCGAACGGAAAATGACGACACTCTCGCCAGATGCGCATCAACGCCAAT
>JAISME010000009.1 GCA_031276915.1 Zoogloeaceae bacterium
CCGGTTTCTTTGCTTTTCCTCGTTTCACCGTCCCGGTTGCGGGCGCGTTTCCCCTTGTTCCTGCGATTACGCTCCAACCCGTCATTGCGAAGGCCGAAGGCCCGGTCCTGCGGACGGCAACTTTCCCCGCAACCCTCCAAACCTTCGTCATTGCGAGGGCCGCAGGCCCGTGGCAATCCAGACGGCCTCGCGGACTGCTCCAGCGTTTCGGAAAACTGAACCACCGTCTGGATTGCCGCGTCGCTTCGCTCCTCGCAATGACGAGGTGGGATGACGGCAAAGTAGCGGGAGCATCCTGCTCCCGACCACACCAAGGGGGAGCAGGATGCTCCCCTCACTTTGCTGTTTCCCTTACGGGAAGGCGCAAATCCGCGAATGGCAAATTGCCGTCCGCAGGACATCGTCTTTTCCTCCGGGTTTTCTTTTCCCTCTGGCTTTTCCGGTTTCCTTGCTTTTCCTCGTTTCACTACCCCGGTCGCGGACGCGTGTCTTGGCACGCGTTCGCGGCTTTTTTGTTCTTCCTTCTTTTTCCTTCCAAAGGAGCATCATCATGAAACATCTTGTACACACCTTCCAGCGTGGCTTCACGCTCATCGAACTGATGATCGTCGTCGCTATTATCGGCATCCTTGCCGCCATCGCGCTGCCTGCCTATCAGCAGTACACCATCCGCGCCTATGTCGCCGAAGGATTGAGTCTCGCGGCGGGCGCCAAGGCTGCTCTCATGGACAGCTTTGTCAACAACGGGGCTGAGGGAATGCCCACGGTGGATTATCCCGGCTCCGGGAAACCGCCCCCAAAAAGCTACAACTACGAATTCAAGCCAACGGCCAATGTGAAGGCAATTAGAATCCTGGGTACACTAGGCGAAGTACAGAAGCCGGCCATTCTTATCTACTACGGCGGCAAGAACAAGGCGCTGAATGATCTGGGCCTTGTAATATCGCTTGCGCCAGGATTTGGTGGACTCAAGGAAGATGGCATTCCCCTTTACCAACTGGGAGCTCCGGACGGCGGCCTGGATAGCAACAATAAAACATCATCCATCATCTGGGGCTGTGTTTTGAGCTCTTACAATACAAAGTCTTTCAAGGAGCTTGCCAAGTACCTGCCTGCCCGTTGCCGCTACAAGGGTAACGCAAAGATGTGAATGCCTTCCCGTTGTCGTTATGGCGTGACGCCCTGATCCGCACATTTCCCCGCATTCCGGCAAGGTATCAGGAGCGGACATGAATCCCATGCAAGACCGGAACATTGGCGACAAATCGGCAGTGGGGGGCGTCGAAAACAGCGGAGACGGAACATCGGACCCGGATTCCTGCCCGGACGCGCGTGGAAGGCACGTGGCATCCGGGCAAAATCGGCGGACCCTGGTTGATGGTTTCCCGCGATCGCGCCGCCGCGTTCCCTCGTGTTCGCGGTCTGGCGTGACGAGACGCCCGCGTGTCCGGGGGAAACCGGGGAAAAGCCGTTTCCACAGGACCGGTATAATGGCGCCTCGTCCAACGCCCGAAGCGTATGTGTATGTCCGATTTCCTTTTCCTGCGCGGCGCGGTCGCGTTTTCCACCTTTCGTTTGCGGGCGCTCGGGGCGCGTCTGGAGGGCGTGTTGCCGGGGTTCCTGCGAATTCTTGCCGAATATTGGCATGTCGTGGCCCTGCGGGAAGCAATCGACGCCGACGCGCGGGCAAGGCTCGCGCAGTTGCTGGAGGAAGCGCCCGCTGCGGAAACGGAAGGGGAAACCTTTTTTGTTGTGCCGCGCGTTGGCACCATTTCGCCCTGGTCGTCCAAGGCCACCGACATTGCCCGCCATTGTGGCCTCGACGCGGTCGAGCGCATCGAGCGCGGCATCCTGTTCCGCGTTGTCCTGGCCGATGGCCGCGCCCTGTCGGCGAAAGAGCGGCGCATGGCGGCAGCCGCGCTGCACGACCGCATGACGGAATCCGTGCTTGTCTCCCCCGAAGCGGCGACGGTCCTGTTCCAGCGTTTCGAGCCCCGGCCACTTGTTGCCGTCGATATCATGGGCGGGGGGCGTCCGGCGCTCCTTGAAGCCAACACCGGCCTGGGGCTTGCCCTTTCGGACGAGGAAATCGATTACCTTCTCGAAATCTTCCTGGACGCGAACCGCAATCCGACGGATGTGGAGCTGATGATGTTCGCGCAGGCCAATTCCGAGCATTGCCGCCACAAGATTTTCAACGCCGCCTGGGCCATCGACGGCGCGGCGCGGGAGGAAACGCTGTTCGGCATGATCCGGGCGACGCACGCGGCGCGTCCGGAAGGCACGGTGGTGGCCTACGCCGACAACGCTTCCGTCATCGAGGGCGCGACGATTCCCCGCTTCTATCCGGACAATGCCGAGCGAATCTACGGCTATCGGGACGAGCTGACCCACATCCTCGCCAAGGTGGAGACCCATAACCATCCCACCGCCATTTCCCCCTTTCCCGGCGCGGCGACGGGATCAGGCGGCGAAATCCGCGACGAGGGCGCGACGGGCCGGGGCGCGAAGCCCAAGGCCGGGTTGTGCGGCTTTTCCGTTTCCCACCTGGATATTCCCGGCGGGGCGCAGCCCTGGGAGACCAGCGTGGGTCGTCCGGGGCGCATTGCCCCGGCGCTGGACATCATGCTCGAGGGGCCGATCGGCGCGGCGGCGTTCAACAACGAGTTCGGACGTCCCAATCTCGCCGGCTATTTCCGCACCTATGCGCAGCGCGTCGGCGGCATCGTGCGCGGTTATCACAAGCCGGTCATGATCGCGGGCGGGGTGGGCAACATCCAGGCGGAACAGGTGTTCAAGGAAAGCGCCTTTCCCGCCGGGACGAAACTCGTGCAACTGGGCGGGCCAGGCATGCTGATCGGACTGGGCGGCGGCGCGGCTTCCTCGATGAGCGCCGGAACGAACACCGAGGATCTGGATTTCGCCTCCGTGCAGCGCGGCAATCCGGAAATGCAGCGGCGCGCGCAGGAAGTCATCGACCATTGCTGGCAGATGGGCGCGCGCAACCCCATCCTTTCCATCCACGATGTGGGCGCGGGCGGCGTTTCCAATGCCTTTCCGGAACTGGTCCACGCGGGTGGGGCCGGGGCGCGTTTCGAGTTGCGCCAGTTGCCGATCGAGGAATTCGGCATGAGTCCCGCCGAAATCTGGTCGAACGAGGCGCAGGAGCGTTACACGCTGGCGATTGCCGCCGGGCGGCTCGACGATTTCACCGCGATCTGCGCGCGCGAGCGCTGTCCGTTCGCCGTGGTCGGAGAAACCACGTCCGATGGGCGTCTCGTGGTTTCCGACCGCCATTTCGGCAACATGCCCGTGGACATGTCCATGGACGCCCTCCTGGGCAAGCCGCCGCGCATGCGCCGGGAAGTTGTCCGGCAGGCGTCCGCGACGATCCCGTTCATGCCGGACGCCATCGATCTCCGGGAAGCCGTTTTCCGGCTCCTGAAACTGCCCGCCATCGCCGACAAGACTTTCCTCATCACCATTGGCGACCGTTCCGTGGGCGGCATGACCGCCCGCGACCAGATGGTCGGTCCCTGGCAGGTTCCGGTGGCCGATGTCGCCGTCACCACCATGAGTTTCCAGGGCAACCGGGGCGAGGCGTTCGCGATGGGCGAACGCGCGCCCGTCGCCGTGCTTGACGCGCCCGCCTCGGGACGCATGGCGGTGGCCGAGGCGCTGACGAATCTGGCCGCCGCCGACATCGGCGCCCTGGAGAAGGTCAAACTTTCCGCCAACTGGATGGCCGCTTGCGGTCACCCCGGCGAGGACGCGCGGCTTTTCGACACGGTTGCGGCGGTCACGGCGCTGTGTCGGCAGATCGGGGTCTCCATTCCCGTGGGCAAGGATTCGCTTTCCATGCGCACCGCCTGGGAGGAAGAAGGGCGGCAGGAACAGGTGGTCGCGCCGCTGTCGCTCATCGTCACCGCGTTCGCGCCGGTCGCCGACGTGAAGGGAACGCTGACGCCGCAACTGCAACATGTGCGGGACGGCGAGCGGATCGAAACCGAGCTTATCCTGATCGACCTGGGCAAGAACCGCCTCGGCGGCTCGGCGCTGGCGCAGGTATTCAACGCGACCGGCGAGGACGCGCCGGATGTGGACGATCCCGCCCTGCTGAAAGCCCTGTTCGACGCCATCCAGCATTTGCGCCATGCCGGGCTGCTTCTGGCCTATCACGACCGTTCCGACGGCGGCCTTTTTGTCGCCGCCGCCGAAATGGCCTTCGCGTCGCACGCCGG
>JAISME010000031.1 GCA_031276915.1 Zoogloeaceae bacterium
TGGAACAGGCGGGCGAACCGCAGAACCCCGCCGACCTCACGCGGCACGAATGCCTGCGCATGCTGAATCCGGAAGCGGAAGTCTGGAGACTGCGCAAGGGGGCGGAAAGCGTCGAGGTGTCTGTGGGCGGGCGCTTCTGCATGAACAGCGTCGGCATGATCCGGCGCATGGCGGCGCTTGACCTGGGTATTGCCATGCTGGTCGAGGAAATCGCCGCCGAGGAGGTCGCCAGTGGACAACTGCAACGGGTACTGCCGCAGTGGGAGGCCGCGCCGGTTCCCATCTACGCCGTGACCGAAACCCGCCTCCTGCCCGCCAAGACGCAACGCTTCATCGATTTTATGCGCGAGGAAACAAGCCGCTCCTGTGCCGAACACCTGTGCCAATCCTGAGTGCGTCACGCCCTGGCGGGCATGGGGTAAACACAAGCACCTGATATTCCTTTTGGGTTTGGCAGGAATTTGGGCAAAGGCAGGTTTTCATGGAACGATCAATCATGTTTCCATATCCGCCGCCTTGTTTCGCGCGGGGGCCGAATCCGCGCAGGGACCTTGCGCCGTTCCCACCGGGACAGGCTGGAACGTGCCCGAAATATCTCTTTGGCATGGACAGCACAGTGTGGCGAAAAGCTATACCCATGGAATTATTTATGGGTAATCGCCCGGTTTCACGATGAAAACGCGGGTCCGGCATCGACACATCTCTCGCTGTGCGCGCATCCTGTCGTACATCATTGTGCCAAGCATAGGAATGTGCTAAAAAGGGCCTCTTCGCCAAAGGGGCATACATGGTCTTATCATTTTTCAGGAAGCCGGAGAAAATGCCGGAGCGGGCCGCTGTTCGACCCGATGGTGCGCGTGTTCAGCCAGTCCGCGAAAACGAAACTGCCCATGCGACCGCCAATTCCACGCAGCAGGCGCCCGTCGAGGAGGAACTTGACAGTACGTTCTATTCCGGCGGCAGCTATGGCATCGAAATCCAGGAAGAAACCAATGTGTATTCGGACATGGCCGAACATGCGGCAATGTCCTTTGCCGCCGGCCAGGACGATATGGCCCGCAGCACGCTGCAATCCATGGTCAAGGGAAACAACGATCCCGCCGCCTTGCGGCTTTGGGCCATGCTGTTCGATCTGCTGCGCCTGCAAGGCGATCACGATGCGTTCAACACACTGTGCTTGGAATTTGCCCAGACCTGCGAATTGTCTCCGCCTTCCTGGGGAGAAACCCAGAATAAAACGCAGGAGGCGGCAGAGGAAAATGACCACGAACACGTGATGATCCAGGGCACGCTGGTCGGCGACGCCCCCCTTTTCAACGACCTGCTTCAGGCCATGAGCCAGGGGGAGACGCGCCACCTGAATTTCGGACGATTGGCAAGCCTGGACGGCGAGGCCGCCGCCAAGCTTGCCAAACTGTTGAACCAGGCACGCAAGCGCAAGCTCGCCTGGGAACTGGAAGGAGCCGAGGGACTCACGACCCGGCTGGTCAAGCGAACACTGGCGGGCCAACGCCAGAACGAACCCCTGTGGCTCCTGCTGCTGGAGCTTTATCAGTATCTGGGAAAGGAATCGGAATTCGAGGAAAAGGCGCTGGATTACGCCATCACCTTCGAGGTTTCCCCTCCCGCCTGGGAACAGGCGCACTCCCCGATCCCCAAGGTGAAAACGACAAGCGCGCCGAATGCATCCAGAATAGCAAAACCGCCCCCGCCGGTCTTGCAGGGCGAAATCCTCGAAGGCAAGCTTGATGCGGTCAAGGCGCTCCTGAAGCCGGGACAGGAATGCAGTGTGGACTTTTCCCTCGTTTCCCGCATGGATTTCGTGAGCGCCACTTCCCTGTCCAATCTCATCCGCACGTCCGGCTGTAGTGCCGTAACCCTCTACCATCCCAATCGCCTGGTGGCCGAAATCCTGCGCATGGCAGGCACGGATCGGGTTGCAAAAGTAGAACTTTCCAAGTATTGATTCCCCTCCTCCCCAATCCAAAGGTTTTGCATGGAACAGTATCATGGCACCACCATTGTGTCGGTGCGACGTCCTGGCGCGGTCGCCATGGGCGGCGATGGTCAGGTGACACTGGGCAGCACGGTGGTAAAACAGACAGCGAAGAAAATCCGCCGCCTCTATCAGGACCGTATCCTGGCCGGTTTTGCCGGCGCGACGGCGGATGCCTTCACCTTGATTGAGCTTTTTGAATCCAAACTGGAAAAACACCAGGGCAACCTGACAAGAAGTGCCGTGGAACTGGCCAAGGAATGGCGCACCGATCGCATGCTGCGACGGCTGGAAGCCATGCTGATCGTGGCGGACGAAGGGAAAACCCTGGTCATTACCGGTAATGGTGACGTCCTGGAACCAGAAAACGGCATTGCCGCCATTGGCTCCGGTGGCGCATACGCCCAGAGCGCCGCCCGCGCCCTTCTGGAAAACACCGAGCTTGCGCCACTGGAGATCGTCAAAAAATCCCTGGAGATCGCGAGCGATACCTGCATCTACACCAACAAGAATTTCACCCTGGAATCCCTCGAAACATGAGCATCATGACCCCTCAGGAAATTGTTTCCGAACTCGACAAGAACATCGTCGGACAGGCCGACGCGAAAAAGGCCGTCGCCATCGCGCTCCGGAACCGCTGGCGGCGCGCGCAGATTGACGAGCCGCTGCGCTCTGAAATCACGCCAAAAAACATCCTCATGATCGGACCTACCGGCGTTGGCAAGACAGAGATCGCCCGCCGCCTGGCGCGCCTTGCGAATGCGCCTTTCATCAAGGTGGAAGCCACCAAGTTCACCGAAGTCGGCTATGTGGGCCGGGACGTAGACAGCATCGTCCGCGATCTAGTGGAAACCGCCATCAAGCACCAGCGCGAAAACGCCCTGGCCGAGGTCCGTGTCCGTGCCGAGGACGCCGCCGAGGAACGGGTGCTGGATGTGCTCCTGCCACCCGCCCGCAATGCCGGATTTTTCGCCGATGGCGAGAAAAGCGACAGAAACGATCAGGGCACGCGCCAGAAATTTCGCAAGAAGTTGCGCGAGGGCGACCTTGATGACAAAGAAATCGAAATCGAGGTGGCGCTGCCTTCCATGCAGGCCGAAATCTTCGCGCCGCCAGGTATGGAAGAACTCACGAACCAGATTCAGGACATGTTCCAGAGCATGTCGGGCGGACGCAAGAAAAGCCGCAAACTGCGGATCAAGGAAGCCCTGCGTATCCTGACGGAAGAAGAGGCCGACAGGCTCGTCAATGCCGAGGAGATCAAGTTTGCGGCGCTGCGGAATGTCGAGCAAAACGGCATTGTCTTTCTGGACGAAATCGACAAGGTGACAAGCCGCGGGACAAACCACGGAGCCGACGTTTCGCGCCAAGGGGTGCAGCGCGACCTCCTGCCGCTGGTGGAAGGGACGACCATTTCGACCAAGCACGGCATGGTAAAGACCGATCACATCCTGTTCATCGCCTCCGGCGCTTTCCACCTCTCGAAACCTTCCGACCTGATCCCGGAACTTCAGGGGCGTTTCCCCATCCGCGTGGAACTGGATTCCCTGTCGGTTGCGGATTTCGAGTGCATCCTCACACAGACAGACGCCTGTCTGACGCGTCAATACCAGGCGCTCATGGTGACGGAAGGCTTGCACCTCGAATTCGCGCCCGACGGTATCCGCCGCTTGGCTGAAATCGCCTTCCAGGTCAATGAGAAAACTGAAAATATTGGCGCGCGCCGGCTCTACACCGTGCTGGAAAAACTCCTGGAAGAGGTGTCATTCAACGCAGGAGGCATGGACAAAAAAACCGTGTGTGTCGACAGCGCCTACGTCGATACCCGCCTGCGTGCGCTGGCGGCAGACGAGGATCTTTCGCGCTACGTCCTGTAGGTCTTGCGGACCGCATTTCCCGGGCCATGCGGGGATGACGCCTCGCGTCCGGCGCTGATCGGTCGGCAGGCCGCTTTGGCTGGCATGCCGAGAACCGATAACCCGTTGCCGGCATGGACTCCTTGCGACTCCTTGCGTGTCAATCCGGAATCCCGCGAAGATCAATCCGCTCCCGAATGGCAATCTTTTCTTCCTCTGGTGTGTTTTGTCATCTCTCTCCATGACATCCGGATTTATGGGTATTGTCCATGGCCCCCCCGGACGAAGCGTGAGAAAAATCGTCACCCGCGGAATTGAAGTGATCCACCTGATACAGTGGCTGAAACCAGCGTGTCCACAGGGCAACGACACCCAAGGTGCAGAGGCTGCCAAGGATGGCGGCGGCGGTCGGACCAAGCCAGGCGGCGCTGACGCCCGCGCGGAATTCCCCCAGTTCATTCGAGGAACCGATGAACAGCATGTTCACCGCGCTGACGCGACCGCGCATATCGTCCGGTGTGGCGTATTGCACCAACGCACTGCGGATGTAAACACTCACCATGTCGGCGGCGCCCGCAACCGCGAGCACGCCGAAGGAGAGCCAGAAAAGGCTGGAAAGCGCGAAGACAAGATTGGCAAGGCCAAACACAACGACAGCGACAAACAAGGCGCGGCCAACCGAGCGGGTTAGCGGATGCATGCTCAGATACAGCCCGGCGCAGATTTCGCCGGTGGCGATGGCGCTTCGGAGCAGGCCGAGACCATCGGCGCCGGTATGGAGAATGTCCCTGGCGTAAATGGGCAACAGCGCCACGACACCGCCCAGAAGCACGGCGAACAGGTCAAGCGAGATGCTGCCCAGGATGACGGGCCGCCGGAAAATGAAGCAAATGCCCACCCGGAAGCGCCGCCACAGGGTGGAATCCGCCGCGACAACCGCGCGCGGCCCGGCATGAGGCGTTTGCACGCGGAGAAGGCAGAACGTTCCCAGCGCGAAACCCAGGGCACAGACGATGTAGGTGACACGCGCGCCGCCCCAGGCATGCAGGAACCCACCGACGAGCGGGCCGCCGATACTGGCGGCGCGCATCAGCATGCCATTGGTGGCGATGGCCTGCGACAATTGCTCGCGCGGCACAATTTGCGGCAATAGGCTTTGCAGCGTGGGTCCGGAAAAAGCGCGGGAGCAGCCAAAACAAAAGAGCACGGCGTAGATACCGGACAGCCTGTGCGTCATCGGTCCGGCGGAAAGCCACCAAAGCGCCACGGCGCAGAACATGGCGACGATCCAGCTAACCATCAGGATGGGTTTGCGCGCGCGCCGGTCGATCAGGTCTCCGGCGGGAATCAGGAAGGCAAGCATGGGCAGGAATTGCGCCAGCCCCACCCAGGCGAGCGCCATGGGGTCACGGGTTTCGTCATAGACCTGCCAGGCTACCGCGATTGCCTGGATTTGCGTCGCAAACATACCGGCAAAGCGCGCCAGCAGGAAAGCCAGAAAGCCGGGGTTGCCTGCAATCCGGATGGATACCGCGACAATGCGCCTCACAACCCGTGACCAGGATAACCGTGGCGGTTGATGAGCAATTTCAAGCCAGCAGTATCGAGGATGCGAATGTGTTTCTGCTGGACAGCAACAAGACCTTCTTCCTGGAAACGCGAAAAGGCGCGGGAGACGGTCTCCAGTTTCAGCCCCAGGTAGCTGCCGATTTCCTCGCGCGTCATGCGCAGGTTGAATTCCGAATGGGAGAATCCGCGCGCGGTAAAACGCTGCGAAAGGTTCAGGAGGAAAGTCGCCAGGCGTTCCTCGGCACGCATCGCGCCCAGAAGCATCATGACGCCATGATCGCGCACGATTTCCCGGCTCATGACCTTGTGGAAATGGTGCTGCAACGCCTGGATTTCCCGAGAAAGTTTTTCCAGGCGCGAAAAGGGAATGTGGCACACCTCGCTATCCTCGAGCGCCACGGCGTTGCAGGCATGGCGTTCCGTGCTGATGCCATCCAGTCCCAGGAGTTCCCCCGCCATCTGGAAGCCGGTAACCTGGTCACGCCCATCTTCCAGGAGCACATCGGTCTTGAAAAAACCGGAACGGATCGCGTAGATGGATTCGAATGCTTGTCCGGCCCGGTAGAGATGTTCGCCGCGCTTGATGCGCTTTCGGACGTTGACAAGTTCATCGAGCCGCGCCAGTTCTTCTTCGGATAATCCGAAAGGCAGGCAAAGCTCCCGCAGGTTGCAATTGGAACAAGCCGTTCTGATGACGGCCAGCGAAATATCCCGACTTACCTTGCTCGGGGGCATTGGTTTTCCTTATTATCAGCCCTTTTCGAAAGGGTTTGACAAAGATCAAACAGGCGGCAATGGCGCACAACCATAATTTCCAGACCATAAACCTTGTGATTCAATGAATTTCCCCACGACCGGCCTGGTTTTCGACCCGGAGATCATTCGTCGCTTTGATGTCAGTGGTCCCCGCTATACATCCTATCCCACGGCGGATCGTTTCGTCGAAGCCTTTGGCGCGGAGGCGGCGCGGTTGTGGCTGGACCAGCGCAATATCGGCGGTATCACTCGACCGCTTTCATTATACTTCCACATCCCTTTCTGCAACACCATTTGCTATTACTGCGCCTGCAACAAGATCATCACCAAGGATCATGGTCGCAGCGCCAAATACCTGAAATACCTGGCTCGCGAGGCGGCGTTGCAAAGCGAACGACTGGACGGCCCGCACGAAGTGTTTCAGTTGCATTGGGGAGGCGGGACGCCGACTTTTCTGTCGCACGACGAAATGCGCAGCCTGATGGCGGTGACGCGGCAACATTTTACGCTCGTCCCCGGCGGTGAGTTTTCCATCGAGGTCGACCCGCGCAAGGTGGATGACGCCACCGTCGCGCTCCTTGGCGAACTTGGTTTCAACCGCATGAGTATCGGCGTCCAGGATTTCGACGCCGTCGTGCAGCGCGCGGTGAATCGTATCCAGAGCGAAGAGGAGACGCGCAGCGTAATCCATTCCGCCCGGGCGCACGGTTTCAAATCCATCTCCATTGATCTGATCTACGGACTGCCCCGGCAAACGCTCGATGGTTTCGAGCGGACACTGGAACGCGTGCTGGTGATGGACCCGGACCGGCTTTCCATCTACAACTACGCGCATCTGCCCAGTCTGTTCAAGCCGCAACGCCGTATCGCCGAAACCGACATTCCGAGTCCCGACGCCAAGCTCGGCATCCTGGCCCTGGCGATCCGGAAGCTTACGGACGCCGGTTACGTGTTCATCGGAATGGACCACTTCGCCAAGCCCGACGACGAACTCGCCATAGCCCAGCGCCAGGGACGATTGCACAGGAATTTCCAGGGCTATTCCACCCACGCGGACTGCGACATGCTGGCATTCGGCATTTCCTCCATCAGCAAGGTGGGGCCGGCCTATTTCCAGAACGTCAAGACCCTGGACGAATACTACGACCGACTCGACGCGCACGTCATCCCTGTGTTCCGGGGGATCGAACTGAACGCGGACGATATCCTGCGCCGCGCCATCATCCAGGCGCTGATGTGCCATTTCGAGCTGTCCATCGAATCCATCGAAAGCGCGCATCTCATCGATTTCGGAAAATATTTCGCCGCCGAACTGGAAGACTTGCGGGAAATGCAGGACGCCGGTCTCGTCAAAGTAGAGCGCGAGTGGATCACCGTACTGCCGCCGGGTCGCATGCTGGTGCGTGTCATTTCGATGGTCTTCGACCGCTATCTACGTGCTGACAGGGAACGCAAACGCTATTCGAAGGTGATCTGAAACAAATGCGCGCAGGCCGGATATGGATGATCGTCTTGGGCGCGCTGGTCGCATTCTTCCCCGCCGCGCAAGCATGCCGCGCCGCCACGCCGGAAGTCATGGCCTGGTGCGACGCACTGGAAAAACGCCTGAAAAGCGTCGACGCGCGTTTCTGCCAACAGCAGAACCTGCATCCGGACAAACGCCGTTCCGTGGGCGGCCATCCCCTGATGATGCTGGACGCCGCGCCAGCAAAATCCGCATCCGCCAGGCGACCCGTGCGCATCCTGCTGATCGGCGGTCTCCACGGCGACGAACTGACATCGGTTTCCATTGTTTTCCGCTGGCTGCGCTTCCTGGACGAGCCGCTGTCCCGCGCGCACCACTGGCGCATTGCGCCGCTCGCCAATCCAGACGGCCTTTTCGCCAGGCCGCCAAAACGTATGAATGGAAACGGCGTGGACCTGAACCGCAACTTTCCGACGCCAGACTGGGCGCAAAACGCCCTCCCCTACTGGCAGCGCCGCACGCAAAAGGATCCACGGCGCTTTCCCGGCAACAAGGCGATGTCGGAACCGGAAACCCAGTGGCTATGCGCGGAAATCGACGCCTTCAAACCGGACGTCATCATTTCGGTACACGCGCCTTATGGCGTGCTCGACTACGACGGCGCCGCGCCGCCGCCGCCGCACCGGCTGGGCCGGCTGAACCTCAACCAGTTGGGCGTGTATCCGGGTTCACTGGGAAATTTCGGCGGCATTTTCCGGGATATTCCTGTCGTCACCATTGAACTCACCAATGCGACCACCATGCCCAGCCCGGAAGAACAGCGCCGGATCTGGAACGACATGCTGGGCTGGATTCAAGAGCGGCTGGTTCACCCGGAAAGCGGACCCGGACACTGAAACAACGCGGATTCACTCCCACCCGATAATCCACTCTCTCGCGCTTCGACGCTTCCACCACACCCCGTCCAGGATAATTGATGATTTCACGCGATCGCCCCGCGCAATCGGGCGCTGGCCGCTTTCCTGTCTCCCAATCCCCGTACAATGACGCCCTTTCTCCCACATAAGAACATCGATGGACACCCTTTCCGATCCCCGCTGGGGCGTTGCCCTGGAACATAGCGGCTACCTGCGCCAGTTGTGCAATGCCCGGCCCGAATTGCCCGGTCTCCTGTCCTCCTGCCTGGCGACACCGCTTTCGGAAACGGCGCTGCGCGCTGCCCTGGAACCGCCAGCGGACAGCGGCGAAACCCTGAAGCGCCAATTGCGGCGTCTGCGCCAGCAGGCGATGGCGTGGATCGCCGTGCGCGACCTGAATGGTCTTGCCCCGCTGTCCGAGGTCATGGAGAACATGACGCTGCTTGCCGATGTGGTCACTGGCGCAGCGCTGGAATTCCATCACCGGCAGCTTGCCGAAATCCATGGCGAACCGCTCGACGCGACGGGCGCGCCGCAGCGTCTCATGGTGATCGGCATGGGAAAACTGGGCGGACGGGAATTGAATGTTTCCTCGGATGTGGATTACATCTTCGTCTACCCCGAAGACGGCGAAACCGCCGGACCACGCAAAATCGACAATTTCGACTTTTTCTGCCGCCTGGGCAAACGCCTCATCGCGGCGCTGGACGACATTACCGCCGATGGCCGGGTGTTTCGCGTGGATATGCGGCTGCGGCCCAATGGCGATTCCGGACCGCTCGCGCTTTCGCTCAACGCGCTGGAGAATTATTTCATCACCCAGGGCCGGGAATGGGAACGCTACGCCTGGATCAAGGCGCGCGTGATGACGCCCGGCGTGGAGGACAGGCAGGCGACATGGACGGCGGCGCTTGAAAAGACCGTGCGTCCCTTCGTCTTCCGCAAATACCTGGATTTCGGCGCGATCAACGCCATGCGTGACCTGCATGCGCAAATCCGCCGCGAAGTCGCGCGCAAGGACATGGCCGACCACATCAAGCTGGGGCCAGGCGGTATTCGTGAAATTGAATTCATCGCGCAGGTTTTCCAGTTGATTCGTGGTGGGCGCGATCCCGCCCTGCGCATCCGGCCAACCCGCGCCGTGCTGGAACGGCTCGCGGAACGCGGCATCCTGCCCGGGGAAACCGCCGGGGAACTGCTCGCGGCCTACGATTTCCTGCGCAGACTCGAACACCGTCTGCAATACGCGGAAGACAAGCAAACCCATCGCCTGCCCGCGGCGGAGGATGACCGGGCGCGCATCGCCGCCAGCATGGGGTTTCCCTCTGGCTGGACAACGTTCCTTGCCACCCTGAACGCGCATCGGGAAAAAGTGAGCGCCCATTTCGAGGCGGTGTTTTCCGATCCGGGGAAAGGCGAACATCCGCTCGACGCGCTCTGGCGCGGCCCGATGGAGGATGAGGATGCCCAAACGCGGCTCGCGGCGCTCGGGTTTCGCCAACCCGCGGCAAGCTGGGCGCGGCTTGAGGCGCTGCGCCAATCCGGACGCTACCGGCAATTGCCCGTCACGAACCGGGAACGGCTGGATACCGTGGGACCACGCCTGATGGAACTGGCGCGCGCCACCGCCGATCCGGATCTGGCGCTTGCGCGCGGCCTGGAACTCCTGGAGACCATCGCCAGACGGGGGGCCTATCTCGCGCTCCTGCAGCAATATCCACAGGTGTTGCGCAAGGTGGTCGACATGATCGCCGATTCCTCCTGGGCGGCTGAATATCTCAACCGCCACCCCATCCTGCTCGACGAACTCCTGGATTCGCGCCTGCTAGAGGCGGCGACGGACTGGCCTGCCTTTCGCGATGGACTCGAGCGCCAGATTGCCGACGCGGCGGGCGACATGGAGCGGGAGATGGATGTGCTGCGCGAGGCCCATCACGCGCAGGTTTTCCGCCTGCTGGCACAGGACCTGGCGGGACTGCACAGCGTGGAGCGTCTTTCCGACCACCTGACCGAGCTGGCGGACATCATGGTGGCCTCCACCCTCGACCTGTGCTGGAAGAAGATCGTCCACCGCCACCGGGAAACCCCCGCGTTCGCGGTGATCGGTTTCGGCAAACTGGGCGGCAAGGAACTGGGCTACGCCTCCGATCTCGATCTCGTCTTCCTGTACGACGAAGCCGATGCCGACCCCGCCGCGCAACAGAACTACACCCGCCTGGGACAACGCATCGGCACCTGGCTTTCCGCGCGCACCCCGGCGGGACTGCTCTTCGAAACCGACCTGCGCCTGCGCCCGAACGGCGATTCCGGGGTGCTTGTCCCCAGTCTCGCCGCGTTCCGGGAGTATGAACGCGAACACGCCTGGATCTGGGAACACCAGGCGCTCACCCGCGCCCGTTTCGTGGCGGGCGATCCCGCCCTGGGCGCGCGCTTTGAGGCCGTGCGCGGGGAAATCCTGCGCATGGCGCGCGATCCGGAAACCCTCCGGGAAAAAGTGCTCGCGATGCGCCAGAAAATGCTCGACAACCACAAAAACCACGACTCCGGGCTTTTCGACGTCAAACAGGACCGCGGTGGTCTCATCGACGTGGAATTCATCGTGCAATACCTGGTGCTGCTGCACGCCCGCGCGCATCCGGAACTGACCGCCAATCTGGGCAACATCTCCCTCCTGAAACGCCTGGCCGGCTTGGACCTGATTCCGGCGGAAATGGCGGAACGCGTCCGCGACATCTACCGCGATTACCGTCGCCTGCAACATGCCAGCCGCCTGAATGGCGTCAGGCCCGCCGTCCCCGAAACCGAATGGGAGTCCCGGATCGAGACGGTGCGGGCCCTGTGGCGCAGCGTGTTCGGCAATCAGGAAGCGGAAGGGACGGATATCCGGTGATCCGCGTCCAGCAACGCCGACAGTGTACGCGTGTCATGCCCATGTCCTTGTTTTCCACCCAGGACGAACGCCGGCTGGAGACCTCCCTCCCCCGGAAGATTGTTTGCATGGAAAGAAGGTATCCTTCCCCGCGGCGTCGCCCGCTCGCAACCGTGGATTGAAATCCACGTGTTGTAACTTCGCAACAACCTGTCGCTTTTTACCAACACTCCACCCCGTTCTTTTTGACAGGAGATGGAGTCAGGCCACATACTCTTCGCCACGTTCATTCCACGAACATTTTTCACGGAGGTTTTCATGTCTGCCCACAATCTAATCGGAGTACCCATTACGCGCTAACGCGCCGCCGCCGCAGAAATGAACCCTCCGGCTCGGCGCGCTTTAGCCGCCCCGAGCC
>JAISME010000144.1 GCA_031276915.1 Zoogloeaceae bacterium
ACTTTTTCTCCGGCGCGCAGGCTTGCCAGGGCGTGCTCCCAGTTGTCACGGGTGACGCGCCATTCCCGGAGAGCGACGATCTCGTCTCCCGCGGCCAGGCCCGCTGCTTCGGCGGGTGAAGCCGTGCGCACATGGCGGATACGGGCCGCCTCGCCCTCGCTTGTCAGCCGCATGCCAAGCCACGGCAGATCGTTGTCGTTTTTCCACGTCAGCCGCACGCCAAACTGCGCGAGATGCCGCGCCAGGGGTGGGTCGTCCGTCCCTTCCACCATTTCCCGGAGCCAGTGGCTCAAGCGTCGGGTCTTGCGCGACACGACCTCATCGAGCGCTGTCCCCAGTTCCGCGATCGCCTCGAAAACCGCGATTTCGGAAAGCCCCTGGCCGGAAACGCCATACATCCGCCAGAGCGCGCGCATCAACGCATCCAGGCTGAGACTGGGGTGTGCGTGGCGCAGCGCCAGATCAAGGCACAGGGCGACAAGCGCGCCCTTGGTGTAGTAACTGACGACAACATTTGGCGTGTTCTCGTCCGGACGGTAGTACTTGATCCAGGCGTCAAACGAGGATTCCGCCAGGCTTTGCATCGCGCGTCCCGGCGTTTTTCGCACCTGGGTGATCGTTTTCGCGAGCAGGTTCAGATAAGTCGTCTCGTCGATCAGTCCGGCGCGTTTCAGGCACAAGTCGTCATAATATGAAGTGACGCCCTCGAAGAACCAGAGGAGACGGGTATAGGCTTCCGTCCGGCCCTCCTGGTGCTGAAAAGCCGCCGGACGCAGGCGCCGGACATTCCAGCGGTGAAAATACTCGTGGCTGGCAAGCCCCAGGAAACGCACGTAGTTTTCGGTCCGGACATCGCCGGCAAGCCCCGGCGCGGGCAAATCAGTCCGCTCACAGAGAAGCGCGCAAGCGTTGCGATGCTCCAGGCCGCCATAACCCGATCCAACGGCCATGATCTGGAAGAGGTAGGGGTCCGGCAAGGGGGAGTCGAAAAGCGCCATCTGCCAGGAACAGATCGCGGCGAGATCGTGGCGCAGGCGTTCCGTGTCGATCTCCGCGCAGCCGGTGACGACCGCATGATGCGCGATCCCGCATGCCTCGAAATCCAGCCGCGTGAACCGTCCCATTTCCACGGGATGCTCGATCAGGTCTTCGTAATCGTCTGCCCGGTATGCGCCAAACCCCCATGGTGGGGCCGTATCGCGCCGCAGCGCGGTTGCCACCCGCCAATCCCGGCAAGCCGCGCCGGGTGGCGGGAAAAGCTTCACCCGGCAAGGCAGATGCGCCTTGCCGCATGGACGCAGGAAAACGCAAACGCCATTGAAAAAGGCATGCGTCGTATCCAGGTGCGCGCCGCGCACGGACAGATCCCAGGCGTAAACCTGATAGCGCAGCGTCAGGGAACCCCGGCACGGCGCGGCTTTCCAGGTGGCTTTGTCCAGCTTTTCCACCATTACCGGACGGCCTTCGCTTTCGGCGTCCAGTCGGACGATATGGCGCGCGAACTCCCGGACAAGATAGCTGCCGGGAATCCAGACGGGCATGGAAAACGCCTGCCCGGCGGGATCGGGCGCGTCGACGCGGCACGTTACCTCGAACAGGTGCGCTTCGGGAAACCGGGGAACCAGTGTGTAGGCGATGCTGCCGGACATGGGCTGTCTCTGGAGGGGGCCGCCACGTTCAGGGACGATGTTCCAGCCACCAGAGCAATCCCTGGGCGTTGAGGTCCATGTCCACTTCCAGAATCCTGGCGGCGCATTCCGGGCTGACGGCATGCGCCTCGTCGAACAGGTAGCGGGAAAGCCCTTCGCGAATGGCTTTCCGCCGCGCCTGACCTGTTCCCGGCGCGGCCTCGGCCAGGGCAACGATGGCGTCGACGCGGCGCAACAGATCCGCGCCCAGGCGCTCCACTTCGCCAACCCGGCTGAAATGGGTGAGATACATCGCTTCCGGTTCGAGCGCCAGCAGGCGGTGAATCGACGCCTTCATTGCCTCGGGATCGAACTGGATCGGGGTGGTGGCCGGAATGATGAACGGATGCCCGTCCACATCCAGCTCACGATAGGACAGGCCGAACGCGTCTCCGGTGAAACAGGCGCGGGCGGTTGCGTCCCACAGGCAAAGATGGTGTTTGGCGTGTCCCGGGGTGTGCAGGCATTGCAGGGGACGGTCGGCAAGGGAAAAGATCGCTCCATCGGCGGCCTCAAGCACGCGACCGACCGGCACCGGTGTTGGCGTTCCGTAAAGATGGCGCACCGCCTCGTCGCCATAGACGGCGCGCGCGCCGGCAAAAAGCTGCGCTGGATCGATCATGTGACGCGCGCCACGCGGATGCACCACCAGTTTCGCCCGGGGCAGGCAGGCCATGTAAGCGCCGGCCCCGCCGGCGTGATCCAGGTGGACATGGGTGAGAAAGACATAATCCACCGCGTCCACGTCCAGTCCAAGTCCGGAAAGCGCCGCGAGGAAACGCGGCAGCGACGCGCCATGCGCCGTGTCGATCACCGCCACGCGACCATCCTGGACGATGAGGTGCACGGCGTCCAGTCCCGGACGCACGTAACCGGAATCCAGGGCGTGAATGCCATTGGGGAAAGCAATGTGTTCCGTTGTCATGATTGTTTCCCGATTGCCGAAAATACAGGGTAACACAGCGGTTGTCCGCCGACTGCGATCCCCGATGGCGTAATACGGTTCGCCAAACCCGGCGCGTCGGAAGCGGGGTCGATACGCCCGGGCCATGGCGCGACGGCATGACGTGCGCTCAAGTATTCCCCGCCACGGGAACCGTCTTATTGTCCCAGCACATGATAGGCGCGGTTGAAATAGACAAGGCCGGTTTGCGCCGCGCCCTGGCGGATGGCGTCGATTTCGCAGAAGAAAACGCTGTGCGTGCCAACTTCGGAAGTGTTCACGATACGGCAGTCGAAATTGACGATCGCGTCGGAGAGCGCCGGCGCTCCGGTTTCCAGGATGTCCCAGCGGGCATGCGCAAAACGGGTTTCCGCTTCCAGTCTGGCATCGGCGAACACACTGGAGAGATTTTCCTGCGCGCCGCTCAATACATTGACACAGAGCACGCCGTTGGCCCTGAACGCGGGATGTGAACAGGAAGCGCGGTTCATGCAGACGAGCAATGTCGGCGGTGTGTCGGTGACGCTGGCAACCGCTGTCGCGGTAAATCCGCGGCGACCGGCGGGACCGTCGGTGGTGACGACGTTGACCGCCGCGCCCAGAAGTGACATGGCATTGCGAAATTCCCTGGTTTCCATTTTTGTGAAGCTCCTTGCCTGAATATACATTTGGTATCCATCGCGCTTCGCTGCTTGAGGCGCGACGCCGGATTAGCTGGCCGGCAAACCTTCACCGGGCGCGCAATCGATCTGAAAAACCCGCCTGTCCTCAAGGCGCACGGCGGTGAGCTGTCCTCCCCAGAGGTAGCCGGAGTCAAGAGCGAGAAGATTGGGGGTCATTTGCAGCCCCAATGCCGACCAGTGTCCCGCGACCAGGACATGATCCGCGCTTTTGCGGCCAGGCACGGCGAACCAGGGCAGACAGTCCCCGGGCGCGTCTTCCAGTTTGCCCTTGGCGACGAAATCCATCTTGCCCTTGCGCGTGCAAAATCGCATCCGGGTCATGGCGTTGACGATGACACGCAGGCGGTCCACGCCGCGCAGGTCGTCCGACCAGCCTGCCGGCTTGCTGCCCCAGAGTTCGCCGAAAAAAAGCCGGTAGCGCGGTCCTTGCAATTCCGCCTCCACTTCCGCCGCCAGGGCGCGCGCCCGGGAAACCGTCCATTGCGGCAACAATCCGGCATGGACGAGACAATAGCCACCCTGTACATGGCAGAGCGAACGGGCGCGCAGCCATTCGAGCAGGATGGGGGCATCCGGCGCGTCAAGCACATCCTGCAAGGTATCGTCCTTGCCGCGCTTTGGGAACCTGCCTTCCGCCACCATCAGCAGGTAGAGATCGTGATTGCCCAATACCGTGACCGCCGCCGGGCCCAGCGATTTCACGAAACGCAGGGTCTCCAGGGATTGCGGACCGCGATTGACCAGGTCGCCCGTAAACCAGACCGTGTCCCGGGCGGGGTCGAAGGCGCAAAGGTCGAGCAAACGCCGGAGGGCGTCAAAACACCCCTGGACATCGCCGACGGCATAGATGCTCATGCGAACGTTTCGGCGCGCGCGAAAGACGTGCCCTGGGCGTCCTTGGCGGAAAGCAGCGGCGCTTGCCGGCCCGCAAGCGGCCAGTCGATGCCGATGTCCGGATCATTCCAGGCGATGCAGCGCTCGTGCTCCGGGGCATAATAATCCGTGGTCTTGTAGATGAACTCGGCGGTTTCGCTCAGGGTGTAGAAACCATGCGCGAAACCGGCTGGAATCCAGATCTGCCGCCTGTTTTCCGCCGACAGCACGCAGCCGGCCCAGCGTCCGAAGGCGGGAGAGGCGCGGCGCAGGTCCACGGTGACGTCAAACACCTCCCCCGCGACGATGCGCACCAGCTTTCCTTGCGGCTGCCGGATTTGATAGTGCAGGCCGCGCAGCACATTCCGGGCGCTGCGGGAATGATTGTCCTGGACGAAATTCGGGGTGAGGCCGGTCGCGGCCGCGAAATCGCGCGCGTTGAAGCTTTCAAAGAAAAAGCCGCGCGCGTCGCCGAATACGCGGGGCGTGAGCAGCAGCACATCCGGGATGGAGAGTTTTTCTATGCGCATCGGGAATCCCTCCCGTCCCGCAAAAGACGCAGCAGGTAGCGTCCGTAACCGTTTTTCTTCAGCGCCTCACCCTGACGCTCCAGTTCATCGTCGGTGATCCAGCCCCGTCGCCAGGCGATTTCCTCGGGCGCGGCGATTTTGAGTCCCTGCCGTTGTTCAATGGTGGCGATGAACTGGCTGGCGTCCAGCATGGACTCGTGCGTTCCCGTATCCAGCCAGGCATAGCCGCGCCCCATGATCTCGACATGCAGTTGTCCCGCTTCCAGGTAGCGGCGGTTCACATCGGTGATTTCCAGTTCCCCGCGCGCGGAAGGGCGGATGGAGCGGGCGATCCCGACCACTTGCTCATCATAGAAGTACAGCCCGGTCACCGCGTAGTTCGAACGGGGGCGCGTCGGTTTTTCCTCGATGTCGGTCACCGCGCCGTTCGCGTCGAAGACGACGATGCCATAACGTCCGGGATCCTGCACGTGATAGGCGAAAACACTGCCACCGGCAACGCGGGCATCGGCGGAGGCCAGGAGCCTGTACAGTTCGTGTCCATGAAAGATGTTGTCGCCCAGCACCAGGGCGGATGGCCTGTCGCCGATAAAATCAGCGCCGATGAGAAAGGCTTGCGCGAGACCATCCGGACTGGGCTGTACGGCATAGGAAAGCGCAATGCCCCACTGACTGCCGTCGCCCAGGAGCTGCGCGAAACGCGGCGTATCCTGCGGGGTGGAGATGATGAGGATTTCCCGCATTCCCGCCAGCATCAGGGTGGAAAGGGGGTAATAGATCATCGGCTTGTCGAAGATGGGCAAAAGCTGTTTCGATACCGTCAGCGTTGCCGGATATAGCCGCGTTCCGGATCCTCCGGCCAGGACGATGCCCCTGCGAAAGCTTTGCTGCATGAACCGGGCTCCTGTGAGAAATCGCGAGAGGCA
This sequence comes from Zoogloeaceae bacterium, assembly GCA_031276915.1. Taxonomy (GTDB): domain Bacteria; phylum Pseudomonadota; class Gammaproteobacteria; order Burkholderiales; family Rhodocyclaceae; genus Azovibrio. The sequence continues at coordinate 5,644 of JAISME010000144.1, forward strand.
TATTCTACAGGTGTTCAGCCTGGGGAACATCGCGGACGAATCCAGGAGAGGCCCGCCAGATGCCGGGGAATCCTGTTGACAGACGGGACGATGAACGCCTCCTTTGGTTTTTGTCCCGGGAGGGGGAACCACTTTGTTCCCCGGCGTCGGAGGTGTTGGTTGGTCGGCGCCCGCGCCTTCGAGACAGATTCCTTGGACGCGCTTGCCACGAACCCTCCATTTCGGGGAATTGCCGCTGTACGGTTTTGTTCTTTTGAAGAGAGGCGAAGTGACATTTTTTGGTTC
>JAISME010000100.1 GCA_031276915.1 Zoogloeaceae bacterium
CAGCCTGCGTTTCAAGGTACGCCCGGCAGAAAACGGTCATCTCGTCGGCGTGATCTTTCATGTTCCCTGTCTGCCGCCGCCCGTTTTTCATCCTGATCGCAATCTGGAGGCAATCAAGCATGTCTGGCAGCAGGTTCACGCCTTCCTTGACGACCGCGACAACGGTTTATCCCGAATTCCGGAGTAATTCATGAGCGAAAAAAGCCTGTGGCAAACCAAGGTCGCCGCGCGACTGCACGATCCGGGCGTCCGTCATGACGAGGGCACGGTTCGTGATTTGCGGGAACGGCTCGGCATTGCGCCAGGCGGCAAATGCGAAGAACGCGCCGACTGGTGGGCATCCGCCGCCGACCGTCCGGCCTTGCCCAATGAACGCTGGCGACTCATCTGGGCGGAACATCCCGATCTTATCCATCCGCTCACGGGGGAGACAGTGCGGCTGAAGCCGCTCACGGAGATTTCGGCGTCCCAGGCCAAGGCGCGCAGCCTCGCCCATCACACAGCCTTGCTGGATGCCGTGCTCCCCGCTGGGCGTGTGCCGCAAAACGAGGAAGAGACAAGGCGCGTCCTGCTCGCGCTCTGGCGTTTCGCGCCCGATCTCGCGCCAGCGCAGGACGGCGCCGACAAGCTGGGCGAATTGTGGCGCCTGCTGCCCGCCGACACGCGCATTCCCGACCATTCCATCTGGGATCACCTTGATCTCGTTTCCGCGTTTGCCGGGGCATTTGCCGCCGATCCGCAAGGCGAAGCCGCGTTGCTGGCGCTGTCCATCGGCCCGGTGCAGGGTTTCATCGCCGCCGCGCGCAGCACCTCCGACCTGTGGGCAGGGTCGCATCTGCTCTCCAGGCTGGCCTGGGAAACGATGCGTCCGATCTGCGAGGAACTCGGCCCGGACGCGATTCTGTTCCCACGCCTGCGCGGCATCCCGCAAGTGGATTTGTGGCTGCGCGACCGGATGGATTTGCCGGACGCGCTGTTCCAGGACTGCGAATGGAAAAAAAGCCAGACGGACGCCAATCCGCTTTTTTCCGCCGCGCTGCCCAATCGCTTTGTCGCCGTCGTGCCTGCGGCGCGCGCCAGGGAACTGGCGGAAAAGTGCCAGACGGCGGCGCGAGACTGGTTGCAGGAACAAGGCCGCGCGGTTGTTGCGCGTTTGCTGACAGAAGCCGGATTCGACGGGGAGATTGCCACGCCTTATGAACAAATGCAGGCGCAGTTGCAGGGTTTTCCAGAAGCGCATTGGGCTGCCGTGCCGTTCTCGCTCATTCGCACGGAAGGAAAGGAAAAAATTTCGGATATTTCCGCCCTGAAGTCCGCCATGTCGCCCTTCTTTGGCGTGGCAGAAACGGAAAATGCCGGTTTCCTGAACTGTGACGCCTGGAAAATCCTGCAAAAGAACATCGAACTGGATGGCGCGCATTTTTTCGCGCCCAATCCCGGCGTACTGTATCCCGCCATTTATGAACTTGCCGAACGGGCGCTGGCCGCCGCCAAATCGGCGCGGACTTTCGAGCAGCAAGAACAGGAAGGCTGGCGTTGCTCGCTCACCGGAGAGGCGGAATGGCTCACGACCGACCGCAAACAACTGGAAAAATCCTACCGTCGGCAAACCGATACCCTGTGGGCCAAAATCGCGGCGAAAAAACCTTCGTGGGCGAAAAAGGGCGAACACCTTTCCGCCTTGCCCGCCATCAAGCGGCTATGGCCCACCCTCTTCCGCGAAGAAGTCGGCAAGGCTTTGAATCCCGAAGACAATGGACTGGCGCTGGAGATTCCGCGTTTCGTCATTTCCACGCACACGCTGGCGCTGGCGCGCCAACTGGAACAGTGGGAAAGCGCTCCAACGACCGAACAAAAAGAAAAACTGGCAAGCCTGAATCCCGGCAAGGATCAGGTCATATTGCCGCGCAAGCTGGCGAGAAACGGCGCGCATCTCGCGTTTCTCCGACAATTGCCCGCGCTCCTTGAGACAAGCGATGAGGAAGAAAACGCCGCGCAAAAATCGGAGAAAGAAAAATTTGTCAAAGACATTCTGAAAATCCCTCGGCTGGAAACCTATTACGCCCTCGTCATGATGGATGGCGACAAGATGGGCGCGATTCTTTCCGGGGAACAAGAGACGCAGATGCGTTACGCGCAGGGCTTTCACCCGGAAATCCGGGCGCGTTTCCAGGCGCGCGCCCAGGAGAATCCGCCCTTGCAAAAGTACCTGGATGCCCGTCGCGCGGTTTCTCCCGCGCGGCACATGGCGATTTCCGGCGCGCTCAACGATTTTTCCCAGAACATCGTGCCGCATATCGTGGAAATGGAATATTCCGGGAAAAACCTCTACGCGGGCGGCGACGATGTGCTCGCCATGCTGCCGGTCGCCGATCTGCTTGCCGCCATGCGGCGGCTGCGGCAAGCGTACAGCGGCGATAGCCCCGAAGACGGCGAAATCGACGGGGAAGCGACGCGGGAGAAAGACAAACTCCTGTGCAAGAACGGGTTCGCCTGCCTGAACGGACGGCTCATGCGCATGATGGGCAAGAACGCCACCGCCAGTTGTGGCGCGGTGATCGCGCACCATCAGGCCCCGCTGAACGCGGTGATGCGCGAACTGCGCGCCGCCGAAAAACGCGCCAAGAGCGAAGGCGGGCGCAATGCGTTTTCGCTGACCGTCATCAAGCGTTCCGGCGGCGCCTTGCGTCTCACCGATAAATGGGGCGAGGCGCTTGAAGTCCTGGACACGCTCATCCTGTTCTTGCGCGATGACGATGTTTCCCGCCGCGCGGTCTATCACACCCTGGAATGGCTGAAGGACTTGCCGGAGCCGTCTGCCGCGCCCGATCTGCTTGAACGCATGCTGGCTTTCCAGTTGCATCGTCAGGCGGGCGGCAAGGGGCAGGCGCTGAATGTGGAGCATCTGGCGCATCGACTCGTGGAACTGGCCGCAAAACGATCCAGGGACTGGCTGGAAAACTTCCTCACCGTCGGCGAATTCCTCGCCCGTGAAACCCGGACTGTCCCCCATGAAGGAGCGCGCGTATGACTACCACCTTTTTCCTGGAACCGCTGGATGTGCTTTTTTTGCGCGGCAACAAGCTTTTTGGCGATCCCGGCAGTCATGGCGAGGCGCAGATGCCGCCGAATCCATCGGTCGCCGCTGGCGCCATCCGCAGCCGGATGTTGGTCGACGCGGGAATTGATCTGGCGGCATTCGCGCGCGGCGAAATTTCGCATCCCGTCCTGGGGACGCCGCGAGAGCCGGGGGAATTTGCCCTGACCGCTTTCCATCTGGCGCGGCGCGAAAATGGAATGATCGCCCCCTTGTTTGCGCCCCCCGCCGACCTGAACCTTGAAGCGCCAGAAAAAGCAGAAAGGGAAGAGGAGAAAAAACTCCCGCCCCAGGTAAAGGCGCTCCAGCCGCTTCCCGCGCCGCAGGGCATCCTCACGTCCTTTCCCCTGCCCGGTCTGCCGATTCTCGCGCAGAAAAAGCGCGACAAACCCGTTTCCGGCTACTGGCTCACGGCGGCAGGCTGGGCGCGTTATCTCGCGGGAGGATTGCCCGATCAAAAAGAGCACTGGCTCGAGCGCGCCGACCTGTGGCAAATCGACGAACGTGTCGGCATCGGCATGGACGCCGCGACCCGTAGCGTTGCCGAAGGCCGGTTGTTTACCGTACAGGCCGTTGCGCTCAAGCCGGGCGTTGGTTTCCTTGCCGCCGTCACCGGCGCGGAATTATCCGAAGGGGCTTCCCTGCGCTTTGGCGGCGATGGACGCGCCGTCGCCGTCCGCCGGGCGGATGTCTTGCTGCCCGAACCCGATTACGCCGCGCTCGCGCGCGCCCGCCGTTGCCGCCTCATCCTCGCCAGCCCCGGCATTTTCGCGGCAGGCTGGCTGCCCACGGGCGCAACGCTCGTGGAAGGCAACACCGCCGCCTTTGCGCTGCATGGCGTGCGGGGGAAAATCACCGCGGCGGCGGTTTCCCGTTTCGAGACGGTTTCCGGCTGGGATTTGGCGAACTGGCGCCCCAAGCCCGCGCAATGCGCCGTTCCCACGGGCAGCGTCTATTGGCTGGACGAACTCGAAGCGGATGCGGATGCCCTGCGCGCGCTGGCGGAACAGGGACTCTGGTCGGAAACACCCTCCCCGGAAGATCGCCTGCGCCGCGCCGAAGGGTTCAACCGCTGCGCGCTGGCGGCGTGGAATTGAAAATACAAGGATATCCATCATGCAAGCCTACAAATGCAACACCCGCATCCCGGACAACCATCGCCTTGAAATCACTTTGCCGGAGAATTTTCCGGAAGGCGAAGCGGAAGTGATTGTTCTGATGAAAACGGAGACGACACCTGCTCCCGGCATGTCCTTGCGCGAATTTACCGTCTGGCTCGAACAACAACCGCCAAGCGGCCGCGATCCTGAAGAAATAGAAGCCCAGATCAACGAGGAACGCAACAGTTGGAGCGACGATTGATGCTCTATCTCGATAGCTGCGTGGTGATTGACTATGTTGAGCGGCACCCGTCTTTCTTTGCTCGCATCAAGGAACAAATCAGCGCTGCGGAAACGCGAACCGCGGTTTCCGATCTCACGCGCCTTGAATGCTTGGTGCAACCTCTGCGCCAAGCCGATGCGATTCGCCTGAAGCGTTTCCGGCTGTTCTTTGGCGCACCCGACCTGACTGTCATCAACATGACGCCCGATGTTTTCGACCTGGCCGCCGAACTTCGTGCCCGACACGCTCTGAAAACGCCCGACGCCCTGCATCTGGCAGCGGCCATTGAAGGCGGCTGCGATGAATTCTGGACGAACGACAGCCGCCTGGACGCCGCCGCCGACGCCTATCTGCG
>JAISME010000142.1 GCA_031276915.1 Zoogloeaceae bacterium
GCGCTTCGACAATCCGGCGACGGGGTTCGTCATCCGGGTTCCCTGCTTTGGCCGCATTCTCCCGAGTGGACGCGAAGTGACATTTTTTGGTCACTCAGTGACGAATATTGTCACTTCCCGTGTTGTTGGGGTGGGGGTGAGAGGATGGATAAGGAAGGGGAATCAAGGGCTTAAGGGATTCGAGTGTTTCTGGCACATGTCTTGCGTGTAGATGGCCATGATGAAGCGGAACATGACAGGACAGGAGCGGGAAGTGGAAAAGACGGTTGTCGGGTCTTCCTTGTGCGCGCGCGGGTGGGCCGGGGGATGGCAGGCGCAGCGGCGCGCCCGCCTGCATAACCCCCGGGCCACCGCGCGCGCACAGGGAGGACCCAACAACTGTCTTTTCCACTTCCCGCTCCTGTCCTGTCATGTTCCGCTTCATCATGGCAATCTACGAGCAAGACATGTGCCAGAAACACTCAAAACCCTTAACCCCTTGATTATCCTTCCTTGTCCATTCTCCCACCCACACCCCAACAACACGGGAAGTGACAATATTCGTCACCAATGAACCAAAAAATGTCACCTTGTGCCCCTTCAGGAGAACAAAATCGCACAGCGGTCAGTGAGATGTTTGGATTGAATCGTCCGGGACGCGGCAAGTGACAAAGAGGAAATGAATCTTGTCCTGCTGCGGCGCGAACCGGCGGGGGGATCGGGAATATGGCGCGGACGCCACAACACCCAATGTCACCCTTCCCCAGGGGAACTCTTGCCATGATTGCCGCGCGACATCGACATGATTACCCCGCGCGCGGCGTTCCGGAACTTGCGCCTGGAGCCGGAACCGCGTTGCTCCCGGGGGATGATCCCGGAAGCGCCCGGGGGCTTTGTCCATCCCGTGCCAGAATTGCGCGTATCCGCCGCCGGTCAGTCGCGCGTATTTGGCTCCGCCTCGAATCCGGCCAGTTCCACGCTGGGCGCGGGCCGCCAGCCAGGCTGCCGGTGTTCGGCGACCACGTTGGTGAAAATACCGCCGCGCACATGAAACCGCGCGGTCAACCGCATGAAGCGCGGTTGCGTGGCGGTGACGAGATCATCCAGGATGCGATTCGTCACGGCCTCGTGGAAAGCGCCCGCGTCGCGGTAGGACCAGATGTAGAGTTTCAGGCTCTTCAACTCCACGCAAAGCCGGTCGGGAATGTAATCGAGCGTCAGGACGGCGAAATCGGGCTGTCCCGTCTTGGGGCACAGGCAGGTGAATTCGGGGATTCGCATGTGGATCCGGTAATCCCGTTCCGGGTTGGGATTCGGGAAGGTTTCCAGGGTTCTGGCGGGGCGTGTGCTCATGAAAAGCGCTTTTCGCGGGGAGGAAGCAGGGCGGGAATGCTATCATACGGGCCGCCTGGGGGAGCGTTTTCCCTTTTTGTCCCCCCTCGAGAAACCCCGCCCGCCGTCCCCGAAAAATCCGCCGTGCGCCTGACCAGACTCAAACTTGCCGGTTTCAAATCCTTCGTCGATCCCACATCGGTCGAGTTGCCGGGGCAACTGGTGGGCGTGGTTGGTCCCAATGGCTGCGGCAAGTCCAACATCATGGACGCGGTGCGCTGGGTGCTGGGGGAATCCCGGGCATCCGAACTGCGCGGCGAATCGATGCAGGATGTGATTTTCAACGGCTCGACGCACCGCAACCCTGTTTCCCGCGCCTCCGTGGAACTGGTGTTCGACAACGCGCAGGGTCGCGCTCCGGGGCAATGGAGCCAATACGCGGAACTGGCGGTCAAGCGGGTGCTGGCGCGCAGCGGGCAATCCGACTATTTCATCAACCACCTGAAAGTCCGCCGCAAGGACATCACCGACCTCTTCCTGGGCACCGGCCTGGGGCCGCGCGCCTACGCCATCATCGGACAGGGCATGATTTCCCGCATCATCGAGGCGCGGCCCGACGATTTGCGGGTGTTCCTGGAAGAAGCCGCCGGCGTGACGCGCTACAGGGAGCGCCGCCGGGAAACCGGGGGCCGCCTGGAGGACAGCCGGGAAAACCTGCTGCGCGTGGAAGACATCCGCGCCGAGCTGGCCGCGCGGACGGAACAACTGGAAGCACAGGCGGAAATAGCGCGGCGCTATCACGACCATACCAGCGCCCTGGCCCGGAAACAGCAGGCATTGTGGATTCTGCGCCGCAACGACGCCCGGGCCGAACGCGAACGGCTGTCCCTGGAAATCGCCCGCACCGTGACGGAACTGGAAGGCGCGACGGCGACCCTGCGGGAGACGGAAAACCGCCTGGAAACGGCGCGGGAAGCGCATTTTGCCGCAGGCGACGCCGTGCACCGGACGCAGGGCGAATTTTTCACCGCCAATGCCGAAGTGGCGCGGCTGGAGACCGAAATCCGTCATCGCCGGGAAGCGCGGCGACAACTGGAAGCGCGGCTGGCGCAACTTTCCGGCGAGGAGGCGCACTGGCGGGAGCGGACGGAAGAACTCGCACAGGACAGCGCGCGCTGGACGGATCTCGCCGCGTTCGCGGCGCGGCGCGTCGGGGAGGCCGAAGCCCGGCGGGAACTCCAGTCCGGGCGCGTGCCGGACGCGGAAGAAATCCGCGACACGGCGCGGGCGGCGGTCGACGCGGCGCGCCGGGAGACCGGCGCGGCCGAGCAATGCCTGCAAGTGGAGCGCGCCCATCAGGCGCACGCCCGCCGCAATCTGGAAACACTCGCCCAGCGCCGGGCGCGGCTGGAGCGAGAAAGCGCGACATGGAGCGGGGACGCGCCCCATGCCGCCGAACTGGAAAACCGGCAGGAGACCCAGGTCCTGCTGGAAACGCGGCTCGCCGACCTGAACGCGCGCCTGGCGGCGACGGAGCAGCGCCTGCCCGAAGCCGAAGCCGCCCACCGGGCAGGGGGGGAAGCCCTGCAACAGGCCGCGCGGGACGCCGTTGTCCTGGAAACGCGCCTGAAAACCCTGGAGCAGACGCAGGCCGGCGCAACCGGTTCGGGGGATCTGGCCGCCTGGCGGGAAAAATACGGTTTGCCGGATACGCCGCTCTGGCGGCAACTCGTGGTGGAGCCGGGCTGGGAAACCGCCGTGGAGGCGGTGTTGCGCGAACGCCTGAACGCCCTTCCCGCCAGCGCCGAAATCCTTGCGCGCGCCGAGCAGTGGACGGCGGATCGACCCGGTCAGAAGGTGAGCCTGGTCTTCGCGGACCCGGAAGCGCAGGAAACGGATGTTCCCGCTGGCAGCCTCCTGGGGAAGGTGCGCGCGGACGCGCGCTGGATGCCCTTGCTGTCCGACTGGCTTGCGGGCGCACGCGTCGCCGCGTGTCTCGCGGACGCCTTGCGGGAACGCGCAGCGCTGCCGTCCGGCGTCGTGTTCGTGACACCGCGGGGCGACATCGTGGGCCGTCACGATCTTTCCCTTTTCGCGCCGGACAAGACCGGCGAGACGCATGGCCTCCTGGAACGGCAACGGGAAATCGAAACGTTGGAGCGGGCGCTCGCGGACCAGCGGCGGCAGGCGGAAATCGCCCGGACAGGACAGGCCGCGCGGGAGGAAGACCTCCAACGATTGCGGGAAACGGCACAGGCGCTGCGCCGCGAACAGCAGGCCGCGCAGCGGGAAGCCCATGCCGCGCAGGTGGAAACCCTGAAATACGCGCAGGCGCTGGAGCGTCACCGCGAACAGTCGGCGTGGGCGCGGGAGCAGATGGACAACCTGGATCTGGAAGCGGAAGCCGAACGGGAACGCGCCTGTGCCGCCGAGGAAGCCATTGCCGGATACCTCGCGCGCGTCGAAACCCTGCGCGCGCGGGAACAGGAAGCGCGCGCCAGCCTGGAAGCGGCCGAACGCGCCCTGCGGGAAGAACAGGAGCGCGCCGCCGCCATCGAGCGCGAACTGCGGGAAGCGGAATTCTCGCTGCGCGAGTGCCAGGGAAAGCTGGAGGAGAACGCCGCGGGCCTTGCCCTGGCCGAGCAGCAGTCGCAGCGCATTGCCACCGATCTTGCCGCCTGCCGGGCGCAAGCGGAGGAAACGCCGCCGGAAGCATTCGAGGAGCAGTTGCGACAGGCGCTGGAAACCCGCGGCGCGCGGGAGATCGCCCTGGCGGAAAAACGCGACGCGCTGGAAGCCGCGGCACAGGAATTGCGCGGCCAGGAAGAAACGCGGATGCGTGTCGAACAGGGACTGGAGCCTTTGCGCACCGCCATCGGCGACCTGAAACTCAGGGAACAGGCCGCTGCCCTGGGCGTCGGGCAACTGGACGAGCAATTGCGGGAAGCGGGGGCCGACGAGGCGGCGCTGGCGGCGATGCTGGCGGAGGAGGCGAACCCGCGTCCGCAAGCCCTGGCGCAGGAAATCGGTCGTCTGCAGAAAGCCATCGCCGATCTGGGCGCGGTCAACCTCGCTGCCCTGGAGGAACTGGAAACCGCCCGCGCCCGCAAGGGCTACCTGGACGAACAGGCCGCCGATCTCATGGAGGCGATGGAAACGCTGGAAGCCGCCATTCGCCGCATCGACCGGGAAACCCGTGACTTGCTGCAAAGCACGTTCGACACGGTAAACACGCATTTCGGCCATCTTTTCCCGGAGCTTTTCGGTGGCGGGCGGGCGGCGCTGGTGATGACCGGTGAGGAAATCCTCGACGCGGGCGTGCAGGTCTTCGCACAACCGCCGGGCAAGAAAAATACCACCATCCACCTGCTTTCCGGCGGGGAAAAGGCGCTGACGGCGATTGCCCTGGTCTTTTCCATGTTCCAGTTGAATCCCGCGCCGTTCTGCCTGCTGGACGAGGTGGACGCGCCCCTGGACGATACGAACACCGAGCGTTTTTGCCGGATGGTGAAAAAAATGTCCGGGCAAACCCAGTTTCTTTTCATCAGCCACAATAAAATCGCAATGGAGATGGCCGGGCAACTGGTGGGCGTGACCATGCAGGAATCCGGTGTTTCGCGGGTGGTGGAAGTCGATATGGAAACCGCGCTGAAAATGAGCGACACCCCTTCCGGGTCGTCGGCCTGACTCCATCTGGAAGGGGTTTCCTTCCCCTCCCAAATGGAAATGGTCGTGGTCGAAATCCCGGCCGGAAGGCCGGGGTTCCAGCCTTCACGCCGATTCTTTCGGGCAGGCTTTCAAACCGGAGCTGGTTTTACGATGAACGAATTGCAGATCGCGCTTCTGACGCTCGGCGGCCTCGCCGCTGCGGGGATTTTCACCTATGGCAAATGGCAGGAGCAAAAACACAGGAAACGCGCCGAGCAACTGTTCAAGCCGCCGGAGGAAGATGTGCTGCTGGAGGAGCGGCCCCGGCCCGCGCCGCCGGAACACGGGCGCGAAGCGCCGCGCGAGGTCAGGACAGAACGCAGGACAAAACGCGGAACAGGACGCGGGAAGACGCCCCGCAAGGAGGCGCGGCGGGAAGGGCCGCCAGCGGAGCGCCGGGAGCCAACCCTGTTCACGGCGCTGGACCACGCCCCGGAAGCACCGCCATTCGACAAGGGGGAAAGGATTCCGGAAACGCGAACGGAAGTTTCCGCGCGCGCCGGGCCGGATACGCCGGTGCCGCGCGACCTGCTCTCGTCCGGCGTGGACGCCATCGTCGCGCTGGACCTGGTGGAGCCTGTCGGGGGGGAGGCGGTGATGTCCGCGCAACGGGACATCCTGGCGCAGATCGAAAAACCTGTGCTGTGGGTGGGCCTGGATGAAGAGGAAGGCGTCTGGGAACTGGCGCGGGAGAAGGGCGCGTATCGTCACTGGCGGGTGGGATTGCAGTTGGTGGACCGCGCCGGCCCCCTGGGCGGCAACGACTTCCTGCTGTTTTCCCGCGCCATGCAGCGGCTGGCGGGCGAACTCATGACCGTGGCGAAGGACATGCCGTCCAGCCAGCAGGTCCTGGAGCAGGCGCAGCAACTGGACAGGTTCTGCGCCGACATGGATATCCAGATCGGCATCAACCTGGCGAGCCGCGACGCGCCCTTCCCCGGAACCAAGATCCGCGCCCTGGCCGAGTCGGCGGGCATGGTGCTGGGGGACGATGGCCTTTATGTTCGTCACGACGACGCGGGCCGCGTCCTTTTCGCGTTCTCGAACGCCGAGTCCGGGCACGGCTTCGTGGCGGAAACCATCAAGGGCGTGAGCACGCGCCGCCTCGTGTTCCTGCTGGATGTGCCGCGCGCGCCGCAGGGCATGTCCGCGTACAGGCAGATGCTGACCATCGCCAGGGGATTCGCGAAAACCCTGAACGGCGCGCTGGAGGACGACAACCGGCATCCGCTTTCCGATGCCGGCCTGGAGCACATCGGCGCGGAATTCATCGCCCGGACCCAGGCCACGCTGGAAGCCGCCGGCCTGAAACCGGGCGATCCGCTGGCGCTGCGGATTTTCAATTGATTCCCCGCGCGACGCGCGGGCGCGTGGACTGGTATCATGTCCCGCGCATCCGGAGAAGGGACCGGATGTTTCCATCCACGCCCGTGACCAGGCGACACGGCATGGAAGGGCACGCGCCCCTCCCGTGCCGAATCCTTCCCCCGAAGCGCGGGTTTCGGGGGTTTCCCACCGGAGTTTGCTCTCGATGAAATACCTGTTCCTGCTGGTCCTGCTGTGGCTTGCCTGGCGCGGATGGCGGCAGATGAAGCGCCTCGCCGCCCGCCCCTCCGCCGTCGTGACGGAAGAATGGGTGGTCGCCTGCGCGCATTGCGGCGTGCACGCGCCGCGGCGGGAGACCATCGACGATGACGCGGGACGTCATTACTGCTCAGAAGCGCACCGACGCCTGGGGCCGCGGTCGTGAACAGGCCGGTTTCCAGCGAGACGCGCGCCTGGCGGTCATTGCAGATTTTCAATGCCTACCGCCTGATACAGATGCTGCTGCTGGTGGTCATGGTGCGCTTTTCCATCGACACCATCACGCGCCATCCCTTTGACATGCGCCTGCTGGTCGTGTTCGTGGGATGCCTGCACCTGGCGCTGATTGCCGTCGGTTGCCTGCTGTCGTGGCGCTGGAAGCGGCATTTCCACGCGCAGCTTTCCGCGCAGATGGCGATCGACGCGATTTGCGTCACCGCCCTGATGTTTGGCGCGGACGGGATCAAGAGCAGCTTTGGCGGCATCCTGCTGGTTTCCGTGGCGGGCGCGAGCCTCATGGTCTCGAAGAAGTACCTGGCGATGTTCTACGCCGCCCTGGCGACACTCGCCATCCTTGTGATGGAACTGTTGTCCTATTTCACGTTCACGCTTTCCGAGATGGTGAGTTTCGCGCAGGGCGGTTTCCTGGGCCTGGCGTTCTTCGGCGCGGCCTACGCCGCGTATTTTTCCGGCAACCGCCTGAGCCTGAACGAGGAGCTTGCCTGGCGGCGCGGCATCGCGCTCGACGATCAGGTGCGCATCAGCCGCCGGATCATGGAGCGCATGCGCGATGGCGTCCTGGTCGTGGATGCCGGGGGATATGTCGTGGACCACAATCCGGTGGCGCTCGCCATCCTGGGACGCGATCCGGAACAGGGGAAGGACTTCCTGGCCACGATCGACCCCGATCTCGCGCGCAGCTACCAGGAGTGGCAGGATGGCGACGGGGTCGGGGAGGTGGAAATCCACCGCCCGGATGGCGTCGACATCGCGGTGAGCTTTGCCCGGACCTACTGCAGCAGCGGCGTCGCGCTGGCCTTCCTGCGCGACCTGCACAAATTGCGGGAACAGGCGTTGCAGCTCAAGCTCGCTTCCCTGGGACGGCTGACCGCCAGCATCGCGCATGAAATCCGCAATCCCCTGTCCTCGATCCGGCACGCGCGCGACTTCCTGGCCGAGGACACGCGCGATCCCGGCCAGCAGCGCCTGCTGCGCATCATCGACGACAACGTGCTGCGCCTGGACCGCATCGTCCAGGATGTGCTGGTATTGGGACGCCAGCAGTCCACGGAACAAAGGGAGATCGTCCTGGCGGATTTCCTGGCGGATTTCATCCAGGAAGTCGGCGCGCGGGAGAACCTGCCGGCAGGCATGATTGCCTGCGAGGCGCCGGAAGACGCGCGCCTGCGTTTCAATCCCGGACAATTCCACCAGGTGCTCTGGAACCTCGTGGGCAACGCCCTGCGCTACGCCAGCCGTAATCCCGGCGCCATACGGCTTGTGGTGGAAAACACGGAAGACAGCGTAAAATTGCATATTTCCGATGACGGACCGGGTATCCCGAATGACTTGCACGCCCGAATCTTCGAACCCTTCTTCACCACCTCTTCCAAGGGGTCCGGCCTGGGTCTGCACATTGTGCGGGAACTGTGCGAGGCGAACGGCGTCATGCTGTTCCTCGCGCCGGGGGAATCCAGCAACCATTTCATCCTGAAAGGAAAGGAAGCGCCGTGGACAACGTCAGCAACGCCAGAAAAGTGATCTCCGCCAGCCGGGTCTTGGCAGTCGATGACGAAGCGGACATCCGCGAGCTGATTGACCTCACCCTGACCCGCATGGGCCTGGAAGTCGATTGCGTCGGCAGCGTGGCGGAAGCGCTCGCGCTCCTGAAAACGCGCAATTACCAACTCTGCCTCGCGGACATGCGCCTGCCGGATGGCGAGGGGCTTGAAATCCTGCGGCACCTGGTCGCCACGGGCAGCGATGTACCCGTGGCGATCATCACCGCCTACGGCAGTCCCGAGAACGCTGTCGTCGCCATGAAAGAGGGCGCTTTCGACTACCTCGCAAAGCCGGTGGGCCTGGATCAGTTGCGCGCGCTGGTGCAATCCGCCCTGCGCCTGACGGACACCGCCGCGGAACCGGAGGAAGCGGAGGAACAGGAAAAACCGGAGAGCGCCTCGCGGATGGTGATCGGCGTCTCGTCCGCCATGCGGCATGTGGCCGGCATGATTGCGAAACTGGCGAAAAGCCAGGCGCCTGTCTATATTTCCGGCGAATCGGGGAGCGGCAAGGAAATGGCCGCCCGCCAGATTCACGAAAAAAGCCCGCGCGCGCGCTTTCCCTTCGTTCCGGTCAATTGCGGCGCGATTCCGGGCGCCTTGATGGAAAGCGAGTTCTTCGGCTACAGGAAGGGCGCGTTTACCAGCGCGGACCAGGATCGGGACGGCTTCTTCCAGGCCGCCCACGGCGGCACCCTCTTTCTCGACGAGGTGGCCGACCTGCCGCTGGAAATGCAGGTCAAGCTCTTGCGCGCCATCCAGGAAAAGAAGGTGAGGAAGATCGGCCAGACAACGGAAGAGACCGTGGACGCGCGCATCATCTGCGCCACGCACGAGGATCTGCGCCTCTGCGTGGAAAGGGGCGCGTTCCGGCAGGACCTGTATTACCGCCTGAACGTGATCGAATTGAAGATGCCGCCGCTCCGGGAACGGCGCAAGGATATTCCCATCCTGGCGCGCGCCATCCTGGCCCGCCAGTGCGGCGATCACCCGCCGAAGCTCTCGCAGGAAGCCTGGAACGCGCTGGAAAGGTATTCCTTTCCCGGCAATGTGCGGGAGCTGGAAAACATCCTGGAGCGCGCTGTCGCGCTTTGCACCGACAATCGCATCGAAGTCGATGACCTGCGCCTCACGGACATGCTGATCCCGTCCGGGATGGCGGTCGGGCGGAAGGGCGAAACGCTGGTGGATTTCCTGGATCGCGTCGAACGCCAGGCCATCCAGTCGGCGCTTGACAAGGTGGGCGGCAACCGCACGGCGGCGTCGCGTATACTCGGGATTTCGTTCCGCTCCATCCGGTATCGCCTGGAACGGCTGGGCATGGAGTGCGGCGAGGACACGGAATGACCGCCGCGCCGTCGCGCGCGGACGACTGGTCGCAAGGCTGGTGCATGTCCGCGCGCAGGACGGCAAGTCCCAATTTCGGGCCGCGTCCGGACGGATGCGCCGTCTCGCTGGTTGTCCTGCACGCCATCAGTTTGCCGCCCGGCGTCTTCGGCGGTCCGGAGGTCGAACAACTCTTCACCAACACGCTCGATCCCGCGGCGCATCCCTGTTTCACATCCCTGGCCGGGTTGCGGGTTTCCGCGCATTTCTTCCTGCGCCGCGACGGCGCGCTCACGCAGTTCGTCAGCGTCGAGGACCGCGCCTGGCACGCGGGTGTCTCCGCGTGGCGAGGGCGGGAAAACTGCAACGATTATTCCGTTGGCGTCGAACTTGAGGGCGACGACGACACGCCCTACGCCGAAGCCCAGTACGCTGTTCTCTGGGCGCTTCTTGCCGCCCTGCGCGCGCGCTATCCGGTAACGGATGTCGCCGGGCATGTCCATATCGCGCCGGGCCGCAAGACCGATCCCGGTCCCTGTTTCGACTGGCCGCGCCTGGCCGCGCGGTTTCCGGATTTGCGGCTGCCCGACTCCATCCTTCCATCCTGAATGGCGGACGCCCCGCCGGGCGCATTCCGGGGACGTTCCCGATCGCCAGCGCGCTGCCGCCACAAGCTACAGCCACACAGGCATCGTCACACGCCGAGAGTTTTTGCGAATGGCGCATCCCGGTAGCCACAGCCACACAGGCATCGTCACACAAGCATCGCCAGCCAGCGCCGCGCTTCCTCCGTGTCTATCCCGCCGCGTTCGGCCCAGTCCGCCAGTTGATCCTCGCCGATTCTGGGGATCGCGAAATACTTCGCTTCCGGGTGCGCGAGATAGAAACCGGCGATGGAGGCGGCGGGAGACATGGCGCAGGATTCGGTGAGCGTCGCGCCCAGTCGCCGTTCCGCTTCCAGGAGCCGGAAGATTTCCCGCTTGGCGCTGTGGTCGGGACAGGCCGGATAACCGGGAGCGGGACGAATGCCCATGTGGTTTTCGTCGATCGGGGTGGCGTCATCCGGCGGCCCTGCCGCTTCGCCGGCGGCGTATCCCCAGTATTCGGCGCGCACCGCGCGGTGCAGCCATTCGGCGGCGGCCTCGGCAAAGCGGTCGGACAGGGCTTTCAGGAGAATGGCGCTGTAGTCGTCGTGCGCCGCCTCGAAGGCCGTGACCCGTTCGGCGACGCCCAGCCCGGCGGTGACCACGAAGACGCCCGCCCAGTCGGGAACGCCGGAATCCTTCCCGGCGACAAAATCGGCGAGCGCCAGGTTGAAGCGTCCCGGCGGCTGCCTGTGCTGCTGGCGCAATCCAACCCATCGGCCCCTGGTCTCCCGGCGATCCTCGTCGACGTAGAACACGATGTCGTCGCCGTCGCGGGCCGCGGGCAACAGCGCGAACACGCCCCTTGCCTCCAGCCAGTCTTCCGCGATGATCCTCTCCAGCATCGCCTGGGCGTCCGCGAAAAGCTGCCGCGCGGTCTCGCCGACGGTCTCGTTTTCCAGGATGGCGGGGTAGCGCCCGGCCAGATCCCAGCTCTGGAAGAAGGGCGTCCAGTCGAAGACCTCCCGCAACCGGGCAAGGTCAAAGCGGATTTCATGCAGACCGGGTTGCCTGGGCTTCGCCGGACGGTAGCGGTCATTCCACGCGAAGGCGTTGGCGCGCGCTTCCCCGAGCGTCACCAGGGTTGCCCCCTTGCGTCCGGCATGCGCTTCCCGCACCGCCTGGTATTCGCTGGCGATTTCCGCCCGGTAGGCCGCCTGCTGTGTTTCCGAGAGGAGCTTCGTCACCACGCCCACGGCGCGGGAAGCGTCGGGCACGTAGACGACCACGCCGTTCTCGTAGCTGGGCGCGATCCGGATCGCCGTATGCGCCCGGCTCGTGGTCGCGCCGCCGATCAGGAGCGGCAGATCCAGGCCCTGGCGCTGCATTTCGGCGGCGACATGGCGCATTTCCTCCAGCGACGGCGTAATCAGGCCGGACAGGCCGATGGCGGCGGCGCCGTGCTCCCTGGCCGCGTGCAGGATTTTCTCGCAGGGAACCATAACGCCCAGGTCGACAACCTCGTAGCCGTTGCAGCCCAGGACCACGCCGACGATGTTCTTGCCGATGTCGTGCACGTCGCCCCGGACGGTGGCGATGATGATCTTCCCCTTGCTTGCCGCGCCGGTCCTCAGCTTTTCGGCTTCGATGTAGGGAATCAGGCAGGCGACCGCCTGCTTCATGACACGCGCCGATTTCACCACCTGCGGCAGGAACATCCTGCCCGCGCCGAAGAGGTCGCCGACCATGTTCATGCCGCGCATGAGCGGACCCTCGATCACGGCGAGCGGCGGTTCCCCCCGGGCTTCCAGTTGCGCGCGGATTTCCTCGGTATCCGCGGCGACGAATTCGGTGATCCCGTGGATGAGCGCGTATTCCAGCCGTTCCGCCGCGGGCCGCTGCCGCCAGCCCATGTCCGGTCCGGCCTGCCGGTTCCCGCCCGCCTTCACCGTCTGGGCGAACTCGACCAGGGCGTCTCCCGCGTGGGGAAGGCGATTCAGCACCACGTCCTCGACCCTTTGCCGCAGTTCGGGCGGCAACGCGTCGTAGACGCCCAGCATGCCGGCGTTCACGATGCCCATCGTCATGCCCGCGCGGATGGCGTGGTACAGGAAGACCGTGTGGATGGCCTCGCGCACGGCGTCGTTGCCGCGAAAGGAAAAGGAAACATTGGAGACGCCACCCGAAACCTGGGCATGCGGCAGGTGCGCCCGAATCCAGCGCGTCGCCTCGATGAAGTCGACCGCGTAGTTGTCGTGCGCCTCGATTCCCGTCGCGATGGCGAAGACATTGGGGTCGAAGATGATGTCCTCCGCCGGAAAGCCGGCGCCGACGAGTGTGTCGTAGGCGCGTTTCGCAATGGCGATCTTGCGCGCGAAGGTGTCCGCCTGCCCTGTCTCGTCGAAGGCCATGACGATCACCGCCGCGCCGTAGCGCCGCGCCAGCTTCGCCTCGCGCAGGAATTTCTCCTCGCCTTCCTTGAGCGAGATGGAATTGACGATGCCCTTTCCCTGCACGCATTTCAGGCCCGCCTCGATGACCTCCCAGCGGGAGGAGTCGATCATCACCGGCACGCGCGCGATGTCCGGCTCGGAAGCGACGAGATTCAGGAATCTCTCCATCGCCGCCACGGAATCCAGCATGGCCTCGTCCATGTTGACATCGATGACCTGCGCGCCGTTTTCCACCTGCTGGCGTGCCACGGCGAGCGCGTCGTCGTGGCGTCCTTCCAGGATCATGCGCGCGAAGGCGCGCGATCCCGTGACGTTGGTGCGCTCGCCGACATTCACATAGAGACTGTCCGGCCCGATGTTGAAGGCTTCCAGCCCGGAAAGGCGCAGCTTTGGCGCAAGCGCGGGAACCGCACGCGGCTGGAGACCGGCAACGGCTTCGGCAATGGCCCGGATGTGTTCCGGCGTTGTTCCGCAGCAACCGCCGACGATGTTGACCAGCCCGCGCCGCGCCCAGTCGGCGATTTCCGCCGCCAGCATCTCCGGCGTCTCGTCGTAGCCGCCAAAGGCGTTGGGCAGGCCAGCGTTCGGGTGCGCGGAAACGAAACAGTCGCAGAGGCGGGAAAGCGTCTCGACATGGGGCCGCATTTCCTTCGCGCCCAGCGCGCAGTTGAACCCGAACGACAACGGGCGGACATGCCGCAGGGAATTCCAGAACGCTTCCGGCGTCTGTCCGGAAAGCGTGCGTCCGGCCGCGTCGGTGATCGTGCCGGAGATCATGACCGGCAGGCGCAGGCGCGCCTGCTCGAAATACGTCTCCAGCGCGAAGATCGCCGCCTTGGCGTTCAGGGTATCGAACACCGTCTCCACCAGCAGCAGGTCCGCGCCGCCTTCCACCAGTCCCACCGCCGCGTCGTAATAGGCCGCCGCCAGCGCGTCGAAGGTGACGTTGCGGGCGGCAGGATCGTTGATGTCCGGGGAGAACGACGCCGAGCGCCCGGTAGGTCCCAGCACCCCGGCGACGAACCGGGGCTTGCCGGGATGCCGCGCGACATGGGCGTCGCGCGCCTCGCACGCCAGCCGCGCCCCCCGGAAATTGAGTTCGTAGACAAGCTCGGTCAGGTTGTAGTCCGCCTGCGAGATGGCGGTGGAATTGAAGGTGTTGGTTTCCAGGATGTCCGCGCCGGCCTCGAGATAGCGCGCGTGGATGTCACGGATCACCTCCGGCCGCGTGAGCGTCAGGAGATCGTTGTTTCCCTTCAGGTCGTGCGGGTGTTCCCGGAAGCGGTCGCCGCGATAATCCGCCTCGGTCAGCCCGTGCCGCTGGATCATGGTGCCCATCGCCCCGTCCAGGATCAGGAGACGTTGTTGCAAGAGGGCGGTAATCTCGCCGGAACGATCCATCAACATGCCAATACTCCGGGAACAGGAACCCCGCCCGACCGCCGGAATCGACGGAAAAAGCGAGCGGGCGGCGGCGGAACAGCGGATCGACACTCCGCCCGGATCGCGCCTGGTCGAACGTTGGACGCGCCCGTGAACCAAGGCGCGAAAGGAAGCGGCAGTGTGTCTTTGCGGCGATGTTTTGTCAATGTGGATACGGTTGTCCTTTCTTCTCCGGGAGAATACAATCGCGTCCGTTGTGCCATCATGTGCGCGGAAATTGTAAAAAAGCTTGACAAAATGAATTTTTCATACATCATAATTTCGCAAACCGCAAACCGCAAACCGCAAACCTTCCATAGAAGACTGAGGACAATTACCGGGCGCGAACCGCCCGCGTTTCGTCTGTCCTCGGCCTGCCGTCCTCCACAATCCACTTCCCTCTTCCTTCCTCCCGCCCGCAAGGCAATTGCCGTTCGCGGAATCCTTCCGGATGGCTTTCCGCCACGCCGGGCGTTCCCCGGTGATGGCGGGAGATTCCCCGCCGGTTTCCGGGAATTTCCCATTTCTTCCGGGGAATTCCCCATCCCCGCCGGGAAATCCCATCCCCTTCGGGGAGTTCCCCATTCCCGCGCTTGGATTGGCCCCACGGACCTGAAAGGCCCCTGGAGCGAAACCTGCAGCACCATCGTGCCGTGATGAACGTTTTTGTCATTGGCACGCGCGCGCAACTCATCAAGGTTGCGCCGGTCATTCTGGCCTGTGAGAAAATCGGGCTGCCCTGCGTGTTGCTCATGACGGGGCAGCATCAGGAAACCATGCAAGACATTATCGGCGAATTCTCCATTCGTTCGCCGCAACGGACCGCAACCGTGGCGCGCGAACACGCGACGGTCATGTCGCTGATCTCGTGGCTCCCGGGCGCGTGTCGTGGCATCCTGGAAAAGCTGTCCGAATTAAAAGAGAGCTGCCCAGGGAATGGAATAAATGTCTTGGTCCATGGCGATACATTAACAACCTTGTTGAGCGCGTATTGCGGGAGAAGACTCGGGTTGAGGATTATTCACCTTGAAAGCGGCCTAACCTCTGGAAAACTACTCAATCCATTTCCAGAAGAAATGATCCGGCGACTCGTGTTTCGCGTGACAGATGTCGCCATGTGCCCGGATGACATTGCCGCCGCGCACATGCGCAAGGTGAGCAAGGCGGAAATATTCAACACGCGCGGCAACAGCATCATCGACGCGGCGGATCTTGCGCTCGGCCAAAAGGCGGAAAACACGCGCGCGAAGACTGCGCCCTACCTGGTCTTTTCCATTCATCGTTTCCAGAATATATACAACAGGCAAAGGTTGGCGAAAATAGTCGCGATCATCGCGCAATTGGCGACAGAATTCGAAATATATTTCATCCTTCATCCCAGCACGAAAAAACGTCTTGGAAAAACGGGTCTCATGGAAAAACTGTCTGCGGTAGAAAACGTCCATCTATCCGACCGAATGGCCTACGGGGATTTCATCAGGCTGGTCAGCCACGCGGAATGCGTACTGACGGACGGAGGTTCGAACCAGGAAGAGCTGGCTTACCTGGGCATTCCCACGATCATCATGCGCGATTGCACAGAACGTGTCGATGGCGTAGGCGCCAACGCCATCATGGAGGACCGCGCGGAAGGCGGCGTGGTTTCCTACCTGACAAACGGAAGATACAGGCGTTTGCGCAAAGGGGCGCGTGACCGTGGCAAGGCTTCCCCTTCCGACAGCATGGCTGGTTTCCTGCGGAACATGTAGCAGCCTGCCCATGGCGCGATGCGGCGGATTTGCGCGGCAGCCATGGAAGGAACCGGATTCCCGGCATGGCGGGACACGATGCCGCGCGGGTGTCCCGCCCGCGGGCGCGTGACTTCACCCGTGTCGGCGCGCGCCGGTCGCGTCGCCACGGTTTTTGCCGCCGTCCGCGTGTCGAACCCGAATGTTTGTACAATCACGCCATGCGACGTTCACCTTCTCCTTCCTTTTCCTTCCTGCTTTCCCGTCCCGCGCATTTCTTCGCCCTGGGGTGCGGCAGCGGGCTGTCGCCCTGGGCGCCGGGGACCATGGGGACGCTTTTTGCCTGGGGAACCTTTGTCCTCGGGCGACCGTTCTTCACGGAAGCGACGTTTTCCGTTTTCCTGGCGCTGGCGTTCGTTTTCGGGATCAACGCCATTCATGTCACCGGGCGCGCCCTGCGCGAACCGGATCACGGCAGCATCGTCTGGGATGAAATCGTGCCGTTCTGGGGCGTCCTGTTCATGGCACCTCCCGATCTGGCGTGGCAGGGGCTTGCCTTCGTCGGCTTTCGCTTTTTCGACATCGTGAAGCCGCAGCCCGCCCGCTGGTTCGACCAATCCATGAAGAACGGCCTGGGCGTCATGATGGATGATGTTGTCGCGGCGGGCTACACGCTCTTTTCCCTGGCGATGCTGCGATGGATCCTGGCCTGACCCCGCAGGCGCTGGAAACCCTGGCGCGGACGACGGGCGAAACCCTGGCGCGGCGCGGCGCGACCCTGGCGACGGCGGAATCCTGCACGGGCGGTTGGGTGGCGCAGTGCCTGACCGCCGTGGTGGGCGCTTCCGCGTGGTTCGAGCGGGGGTTTGTCACCTATTCCAACGCCGCCAAGGTTGAGCTGCTGGATGTCGATCCCGGATTGTTGCGGGAACAGGGCGCGGTCTCCGAGGCGACCGCCGGCGCGATGGCGACGGGCGCCCTGGCCAACAGCCGGGCCGACTGGGCGCTGGCGATTACCGGTATCGCGGGTCCTGGCGGCGGCAGTCCGCAAAGGCCCGTGGGAACGGTCTGTTTCGCCTGGGCGCGGCGGCAAATGGCGGGAACGGCGGCGCTGGCGCGTGTCCGCACCCGCCATTTCGACGGCGACCGCGAGGCCATCCGCCGCCAGTCGGTGGCGTTCGCGCTGCGCGAATTGCTGGCGCTGGTCCGGGAGGAAACCGAAACCGCGTGAGCCGCGCCGTCGGGCGTCGTGGTTGTCCGGCGTCCGACGGGACAAAAGCCGCCCGCCGCAGGGGAGCGGGAGCGTCCTCTTCCCGCTCCTCCCGTTCGCAGGAGTCTCCCGTTCCTTTTTCCTCCCGGCCCTGCCCTGTCCTGCCCCGGTCGCGCCGGGATTTCCCGCCAGGACCTCCGGGGAAACTGTAGCGAGCTTTATATCTGTCCACCTGTATAGCGCGATAGTTGTCCGGTCGTCATAGTCTCCCCTGGGTATGCCAATGGAGGTTTGAGATGAAACGGACGCCCGTGCAGGAAGAGGTGAGAAAGATGCGTTTTACGGAAGCGGATGAAGGCCGGAATGAATTTTATCCGGGAAATTCGAGGCGGCTTTTTTCGCCGGGACACAGAACATGGCGTTCAACGAAGATCAATGCCGTATTCGCACCGGCGCCGCCACTTCGTTGAACCCCATACACCCAAGGAGATTCAATGTTCCGCCCAGATGTGTTCAGGAACCTTGTCAAGAAAGGGGCGCACCAACGCTTCATCAAAGCTTGGCACTTTAAAGCCATGATCCAGATCAAGGCGTGGCAGGAGGATTTTGGCCACCCGCTGTGCTTCCGGAATCAATGGCCAACCCGAGAGAATAAAGGCTTCGGTACCTTGCGCGTATAGCTCATGGATACGATCCGCAACATTCTTTGCACTGCCGACAATCCAGGTTCCCGCCCAGGGGTAGAGAATGTCAAAACCGAACAAAGCGGGACCCACCCAAAGGTTTGGATAGATTTCCAGATCGCGGACATCCGGTAAACGCCCCGTGCGCAGCGCCTCGATACGCTTGTGTACCAAGGGATCATCACTCTCGATTTCCGCATCCAGCCCTTTGGGGCCAAGCTGGCGCGAAGCCAAACGAATGGCGGTCTCTAGGCGCGTTTGTTCCAATATCCATTTGGCGTGCGCCCAGGCCTCTTCCTCGGTTTCGCGCACGATGATCTGCAAGCGCGTGCCGAAACGCAGTTTGCGCCCGTATTCGGCGGCCTTGGCGGCCACCTTTCTGAATTTCTCGCCCAGGCGCGGCGGAGTGTCGGCGAAGCTCAAATACCAGTCGAGCAATTTGGCGGAATGCTCGACACCCGGATCCGATGTGCCGGCACCCCAGATTTCAAACGGTGTCTTTGCAGGGGCAATGGCGCCACGTTCCGGAAAGTCGGTTTTCGGCGCAAGCTTGATGTACTTGCCATCATAACCGGAAGATGAACGCGCATAGAGTTGCCGGAAGGCATCCCAGTATTCGTAGCTGAATTTATATCGCTCATCATGCGGAATATGCACGCCAAAACTGGCCAGCACCTGATCGCTACCATTGACCGCGTTGAATACGAGGCGACCATTATTGAATTTATCGAGCGTGAGCGCGATTTGCGCGAGCTTGGCCGGAGAAATCAGACCCGGATGCAGGGCGGTGATGAATTTTATCCTCTCGGTCAGCGGCGCCAGGGAGGCGGTCACAGCGATGGATTCATGTTGATCGGTTGCGAACAACGAACCATAGAACCCCAAGCGGTCGATATTTTGTACCTGTGCCTGGAATTGCGAAAAATCATTGACCCAACTCGCGTGTGGCTCCCAGGGAACCGAACCATCCGGTCCACTCACATACCAAAGAATTTTGATGCCCATTGAGGCCTCCTGTCATGTAGCCGTCGATACCTGCAAATGGTTTGACGACTGATTGAAAACCACCGGATCTTTCCGATGACCAAAAAAGGAATGCATCGGTTCATTTGATTTATATGCCTGCGCCAGCGTGGGCGAATTGCGAAGCAGCGATTGCGTATAGGGGGTGCGCGGCGCGTCAAACAAACGATCTACCTCGCCTTCTTCCACAACCTTTCCGGCAAACAGCACGACCACCCGATCCGCAACGACCCGCACCACACCCAAATCATGGGTGACAAACAGTAGAGCCAGACCTTCCTCCTCCCGCAATGTCCGCAGCAACTCAAGGATGGCAGCCTGCACCGAGACATCCAGAGCGGAAGTGATTTCGTCGCAGATCAAAAGACGGGGTTGGCAGCAAAGGGCACGGGCAATCGCTACACGCTGGCGTTCGCCCCCGGAAAGTTCTCGCGGCAGGGCATGCGTCAAGTCTTCTGGCAGCGCGGCTCGAGCAAGTGCTTCCCGGCGGCGGTGGTCAATTTCCATTGAACTCAGATGGGGAAAAAAATGCCTCAAGACACGTTCCAGAATCCGACCGACCCGGTGACGGGGATTCAGGGCACGGGAAGGATTTTGAAAGATGTACTGAATCTCCCGACGCAGGGTCTGTTTGCGTGGCTGCCCCGGTAAGGGCAAGGGGTGACCCAAGTAATTCAGTCTACCTTCCACATGCTCGCCCAAACCTGCCAGCGCGCGCGATAACGTGGTCTTGCCGGAGCCAGATTCGCCTACCAGTGCAAGGCATTCTCCGGGAGCCAAATCAAAGGCGAGATCGAACAACACCTGTTTGTCGCCATAGCTGGCGCACAGGTCTCGCACCTGCAAGAGTGGATCAAGCGTCGAAAACGCGGGTGGATTGGCAACAGGATGTTCATCCACCTGTGAGGCGCCGACAGCTACCGCCTCTATCGGATTGAAGCAGGCGACCATGGAGCCTTCCCAATGCTCAAGACCGGGACGTTGCTGACATGCTTCCACCTTGCGCGGGCAGCGTGGCGCAAAAGCGCATCCATCCGGACGTGCTCCTGGTACCGGCGCCTGGCCAGGGATGGGACACAGGCGTGTACGTCTGGCGACATCGGGAATCGCTGCCAAAAGCCCTTGGGTGTAGGGGTGTTTCGGCTTGGCAAAAAGACGATCACGTTGCGCTGTTTCAACAATACTTCCGGCATAAAGCACAATTATCCGATCGGCCAGACTGCCCACCACCGCAAGATCATGGGAAACATAGACAGCAGCAGTGCCATGTTTTCCGCACAGGCGGCGTACGGTATCGAGGATGCGCGCCTGGGTCGTCACATCCAGGGCCGTGGTGGGTTCATCCAGCACAATCAGCTTGGGGTTGGAGGCAAAGGCCAGGGCCAGCAGCACCCGCTGCTGCTGACCGCCGGAGATCTGATGGATGAAACGGCGCAAGAACGCATCATCGTCAGGCAATCCAACTTCCAGAAACAACGCGCGAGCGCGCAGGAGCCGCGCGGAGCGATCCAGTTCCGGCGCATGTACGGCGAGAACCTTATCGAGTTGTGTACCGATGCGGAGCAAAGGATTCAGGGCGGTTGTTGGATCCTGCGCCACATAGCTGACAGCTTTGCCCCGCAACTGGCAAAGCCGGGTGGAAGAAGCTTTCAGTATGTCTTCATCTTCCAGCCATATCGAGCCTCCCACAATGTCTGTACCGGGACGTACATGAGCCAGCAAGGCCAAAGCCAGTGTCGTCTTGCCCGAACCGGATTCCCCGACGAGGCCAAGTACTTCACCTGCGTGCACCGAGAAATCAATCCCGGAAACCACTTCAGCACCAGAATGGAGCGCAATGGTCAGGCAACTCACATTCAGGAACGGAGTCCTTTTTGCAAGGATCGGCTCGGATGTGTTCATCCTTGTTCCTCCAAGCGTGAACTGGCACGGGCGGCTCCTTCCGCCAGAAGGTTGCTGCCCAGGGCAAAGAGTGCAATCAGAATCGCGGGAATGGTCGCCCCCCAGGGTTGGATCAACAGGCCGGTGCGGTTCTCGTTGATCATCAGTCCCCAATCAGCGGCCGGCGCTGCCACACCATAGCCCAGGAAATTCAAGCCTGCCAGAATGCCCACTGCCCAGGAGAGCATGGTGCCCGCGTGGATGAGCAGGGCGGGAACGATGTTGGGCAAAATTTCGACGAACAAGACACTTCTTCTGCTGTAGCCCATCAGGCGTGCCGCTTCAATGAACTCCTGGTTCACCACGCCCAGCGTAAGACCGCGCACGAGGCGTACTACTCCGGGCACGAAAGCCAACGCCGTCACACCCACGATCAGCCCCGGATCGCGTCCGAGCATGGAAACCACGAGGAGTACCAGAATCAGGTGGGGAAAAGCATGCAGGACATCCATCCACCACACGACAACCTGATCGATCCAGCCGCGATGGAATCCTGCCAACAGGCCGAGGCCAACTCCAGAAAGCAGTGCCAGAACCACGCTGCCCGCAGCCATCCAGACCACACTGCGACCACCACAGAAGACACGCGACAGTACATCCTGTCCGATATAGTCGTAGCCCAGCAGAGCCGCACGCTCCGGGGCGCCATAAACGGTACCCAGCAGCGCGTGTGGCGAGTGGGGCGAAAACCAGGAACCGGCAAGTGCAAACACGATGACCGCCAGCGTGATGACAAGCCCCGTTCGTGCAAAAGGCTCGCGCAGGATCAGCCGCCAATGGGGGGGCGGCGCTATACGCTTCGGCAGGCTTGCGCTCATCGTCTACCATCCTCTTGAAGAATCCGGTTGCACCGCCCGCCGGTAGCTTCTACGCCAGAAGTTCAGTACCTTGCTCTCGGCGGTACGCAGACGAGGCGTCAGGAGTACGGTCAAAAAATCTGCCAGGAGGTTAATCAGCACCACGCTGAGGGTGATGATTAGTACGGCTCCCTGAATCAGTGGCAGATCGCGCATTTGCACAGCGGAATTGAGCGCGCTGCCAATGCCCGGATAGGCAAATACCACTTCAGCGATCAGGGCGCCTCCAACCATGACGCTCAGCATCAGCGCAACCCCATAGATCACGGGTATCAGCGCATTGGGCAAGGCATGGGAGAAGATGAGCGCTTGTTCAGGGATCCCTCGCAGGCGCGCCTGGGTGACATATTCCGATTCCAGTGTCTCAATCATGGCGGTACGGACAAGACGAATCAGATAAGGCAGCGATCCCAATGTAATCGTAAGCGCAGGCAAGACAAGGAATTCCGCCTGAGCAAGGGGAGATCGATCCGGATCCATCAGGGAAACCGCAGGCAACCACTGGAGATTCAAGGCAAACACGAACATCAGACCCAAAGCGATGATGAAATCCGGCGTGGCCTTCACCAGGATCAACAAGGTGATAAAGAAACGCGCCGGGCGGCTGTCGCGCCAAAGCGCAAGTACTATCCCCAAGGTCAGGGCCAGGGGAAGCGAAAGCGCGACCACGCACAAAAGCAAGGTCAGGGTATTGCCAAGACGCCTCGCCAGGAGCTCGCTGACCGGCACATTGGAATCCAGGGAGACCCCAAAATCCCCCCTTGCCACACGGGAAAACCAATCCAGGTATTGGATGGGCAAGGGGCGGTCAAGCCCCAACTGCGTCCGCAGCAGCACAATGGCGGCTTCATCGGCTTCCGGCCCGAGAATCTGCCGTGCGGGGTCTGAGGGTAATGCCTGTGTCGCGGCAAAGACGATGAAGCTCAAGGCCAGCACCACACCCATTCCCGACAGGAGGCGCAACAAGACCCAGGGTAGCCAGCTAGGTAATTGATCCAGAATTGTTCCAAAAATCCTCCGGGGCTGGGTTTCCCCTGTTGCCGTGGAGTCCAGATGGCTGGCTTTGCTCATGCCGTGTCTTCCCTGAGCCAGAGCCGGTCGAAGCGCCAGGTCGGAAAGTGCGAGCGCTCGGCCTGGATACCCACCAGAGGAGAAACACCGTCCAGGGCATTGGCAAACCCCCAGATCAGAAGACTGCCGCGCTCATGCTGGATCCGTTGAGCCTCATGAACGATGGTTTTCTGGCGTTCCACATCAGGCTCTTTCAGCGCCTGATGGATCAGATCGTGAAAACGTGCATCATAGAAATTGCTGCGGTTGGCAACTGCCAGGGGACCATCAATGCTGACGGCTGCGGCAAGGTAGGGAAGACCTAGTGAACCGCCTGTACTGATCGCCCAATCGGCTTTTTCCGAGCCATTGTAGGTCGCCTCATCAACCTGGCGGATATGGAGGTCGATGTCAAAACGCCGCGCCTGTTCGGCAAAAACCACGGCAGCGTTGGATCCGGCGGCATTGGTAACGAGTTCGAGCGACAACTTACCCACTCCTGCCTCACGCAAGAGCCGCCGCGCTCCATCCGGGTCATGCAGGCGCTGGGGGATGTCATGGTTGAAGGTCGGGTCATGCGCTGCATAAAGGTCGTTGGCGATACGCCCCTCTCCATTGAAGACCCGTTTGACCAGTTCCCCACGGTCGACCAACAGTCGGAATGCCTGGCGCACCCTGATGTCATCAAATGGCTTTTTGGCGGTGTTGAGGTAGAACCCATTCCAGGCGTAGGTAGGTGAAACCAGAAGTCTGGCGCGCGGGTTATCCCGGAACAGGGCGATTTGATCCGGTGACACGGCATTGGCCAAATGAATCTGCCCACTGACAAGCGCCGCAAAACGCGAGGTTTGATCCTTGAAATCCAGAATTTCCAGCTCGTCGGGATAGGGTTGCCCATTCAGGAAATAGTTTTCATGGCGGACAAACAAGGAGCGTTCTCCTGGACGGAAATCCTTGTATTTGAAAGGCCCCGCCCCAACCGGGTTGGTAACCGGGTGGTAATCGGTGGGCACGATGCCGCCAAAGTTTACCCAGAGGCTGGGAAGGGGTGAAAAACCAATGCCTTTTTTGAACGCGATCCGTACCGTGAATTCATCGATTTTTGCAATCCCCTCGCGATCCACTGCATTGACAAGGTAGCTGAAGGGAGAAGCCAGCCCGGGATCGGTAAGGCGCAGGATGGAAAACACGACGTCATCGGCGGTGACCGTTTTGCCGTGGTGGAATTCCAGTCCCTTTTTAAGGCGGATCGTCCATTGAGAAGCATCGGCATTCGGTTCGGCAAATTCGGCCAAGGTCAGTTTCGGCAGCATGTCGTCGTTCCATTCCCAAAGCTTGCTGTAAAGCGCAAAGCCCCGAATGATGCTACCGGTATTGAACGGTTTGTGCGCGTCAAGATTGCCTGCCTGGTCGCCACCGATGATCCCCAAACGCAGCCGTCCCCCTCGGCGCGGCTTTTCGTCGGCGCTTGAAGAAAGCGCCGTGGCAGATGATGCGCCGCCGCTTTTCGGACTTTGTTCGCCGCATCCAGGCAGAAGGCTTCCCATGAGCAAGCCTCCGCCCAGCATGGTAGTCGCGCGTAAAAAATCCCTGCGTGAGGAGTTATCCATCATGATGGTTTCCTGGATCGTCACTATCGCACCGCGCGCTCGCGCCGGTCTGGCAGGTGACGCCGCTCGGGGTTGAGAAGCGGAACCTCGAAACCGTGATCAATGTCCAGCAGCGGGAACAGCAGTTCGGCCACTCGGTGGGCCTCGTCAATCAAAGGCCAACCCGAAAGAATGAAGGCACTGGTGCCCTGGGCCTCGAACTCGCGGATGCGCGCCGCGATGTTTTCGGCACTGCCTACCAGCGTGGTGCCGGCCAAAGGAGCAAGCACGTTGAAGCCGTGCAGCGCCGGGCCTGTCCAGATATTCGGGTAGATTTCGTAGTCCTTGGCTTTCGGGAGTCTGCCCGCGCGGATAGTTTCCAGGTTTTTCTGTACCTGGGGGTTATCGCTACGGTAGCTTTCGAACGTTTCGCCCTGCGGCAACTGGCGCTTGATCGACTCGATGGCATATTCAACCGAGGTGCGATCCACGAGCCACTGCGCGTACTCCCAGGCTTCTCCCTCTGTTTCACGCACAATGATCTGCAAGCGTGTACCAAAGGTAAGCGTGCGGCCAATTTTGGCGGCTTCCGCCGCCACGTTCCTGAACTTTGCTCCCAGACGCTCCGGGGTATCGGCAAAACTCAGGTAGGTATCCAGGATTCTGACCGAGTGCGCCACTCCCGCAGGAGAAGTCCCCGCGCCCCACAGAGGAACGCCATTGGTCTGTACTGGCTGTAGACCGCCGCCACCTGCCACACCCCGGCGCGAGCCATTGGAGAGATTCGGGTTGGGCGCGAGTTTGATGTACTTGCCGTCATAGCCGTTCTTTTGACCCAGATAGGACTCCTTGAAGGCTTGCCAGTATTCGAGACTGAAATCGTAACGTTCGTCATGTCCGTAATGCACGCCAAACGCTGCCGAGGTCGCGTCGTTGCCATTGATGGCATTGAGCGCCAGCCGCCCGCCAGAGAAGTTGTCGAAGGTTAACGCGATCTGCGCCAGCTTGGCCGGTGTCAAAAGCCCCGGATGGATCGCCGCCAGGAACTTGATCCGTTGCGTCGCCGAGAGCGTGGCCGAGGCCACCGTCAGAATTTCATTGTGACCAAAACCGGTCGCGATGAGCGCACCGTAATAGCCCAGCCGGTCAATGGTTGCCGCCAGTTGCCGCAAATGATCAAAACCTGTATTCCAGCGACCTTCCGGTTCCCAGGGTACAGGACCATCCGGAAGAGTGAGATACCAAAGCAGTTTTACAGCCATGATGAAACTCCTTTTCTGTCAGAATTTGTAGTTGAATTGCGCGAGCACGGAACGCCCGGGCATGGGTTGCAGGAAGGTATTGGTCTGCATCGAGAGTCCGCCCACGAAGTTCAGCTCGTTGGTAAGGTTGAGGACACGCAGGATGACGTTCCACTTGGGATCGCGCACGGGCGGGCGGTAGGAAAGCGCCAGATCGAGGTTGAATTCGTTGGGAATCTTGACCGTCTTGCTCAGATTGAGGTACCAGCTACTGGTCCACCAACCGGACAATTCAACGCCGATACCGGAGGGGTGGCGATAATCAACGAAGCCGCTCAAGGTATATTTGGGGAGTGTCACCACATCGAAACGCCCCGAAGGCAGATCGCCGTTCAGCAAAGGCACACCATTGACGACAAACGCACCCAGGTTGTCGGAAAACACGGTCGCATTGTCGGGAACAAAGCCGCGTGGGGCGAAACCGACTTGCGAGGTCCATTCGTTGTAGGCGGAAAGGCGCGTGAGATTGAGACCCGCACTTACTCCCCCTTCGCTTTGGAAGCGTACCGTAGATTCCAGCCCCTTGACCCTCAACCGGGCAATGTTGTTCCATTGGTCCGGCGACAGGTCACGCGCCTGATCAAAAGCAGAAAGTGAGAAAAACAGGCGATCCGGGATGACATCGATTTTCACCCCCAGTTCATACAGTTCGCTCTTGCTCTCGAATGCCAATGGATCCAACCTGTTGGCGTAGGCGCCACTGCCCCAGGAAAGGCCGTTGGCAAAACCTCCGGTATTGATGGCAAGCGAACGGTCATAGGTGAAATACACCGTGCTGTTGTCGGTAGGCTTCACATAGGGGCTGAACTGAACCGAGTAGAGGCGGAAATTGTCCCTGTCCTTCCTCTTGCTGGCGCCGGGGAGTGGGAAGGGGTTTTCGATTTCGGCGTCGACCCAGCTTCGGCTGGCTCCGGCATTAAGCCCCAGATGCTCTCCAAAACGCAGGTTGTGCTGGGTAAATACCGTCTTGGTGATCCATTTGCTTTCGGAGGTATAGGATGCAACCGATTCGGCATACAGGCCGCCTCCTGCCGGGTACATGGCAGGCAGATTGAGCCAGCCGTAGGTATTGGAATATTGCGGTACCCCCGGCGTGCCAATCCATGCGCCATTACCGCCCGCCGGATTGCGTCCTGTGAGGCCAAGCAAATGACCTGGATATTTGGTGGAAGAGTCCAGATTCAGATCATAGGCATTTATCATCCAGAAGCTGTTATTGGCGGAAAGCGAACGATTGTGCTCGCTCCGGTAGATCAAGCCGGTATTGCTTTCGTCGCCGAATTTCACGCCGCCCAGATTCCATTCGCCTTTGGCATGGAACTCGAAGCGGTTATCAAGGATCGAGTCTTTGGATTGGGACTGGAAAGTTCCGGTGGCATCCGTCACATCCCGCGATTTCAGATAGAGGCTGCTATTGACGAGCTTGATGTTGGGTGAAAAATCATAGGCAATGCGCAATTGGCTGGTCACGCGTCGCGCCGTGTTCTTGTCTTCGGCACGCTGTGACTTCTGGGGCGATATGGAAGCCAGGCCGTTGCCGCCCAGTGTTGGGTCATACACATACCCCCGCACGGTACCCGGACTGTCTGCTCGATTGGGATTGGCGGTCGTGAAACTCCCGGCCACAACCGGATATTTTCCTTCGGAGTTCCTTTCCCTTCTGACCCAGCCCAATACAGCCGAATCCGCTGCGCCGGAAGCGAAGACTGGCGACCATAGTGTCGTGCCATTCTGGATGACAGGCGTTGCGCGCCCCGCATAATACTTGCCGTTATCGACCAGTTTCTGATGGGGACGGTTCCAGCCGTGCGTGATGTTCCAGTCGAAATAATCGTCGTAGGCAACATTGAAATCTATCCGTAGGCGATCATCTTGCCAGGCAACCGCGCCATAGAAAGCATCAAAGTTGTTTTCGACATTGAAGTAATAATCCTCGTCACGCTGGCGGGTGACACTGAACCGATAAGCCAGATTGTCATTGATGGGGCCAGTGTGATCGAGCGTAAACCGGGTTGACTCGCGCGACTCGCCATCCGGGATCCAAGTGCCAAGCTGTGTCGAAAAAAGCGTACGGCGCTGGGTGAAATCCGGTTTCTTGGTCAGGTAATTGATGTAGCCGCCGGAACCGGTGACGGAGCCAAAGATAACCGAAGAGGGTCCCGCAACAACGTCTGCCCCTTCATAGGCGTTGAAGTTGGCCGGGTGTCGTACCGAATAACGGCGTTGCCCATCCTGAAATACTTCCGATCCCTGCCCGCGAAACTGTGGCGCAATCCCTGCGTTTTGTCCTCCACCCCGCGTAATACCGGGCGCATACTTGACCAGATCGTCTGAACTACGGATCGAATCTTCTGCGAGTTGTTCTGCGCTGATCTGGGAAACCGAACGCGGAGTATCCAGTACCGTTGTTTCCGTACCATAAACGGATAAGGGGGGCCGGGTCGGCAGAACAGTGGAGGATATGTCGGTGCGCCTGCCCTGGACAAAAACCGTATCGAGTTCTTCTACCCTGGTGGTTTCGGACTGGGTTTGGTCATCTACCGCAAAAACGATACTTGGAAAGGCGAAGCCGATTGCAGCAGACAACACGTAGTAGAGGCTGTCCTGTCCTGTCCTGTCCTGTCCTGTCCTGTCCTGTCCTGTCCTGTCCTGTCCTGTCCTGTCCTCGTGTCGAGTGTCCGTCATTTTTGATTGCTCCCCAAAAAAAGCCTGAATATCTTTTAGCAGGAACCATGCCACAACAAAAATCTCATGAATTTCATAATTAAATCAAAGGGATATATAAGATATGCTTCTTCGACTCTTCTGCCTCCTTGAACTGTTTTGCCCGCCTGTCAACAGGCTTGTTGTTTGGAAAACAGCAACGGCTTTCCAGCCTGTCGCAGTGCCATGACATTCCCCCTTGTATGTTCCCTTTGCCCGTCAAAGCGGACAATTTGAAAATCATTAAAGTGGACAGATTCAAAAGCGCGTAACAGAACCTCCGGGGAAACTCGACAACGATGTTCCCGTATGTGCATTAACCACATGGAAATCGAATTCGATCCCGCCAAGGATGTCCTGAACATCCGGAAGCATGGCCTGTCATTGGCGCTGGCCGCCGAACCGGATTGGGATCACGCCGCGCATGAAGTGGACAATCGATTTTCATATAGCGAAGTCCGGACGGAGGCGACGGTTCCAATGGGAAACCGTCTCTACCGCGTCACCTTCACGGAGCGGGGCGAGAAGATGCGCGTCATCAGCCTCGGGCATCCACTCGCCGGGCGTCCGCCCCGTGCCGCGCCCCGGAAAGCGCCGGTCACGCTGCGCCTGGATGTGGATTTGCTTGCCGCGCTGAAGGCCACCGGCAAGGGCTGGCAGACGCGCATCAACGAAATCCTGCGCGCGTGGCTGGCGGCGCATCCCCCTTCTCCTCCCGCCACTCCCCCGATCGACCCGATCGAGACCCCGCCGTCTTCCGGCTGACCGGGCGGAGGCGTCCTGTTCCCGTTCCACCCCTTCCCTTTTCCCCGGTCCTGTTCCGGATTGGGCGTCATGTCCGGGTTCCTGGAAAATCGTCGAAAATCCCTTGACTTGTGTATCCGGTCAGATACAGTGAATCCATGGAGTACATCGTTGTCCAGACAGGGAAATTTGCCGAATGGCGCGAATCCATGCGGGATCAAAAGGATCAAGGGAGGCGAACATCAAGACCGCGCGCAAACTGGCGAAGGAGAGGAGCTTGAGGCATGAAAACCGTACCGTTCGACATCATGAGATTCCTCGACAGCGAGGAAGCCGCCCAGGAGTATTTCGCCCAGATCATGGAGAATGGCGACAGTGAGGAAATCATTGCCGCCCTGGACGACATTGCCCGCGCGCGCGGCATGGCAAGGCTTGAGGAGGAAACCAGCATGAAAACCGTACCGTCCGACATCGTGAAATTCCTCGACAACGAGGAAGCCGTTCAGGAGTATTTCGCCCAGGTCATGGAGAATAGCGACAGTGAGGAAATCATTGCCGTCCTGGGCGACATTGCCCGTGCGCGCGGCATGGCGGAGATTTCGGAAAAAACCGGATTGGGGCGGGGAAGCCTGTACAAGGCGCTTTCCCGTGGCGCGCTGCCGCGCTTCGACACCGTGCTGAGAGTCGTTCGCGCCCTGGGGCTGAAACTCACCGTCACGCGCACCTGAAACCCGGCCTTCCGGCTGACCCGCCGGGCCGCTTCCCGCTCCCGCACCCGTTCCACCGTCATTGCGAAGGCCGCAAGCCCGGTCCTTGCGGGTCCTGCGGACGGCAATTTTTCCCGCAACCTTCCAAACCTTCGTCATTGCGAGGGCCGCAGGCCCGTGGCAATCCAGACGGCCTCGTGGCCTGTTCCAGCGTTTCGGAAAACTGAACCGCCGTGTGGATTGCCACGTCGTAAATTGCCGTCCGCAGGACCTCGCAATGACGAGGTGGGATGACAGCAAAGTAGCGGGAGCATCCTGCTCCCATCCAGACACGGGGGAGCAGGATGCTCCCCCACTTTGTTTTCCTCCCGGCTTTCCGGTTTCCTTGTTTTTCTTCTTTTTACCACCCCGGTCGCGGGCGCGTGTTTTGGCATGCGCTCGCGGCCTTTTTTGTTCTTCCTTCCTTTTCTTTCCAAAGGAGCATCATCATGAAACACATCGCACACACCCTCCAGCGCGGCTTCACGCTCATCGAA
>JAISME010000148.1 GCA_031276915.1 Zoogloeaceae bacterium
GAACGGACGCCGGACTTGCACGGCAAGGGCGCGATGGCGGACGCGCGCGTCCTGCGTTTTCGCCTGCGCCTTTGCTTCGATGACGAAATGAAGGACAGCATGCTGCGCATTCCCGTCGCGCGGCTGGTGCGAAGTGGCGAACGGGTGCGTCTGGAGAGTCGCTTCGTGCCGCCGGTCGTGGATATTCAGGCGAGCGCGGCGTTGGTCAACATGCTGCGCGACATCCGCGACGTCCTGCTTTCCCGCGCGCGGCAACTGGAGGAATTCAAGCTGGTCGGCGGCGACGCTTCCTCCTCGGAAGTCTCCACCCTCTATGGAATCACCCTGTTTTGCGTGTTGGGGGCTATTTCCCGGCATGTGCCGGAACTGGAGCAATTGCTGTTTGCGCCCGCCATGCATCCGTGGCCGGTATTTGTCGCGCTCTGCCGCATGGTGGGCGAACTCTCGGTATTTTCCGGAGAACTCTCGCCGGTGGGGGAAACAAGGCAAAGGCTGCGCGCGCTGCCGCCCTACGACCACGAAAATCTCTACGAATGCTATGACGCCGCTTGCGGCATCGTCACCCGGCTTGTGGATTCGCTGGTGGTCGGTCCGGATTTCGCCTTCGTTCTCGAAGCGTGCGAGGGCGGCATCCTGGCAACCCAAATGCCGCAAAGCGCCTGCAACAATTCCTATGGCTACTGGCTCTTGATGCGTTCGCCCACAACGGAGCGCCTGGCGGAGCGGGTGCGCGCCTTCGGCAAGCTCGCGCCGCGGCGGGAACTCGCCAACATCGTGGCGCGCGCGCTTCCCGGCATTCGCGTAACCCACGCCGACACCCCGCCCGTGGGCCTGCCCCGCCGTAAGGATACCGCCTATTTCCTGATCGACCAGACCGATCCACTCTGGGAGCAAACCCTGCGTCATGGGGAAGTCGCCTTCTTCCTTCCCGACGCGCCCCAGGATTTATGGGTACAGCTCACCGTGATTCGGAAGTAGAAAAGGAAAAGAGATGGGCAAGAACGGAAGATCGCGGGCAGAAAAAGGATTCGGCGCCTTGCGCCGCCGACGCATGGATCGTCGGCGCGGTGGAAACGGAAGATGCTGAAGCGTTTTTTTCCGTTGATGAGCGAAGCCCTGCGCCATGCGCGGGCGACCGGCCCGCAAGAATCGCTCGCGGAATTGGGGCGCCGGATACACGCGCGCGCGGAAGAAGAGCGCGAACGCTATTCTTCGTCGATTGCCGACAACATGGATCGCGGCGTCGACCTCGATTGCTGCCGTTTGGCGGTGTACGCCTGGGTGGACGAAATCATGCTCACCGCGCCGCGCCCCGACGCCGCGGGCTGGGTGTCGCAAAGTCTGCAATACGCCTATTTCCAGACTTCCGAAGCGGGGCGCCTGTTCTTTTCGCGCCTGGAAACCCTGCTGGAAGAATTGTCCCTGCCGCCCGACGACATGGAATCCCCGGACGATTCCCTGCCGTCGCGCCTGGAAGCCGCCGCGCGCATTTCGCGCGACCGGGCGGCGCGGCAGGAACTCGACGTGTACGCCCTTTGCCTGCTCCTCGGTTTTTCCGGGCGCTGTCATGGCGATGTCCGCCTCGTGGAGAAATTGCGCCAGTCCGCCCGTTCGGTGCTGCGCGGCAGCGAAACCCCGGCGGTCGATTCTTCCCTGACAGGGTGGCGCGCGCGAAGGCGCATGGGCGAAATCGCCCCGGCGCTGGAATGGGCGTGCTATATCCTGCTCCCCTTGCTTGGCGTCCTGCTGTTCGGCCTGTACTGCGCGAACCTCCTGGTCGGCATCTCCGTCAAGTCTTGAGCGGCCTTGTGCATCGTCTGCGCGGTTATATGACATGAAACTACTTGGCGTCTTCCTGAAAGGTTTGCTGTTCCTGCTGATCGTTCTGATCCTGCTGGGGCTCCTGACCGTGCTGGCGTGGTGGCTGCGTTGGCCGATGTTTACGGGGTTTTTCATCCTGGCCGGTTTGTTTGGCGCGGTGTTGCTGTTTTGGGCGGGGCGCTTCCTGTGGCGGGCGCGCAACAAGCGGTTTTTTGTGCGGCAGGCCCTGTCCGGCCTGAAAAACACGGCGGTTTCCACCGAAACCAATCTTTCCGGAATCGAGAGGGTGTGGAACGCCCTTTTGGTGCGCGATCGGAAAAAAAGGATCGATCCGCGTGAATTCACCGGCCGTTCCTGGTATTTGGCCCTGGATGGCACGGCGCGCGCGGACACGCCGCTCTCGCCGCTTTTCGGGGCGGACGGCGAAGACAAACCCCTGGCGCGGCGCGATTTCGCCGCGACGACCCTGCTGCACATGAGGGTCGGGGCGCTGGAAGGCAAGTTCGGGGAAGAGCTTCTCGCGCTCATCGCGCGGAATGTGTGGGACAGCGCCATTGCCGGCGTTCTCCTGATCGTCTCCGCTCGCGAGGTGTTGGCGCGCGGAGAGAGCGCCCTGCACGAATGGGGATTCCAGTTGCGCGGCGCGCTGTATACCGCGATGGTCGCGTTGAACCGCAATCTTCCGATCTACGTGCTGGCGCAGGACATGGAGACCTTGCCGGGCGGCGCGGCCTTGCTGTCTCGATCGAAGGGCGAAGCGGCGTTGCCGGGCTGTTTTTTCGACCCGGACGCGAACGGACAAGTGAACAAAGCGCCGGGCGAGACCGCCGCGGAGGCCGCCGACGCGATGCTGCGCGCGGCCTTCTACGACGATCTCGCGCAAGGCGCGCCCGCGGGCGCGGATGAACTTCATTTTTTGGAAACCGTCGGGCAGTTGGGGAAAAAACTCGATGTTTTCTTCGCCGCCTTGTTGCAGGACATGCCGCGTCAGGACAGCGCGCGTCTGGCGGGCGTGTTCTTCTGCCCGACGCGCCCCCCGGAAGTCGCGGTGAAAAAAGAGGCAGGCCAGCCTTCAACCGCGCCAAAGCCGGTTATCCCGACCATCCCCTCCTTTTCGCTGGGCGCCTTGTCTCGTTTCCTCACGCGCTTCCTGCCCAGTCATGGCGCGGCGGCCTACCGTCTGCGCGGGCGGCTCTCGGCCTATTCGGGCGCCTGGATCGTCGTCATGGGCGCCTGGTGTCTGCTGCTCTTTTGCGTCTGCGGCCTGATGGCGGCGAACGTGCTCTACCAGAACCGCGCCATCACTTCGTTGCCGCCTTCCGTCGCGCAGCATCTGGTGTCGTCGGGGCGGCTGGACGCACTGTACGGCGAGATGCGCTACATCACGCAACTCGATACGGCGCGCAAGAGCTGGCTTCTCCCTACCTTCGGCCTCGACATGCTGGCGCGTGTCGAACAGGTGGAAAAAAACCGTTTCACGAAAACCCTGTATGGCGAATTTCTCGCGCCGCTGCTCGTTTCCATGCGCGCCACGTTGAACGCGCCGGGCGAATACGACGAGGCAAAACACGCGGCGGTCAACCAGTTGGCCTGGTTGGGACACGCGATCCGGCAACAGCAGCAAACCGGCAGGATCGATATTCCGGCGATTGCCTTCCCGCTGTTCGCCGAGGAAAGCTGGAGAACCGCCAACAGCGAACTCGTCAAGCTTGGTCTGGGATGGACCGCCAATCCGGAACAACTCGCCATTCTGGGCGAAGATGTGAACAGCATCCTGATCCCGTTTCTCACCCGCAATTTCGAGTCGTTTTATGACTCCATTATCCAGTATTACGACGAGAGCAACAGCGACCGGAAGGTCTGCCTGTCGCAATACTGGTCGAGTCTTTTTGGTAACGCGCAGGAAGACACCTGCGTGCCAGCTTCCTATACGGCGGCGGGTTACGCGGTGAACAAAAAATTCCTGCATCGCTTTCTCGACATGCCGGGCGGCGAGCACACGCAATTGCGCCGGAAAATGGATCGAATCCTGGAAGATTATTACGCGCGCTATGAGGAACAGTGGCAAAACTTCGTGCAGCGTTTCTGCGAGGTGGCGGAAAGTCTGGAAAACAGCGACGCCTACGCGTCTTTCTACTATGTCAAGAGTGTGGAGGATACCCCGCACCTGCGCCTCGCCGCCCGCCTGACGAAGGAACTCGCGCCGCTGAAGGACGCAAGCACGCCGCCTGCCTGGCTCTCCGAAGCGCGCCTGTTCGACGTGATGACCCAGGTTGCCCTGGAAGGCCACGCCAGTCAGGATATTGCCGATTGGCATACCCTGCTGATTTCCGGAATCGCCGCTCCCGACGTGTTGCGGGAATTGTGGCAGGTGGCGGACACGCGCCATCAGGTGCGCAGGATCTATGACGGCATCACCCAAATGGCGCACTATTTCGGTTCGGTGCGCGGCATTCTGAAAAACCTCGACAATCCCGCCTGGGCACAGGCAACCGCACGGACGCATTTTGGCGCGCGCGACACGGAAGCCCTGGAAAAAAGCCTTTACACGCAGGGCGGCGAACATTGGCAAAGCGTGCGGGAAACTTTTCAGAATCACGAAGTTCCCCAGTTGCGCCTCTTTGAAAACCTGCTTGCTTTCGCCGGTAACGGAATTACCGTGAGCGCGGCGACGACACTGCAACAAGACTGGGAAAACCAGGTTCTTGCCAACCCCACCTACCTGCATCGCGGCTACGACACCGCCCTGATGTTCGGCAAGGAAGGAGTGGTGAGCAAGTTTGTCTCCGATGAAATTTCCCCCTTTTTGTTGCGCCGCGCGGATGGCATTTCGGCCGCGGTCTGGGACAACCGTCCTTTTCCGTTTACCCAGGACTTTCTTTCTTTTCTGGGCAGCGGCGAAGAATTCGCGATCACGGAGGAAACGGCGAAACAAACGTTGGAGGTGCTCCTGCGCACCATGCCGACCATCGTCAACATCGATGCCAAGGCGCGGGTCAACAGCACCACGTTGACCTTATGGTGCCAGGACAAAACCTGGCAACTGGTCAACCGCAACTATCCGCACAACGAGCGTTTTATCTATGACAAGCAGCAATGCGGCCATGCCGAGCTGGTAATCGCCTTTCCGAATTTCGAGGCAAAGCGCGTCTATCCGGATTTTGTCGGCTTCGTCGAGGATTTTCAGTACGGGGAAAGGCGTTTTACGCCGCAAGATTTCCCGGATGCCTCCGACTTCCTTGCCGCGGACAGGATCAGCAACCTGAAAGTCAGGATTTTCCCGGACAACGTGGCCCTGTTGCTCAAGGAAAGAAACAACAATATCCCCGAGGCGCCTGACCGCATTACTTACGTGAGGTAATGAAATGACGCATTCCCCGCGCGCCCTGTTCCGCTGCATGCTTTTAACATGGTTCTTGCTGGTGTTCCTGATGGCGGTCGCCCTGAAACTGCACATGTCTTCGGAGACAGCGGGCAGTTTGATGGAAAGCCTGTTCACTCGTCTTGCCCCGCCACCGCCAACGTCCGTGCTGCAAGCGGAAGCGCCGAAAATGATGCCCAAGGCGTCCCCCCCGCCCAAGCCGCTTCCCGAGGCGCCCAGGGAAGCCGATATTGCCGCGTGGCGCCTGTTGGAACACGGTCGGGATGGCGGCAAGGGCGATCTGGGCGTGCCCGTCATCAGGGAAGTGGCGACGAATGAAATCGAGTTGCTCTTTCCCTTTCATGGCACGCCCGGACATGTCAGCTTCTACCGCCTGGAGACAAAAGGGTCGCTCTCCGTGGATCTGCTCGGCGCATATCGCCTGTCGCATACTGTCGAACATCCGATCGCGCAGGGATTCTTGCAGCGCCTGCAAGTTTATCCGCATCCTGGCTACATCCGCATTTCCGGCAGGGGGCGCACGCGGGATCTATTGCGCCACATGAACGCGCAGGCGTTCGTCGCGCGGGAACAAAACCAGTTGCGGGTGGTATTTACCCTCGCGCCGCCAGGCAATCATGCCAGCGACAACAAGAAGGGAGAAGCGCGCGATGCCCCAGTTGCGCCTCTTTGAACGCATGTCCGCCATCAATCGGAAGGAAGATCGCCAGTCCCTGGAATCCAAGGAGCGTCTGCTGCAATCCATTTGTGATTACGTTTCCCGGCTGCTCAACTCCCGCCAAGGCAGCACGCTTCTCGACCCCGCGTTTGGAATGCCGGATTTCATCCATTCGGGCGCGGGCTTTTCACCGGACGATGAACCCGTCTTGCGGCGGGAGATCGTCGATTTCGTCAGCCGCTACGAACCGCGCCTGGAAGA
>JAISME010000156.1 GCA_031276915.1 Zoogloeaceae bacterium
ATCGCTTGTCCGACTTGTCAGGAAAAGAAACCGAAAAGATAAGAGCAACTTCCATGCCTGACAAACCCCGTACTCCCAATTCCCGCCTGTACGCTCGCATCCACGCCATTTCCCTCCCCGACAACACAAACCACACCCCCTCCACAAAGTGACAAATTGCGCGCAGAAAGTGACAAAAATTGTCACAGGATGAAGGGTTTCTCCTCGATTCGTTTGCAACGTTCCGGATCGCAAGACAGGACAAGAAAGCGGGGGCTGTGGAAAAACCGCGCGTGGTTGCGCAACACCAGCCCGCGGTTCATCCACCTGCATTCCCGGGGATATTGTTTTCGCTCCAGCGATCCTGGGTTCGTTCAGGGCAGTTGTTGTTCGGACGCGTACAGTTCCGGGATCGTTTCCCGGCGGCGGATGCAATGTACTTGCGCGTCGTCCACCATGATTTCCGCCGCGCGAGGGCGGGAGTTGTAGTTGGAACTCATGGACATGCCATAGGCTCCGGCGGAAAGCACGGCGAGGAGGTCGCCAGACTCGATGGCAAGCGCGCGTTCCTGTCCGAGAAAGTCGCTGGATTCGCAGATCGGGCCGACGACATCGTAGAAAACGGGATCGAGGGCACGCGGGCGGACTTCCACGATCTCGTGATGCGCCGCGTAGAGAGCGGGGCGCAGGAGGTCGTTCATGGCCGCGTCGACAATGGCGAACTTCCGGTCCGCGCCGGACTTCAGGAACTCCACCCGGGTGAGCAGGATTCCCGCGTTGCCGACCAGCCGCCGACCCGGCTCCAGAATGAGTTTGAGTCCGCGATTCCGCAGTTTTTCAATCAGGGGCTGAAGATACTGTCGCATATCCGGCTGCGTCTCGTCCCGCCGGTAACGGATGCCCAGGCCACCGCCCAGGTCCAGATGACGCACTGGAATGTCGCGTTCCCGCAATGCGTCGACAAGTTGCAGGATGCGTTCCAGGGCTTCCCCGAAAGGACGGGTGTCCAGGAGCTGCGAGCCGATATGGCAGTCGATGCCTTCGACCGCAAGGTGGGGAAGCGCGGCAGCGCGTTCATAGAGCGGCAGCGCCATTGCGAGCGGAATGCCAAATTTTGCGGTTTTCAATCCCGTGGCGATGTAGGGGTGTGTTTTGGGATCGACATCGGGATTGACGCGCAAGCCCACTGGGGCGGTCTTGCCAAGGCGCGCGGCGACGGCGTTCAGGCGTTCCAGTTCGGCGGCGGATTCCACGTTGAAACACAGAATGCCCGCTGTCAGTGCTTGCGCCATTTCCGCTTCGGTTTTGCCGACGCCCGAAAACACGACCTTGCCAGGATCGCCGCCCGCTGCCAGCACCCGCTCCAGTTCGCCGCCGGAAACGATGTCGAAACCCGTGCCCATGCGGGCGAAAAGATTGAGAATCGCGCGATTGGAATTGACCTTGACGCTGTAGCACACCAGGCTTTGGGTGGAGTGCGCGGCAAGCGTCTCCTGGAATTCGCGCAAGGCGGCGGTAAGCGCCGCGCGGGAATAGACGTAGAGCGGCGTGCCGAAAGCGGTGGCCAAATCCGGCAGGGGAACGGCTTCCGCGTGCAGGACGCCGTTTCGGTAAAGGAAATGCGGGGAGCAGGGGAGGCTCATGGGGTCGGTCTGGCGGGCGTGTTAACATCCGGAACAGGTATTTCCGCGGACGTGGGGGAAATGCGCTCCAGTATGGGAGGCGGCGCGGGGCGCGCGGGTTTTTCCAGCGAACCCTTGATGCCGCAGGCCGTGGCGAGGGCAAACCCGACAAACAGGATTAAACGGCGCAACATGTTTGTTTGACAGCAAAAAATGAGCGGAGGATGGTAGCACAATGGATGAAAAGGTTTTTGCGGAGATCGCGGAGGTCGAGATGGCGCGAATCGAAGCGGCGCTGGACGCGGCTGGACTGGATTATGACGTGCGGCCCGGCGGTATCCTGGAAGCGGAGTGCGAAGACGGCAGCCGCATGGTCATCAATCGCCATGTTGCCGCGCGGGAAATCTGGGTGGCCGCCAAAAGCGGCGGCTTTCATTTCCACTGGGACGGCGCGGACTGGCGCGATACACGGGATGGTGAAACGCTGGACGCGCGCCTTTCACGGCTCATGCGCGCGCGGTGATGCGAATCGGCACGCGTCGTCGCGACGCATGCCGGCGGCTGTCAATTGCCGCCTCCCAGGATTTGGGATGGATTCTCGGATGGCCTGGGAGGGGCAGGAAGCGGAGCCGGGGGCGGCACGTTGGGCGT
Organism: Zoogloeaceae bacterium; assembly: GCA_031276915.1. Classification (GTDB taxonomy): domain Bacteria; phylum Pseudomonadota; class Gammaproteobacteria; order Burkholderiales; family Rhodocyclaceae; genus Azovibrio. The sequence goes on from JAISME010000156.1 coordinate 2,253, forward strand.
TTCGGGCATTCCGGGCGTTCCCGCCGCTGTTTCCTCTTCCTCGTCTTCCGCGCCCAATGCTTCCACCGGGTTGGCGTCCGGCACATTTTCGCTGTAATACATGTCGCCGTATGCCTTGGCGATGCCTTCGGGCTGTTTCAGTGTCTGCACGGGAACATCGGCAAGCGCTGTTTTCATGAACGTGATCCAGATCGGCAGCGCCGCGTGTCCCCCGGTTTCCGAACTGCCGAGCCTGTGCGGTTGGTCGAAGCCGATCCAGGCGCAGCCGACAATGCTCGGGTGGAAGCCGCAAAACCATGCATCCAGATAGTCGTTGGTGGTTCCGGTCTTGCCGGCCAGGTCGTGCCGCTTCAGGGTCGCGGCGGCGCGCGCCGCGGTGCCGTGGTTGGCGATGTCCGTGAGCATGGTATACATCAGATAGGCGTTGCGCGAATCGATGGCGCGCGTGGCTTCGTCACCGGCATGGGGCGGTGTGGCGCGGGCCAGCACATGGCCCCGGTGATTGCGGATTTCCCTGACGATGTGGGGCTGGATGCGGTAGCCGCCGTTGGCGAAGAGGGAATACGCCCCCGCCATTTGCCAGGGCGTGACGGAACCCGCGCCCAGCGCCATGGTCAGGTAAGGAGGATGGCGGGAGGCGTCGAAACCGAAACGGGTAATGTAATCCTGTGCGTAGCGCGGTCCGATGGCTTGCAGCAGGCGCACGGAAGGGATGTTCTTGGATTTTGCGAGCGCCGTGCGCAAGGTCATCGGACCGCCGAACGATCCGTCGTAGTTCTTGGGACGCCAGACCCGGCTGCCTGTGGCGTCCGCGGAGATTTCCAGCGGCGTGTCCATGATGATGCTGCCGGGCGAAAAGCCTTTTTCCAGCGCGGCGGAATAGATGAAGGGTTTGAAACTGGACCCCGGCTGACGCCATGCCTGGGTCACATGGTTGTACATGTTGCGGTTGAAATCGAATCCGCCAATCAGGGCGCGGACCGTGCCGTCCTTTGGGTCGACAGCGACAAAAGCGGCTTCCACTTCCGGTAGTTGGGTGATCTGCCAGCGATCTTCCTTGCGCTGGACGCGAATGACCGCGCCCGGGCGCAGCTTCCTGTCGGTTGGCGCGCGGTCGCCCAGCATGCGCGCGACAAACTTGAGTTCCCCGCCTTTCAGCGTGACTTTTTCGCCGCCGTATACATAAGCGGTAACCCGGGTGGCGTCGGCGGCGAGCACGATGGCCGGCAGAAGATCGTCCGCGACGGGGAATTCCTGCAGGGCAATGTCCAGGATTTCCTCGCTGTCGCCGTCTTCACTGTCGTCGTGGATTTGCCGGAGATCGACATAAGCTTCCGCGCCGCGATAGCCATGACGCCGGTCATAGTCCAGCACGCCTTGACGCAAGGCGCGGTAAGCCGTTTCCTGATCCGCCTTGTTGATGGTGGTGATGACCTGGATGCCGCCGCTATAAACGTCCTCGGAAAAGCGTTCCGCCGCGATCTGGCGTGCCATTTCCGCAACATGTTCCGCATGGAGCGGGAAGGGGGTCGCGCTGTCCCGCTTAATGACCAGGGGCTCGTCTAGCGCCGCGCGGAACCGCGCTTCATCGATGTATCCGAGTTGCAGCATGCGGCGCAGGACGTATTCCTGGCGAATCCTGGCCCGCTTGGGATTGACGACTGGATTGAAAGCGGAAGGCGCTTTGGGCAATCCGGCCAGCATGGCGGCTTCCGCGAGGCTGATTTGCGGGAGCGGCTTGCCGAAATAGGTCTGCGCCGCGGCGGCAAAGCCATAGGCGCGCTGGCCGAGGAAAATCTGGTTGATGTAGATTTCAAGAATCTGGTCCTTGCCCAGGGTGCTCTCGATCTTGAAGGAGAGCAGCGCTTCGTAGAGTTTGCGCGCCCAGTTTTTTTCCGGGCGCAGGAAGAAAGTGCGGGCGACTTGCTGGGTGATGGTGGATGCGCCCTGGCTTAGGCCCTGCGCCTTGATATTGGAGAGCGCGGCGCGCGCGATGCCTGCCGGATCGACGCCGTAATGCCTGTAAAAGCCATCGTCCTCCGCTGCCAGGATTGCCTGCTTCATGATATCGGGAACTTCCCGGATGCCTACGGGCGCGCGCCGTTCCTCGCCGAATTCGCCGATCAGGTAACCATCGCTGCTGAAGACCTGGAGTGGCATTCTGGGGCGATAGTCGGTCAGGACCTCGATTTCGGGGAGGTTGGGCCAGGCGACGAGGATGACGACCAAAAACAGTGCGGCGCCGGAGACGGCGAGTCCCAGAAAGAAAAAAACGGGATACAGGATGCAACGCAGAACGAAGAGAAGGATGGGCATGACAGAAAATGCCGAAAGGGAAGGTGTGGTAAGTGGCGTATATTATACGCATGTGATTTTTCGTCAAAAGCCAAAAATTTCTTTACATTGCCATGAGTTGTTGCTAGCATCTAAAGTAGTTTATCGGCTAGTTCATGTAACTAACGGTTTTTATAGGCATTCCTCTGGGGGAGGGACAGTGAGTCTAGAACTATCTCTTTTTAGGCCCAAGGCGCGCGCCTTGTTTGGGCTGGATGTTAGTTCGTCATCGGTGAAGATGGTGGAACTTGCTTCCACAGGGAAGGGCGATTACCAGGTCGAACGCTACGCGATCGAACCGTTGCCCAAGGACGCGATGGTGGATGGCAGTATTTCCGCGCCGGATGTGGTTGAAGAGGCAGTCAAGCGGGCGTTGAAGCGCATGTCGACTTCCACGCGCGGCGTGGCAATGGCCTTGCCCGCCGCCGCTGTCATTTCCAAGAAAATCACCGTGCCGGCCGGGTTGCGGGGAAATGAGCTGGAAGAGCTTGTTTCCTCCGAGGCAAGCCAGTACATCCCGTTTTCCATGGACGAGGTTAACCTGGATTTTCAGCCGTTGGGTTTGTCACCAGATTCCCCGGAGGAACTCGATGTCATGATTGCGGCGGCCCGGAAGGAAAAAGTGGAGGATCTGGTCGCGATCGCCGAAACGGTGGGGTTGAAGGTCATGGTGATGGATGTGGATGCCTATGCGTCGCTCGCCGCTTTCGACCTGATTGCGCGGCAGCTTCCATCCCGGGGCAAATCCACGATTGCGCTGGTGGATATCGGCGCGAATACGATGCGCCTGACCGCCATGCATAATGGCGAGCAGGTGTATACACGGGAGCAGGCTTTTGGCGGCGACATGCTGACGCAAAATGTGATGATGCGTTTCGGGATGGGGTATGCCGAGGCGGAAAATGCCAAACGCAGCGGTTCCCTGCCCGAAGAATATCTTTCCGAGCTGTTGCCGCAGTTCATGGACAGCTTGGCGTTGGAAGTGTCGCGGCTGTTGCAGTTCTTCTTTACCGCCACGCAGTTCAACAAGGTCGAACACGTGATTCTGGCGGGTGGCTGTTCGGCAATCGACGGTGTTGACGAACTGGTGGCGACACGCACGCAAGTGGATACCATCATCGCCAATCCGTTTGCGGGGATGATGGTATCCAGCAAGGTGCGTCCGCAAGGCCTGCTGGCGGATGCTTCGTCCCTGATGACTGCCTGCGGTCTGGCGTTGCGGAGGTTCGATCCATCATGATGCGCATTAATTTGCTCCCATATCGGGAAGAGAATCGCCGGATTCGCCGGCAGCAGTTTTATTCATTTCTGGGAGTTGTGGCCGTCATCGGAGCCGGGCTGATCGTGCTGGCGTATCTGGGGCTGGATTACAAGGTCCAGCAGCAATCGGAGCGCAACGATTTTTTGTCGCGCGAGATTGCCAAGCTGGATGGGCAGATCGCGGAAGTGACGGCCTTGAAACAGGAAATCCAGCGTCTGGTGGGGCGAAAGGATATCATCGAGTCCTTGCAGGATGACCGGAGCGAGACGATCCTCATGTTGAGTGAAATGGTGCGACGAGTGCCGGGCGGGATTTACCTGACGGGGTTTAAGCAAACCAACAAGGATGTGGAAATCAACGGCTATACGCAGTCCAGTTCGCGCGTGTCGACCTTGATGGAGAATATTGAAAATTCTCCATGGATGGAGGGGGCGTACCTGATCCAGATCAAAGCGGTGATTGTCAATAACAGGCCGATGGGAAACTTCTCGCTGAGATTTCGTTTGGTCAAGGAAAAGGCAGCTAAAGGTACGGATGGCGCTGTAGCCGGAGGAGGTCAGCAATGAGTTCGAGCCAATTGAGTTTGCAGGAGCAATTCCGATCACTCAACAATAGTGACCCAGGGACGTGGGAGCCGATTCCGAAAATGACGGTGCTGGTTTTGGCGTTCATTGCGGTGTTGCTGGTCGGATGGTTGCTGGCGTGCCAGGACAAGCTTACGGAATGGGACGAGGCCCAAAGCAGGGAAGAGGAACTGCGCGGTCAAGTCCAGGACAAGAAGGCGCAGGCGATCAATCTGGATCTTTATAAACAACAAAGGGACGAGATGTCCCAGTCGTTTGCGGCCTTGCTGAAACAGTTGCCAGACAAGACCGAGGTCAAGGAATTGTTGGTCGAAGTCAATCAGGCTGGCTTGGGGCGAGGTATGCAGTTTGAATTGTTCAAGCCTGGCAAGGAGGTAAGGCAGGAGTTTTACGCCACCTTGCCGATCACGGTCGATGTGAATGGTGTTTATCATGACCTGGGGGCGTTTGCGTCTGATATTGCCAAGCTGTCGCGGATTGTGACTCTCAATAATCTCGCAATCTCGCCAATAGGGGGCAGGCGTTTGAGGATGGGCATAGAGTTGCGGACTTTCCGTTACTTGAGCGATGAAGAAGTCGCCGCACAAGCACAAGCAGGAGGCAGAAAATGAACAAGCCGAAAGTGAAAACGTTTTGCGTGGTTTTCGCGGCATTGTGTTTTTTATCGGCTTGCGGTGACGGAGAGCACGAGGATTTGCAGGCTTGGATAGATAGTGTTGGCAATGATCAGCGTGGCAAGATTCCGCCGTTGCCCAAGATCAGGACCTATGTGCCAGTAACCTATTCAGTTTCTTCGTCACTGGATCCGTTCGATGACGCCAAGCTGGAGCCTGACATCAAAGGCGGTTATGCGCAGGGCAAGGGTGCTCCGGATTTCGATGCCAGGGAAGCGCGCAACAATATTCTTGAACGCTATTCCCTGGAAAACATGCGTATGATCGGGTACCTGAATATCAATAACCAGCCGATGGCGGTCGTCTTTGTGGATCAGTTGACCAAGCAGGTCAAGGTTGGCGACTGGATCGGCCTGGATTTTGGGCGGGTGCTGCGGGTGACGGACCAGGAGGTCGAGCTGGAGGAAACGATCCAGAATGCCGATGGCGACTGGAGCACGCGTAACAATTCATTGCAATTGCAGACTGGGGAGGGTGGCTAAAATGGTTTACTTGAAGAAGGCTTTTGTTTTTGCTGCGTTCACGATGGGGCTGATGTTCTCTTCGTGGGCGCATGCGGAAGGAAACGCGATCGAGTCGATCAGCGTTGTCAAGCAAGGCGGAACGACTGTGCTCAAGGTGGATTTGACTGAACCTCTTGCGACTTTGCCGACGGGGTTCGCCATTTCCAGCCCGCCGCGCATTGCGTTCGATTTTGTCGGCATTGACAATGCGCTGGGCAAAACCGCGCAGGAGATCAAGGAAGGGGAGCTGGTCGGCTTCAATGTCATTCAGTCTGGCGGCCGGACGCGTCTGGTGTTGAATCTGGTGCAAAGCCTGAATTATGCCGCGAAAGCGGAGGGGAATTCCCTGTTGATAAGCCTGTTTCCGCCTGTGGCGCCGGGTGTTGATATCACTACTGCTGAGGCGGGCGTGCCGGAAGCATCGGGGACGCAGCAAAATGCGGAATACACAATCCGGGATATTGCTTTCCGTCGTGGTGAAGGCGGAGATGGGCGGGTCATCGTTGATTTGACGGATCCTAGCGTCAGCATTGACATCAAGCAGCAAGGCTATGATCTGGTCGTGGAGTTTGCCAAGGCAACCTTGCCGGCCAGTCTGCGCCGGCGCATGGATGTCCGGGATTTCGCTACACCGGTGAACGCCATCGCGGCAGAGGACAAAGGGGGCAAGGTCCGGATGACGATCAGTGCGAAAGGCCACTGGGAGCACAACGCCTATCAGACCGAAACTCAGTTGGTTGTCGAGATCAAGGATGTCATCAAGGATCCCAGGAAGCTGGTGCAGGGTACGAAGACGGGCTATCAAGGGCCGCGGATCAGCATCAATTACCAAAATGGCGATGTCCGCACGCTCTTGCGCCTGATGGCGGAAGAGCTGGGCCTGAACGCGGTCATCAGTGAAACCGTGGGAGGCGTGACCACGCTGGTCTTGAAGGATGTTCCGGCCGATCAGGTGATGGATCTCATCTTCAAGCAAAAAGGCCTGGACATGCGCAGGAATGGTAACGTGATCATCATGGGGCCGAGGGATGAGCTGGCGACGCGCGAACGCCTCGAACTTGAGTCGATTGCGCGACTGGAGGATCTGGAGCCCTTGCAGACCGAAACCTTTCAGTTGAACTACCATAACGTAGACGATTTCAAGAAGATTCTGGCGGACAGTGGGCAGCGCATTCTATCGAAGCGTGGTAGTGTGTCGGCTGATCCGCGCACCAACATCATGTTCATTCGGGACACGCCTTCCCGTATGGAGGAGTTGCGCAGGGTCATCGCCAAGACGGATGTGCCCATGCGCCAGGTGCTGATTGAAGCGCGCATTGTGGAAGCGCGTGACAATTTCGCCCGGGATCTGGGCGTGCGCCTGGGCCTTTTGCATGGCAAGAACTATACGGATGGTGGCGCGTGGTTCGGTATGGGGGGAGATAATCTCGAAACGCTCAAGGCATATAACAGTAGCAGCGGTAGCCGCAGCGACCTGTCCAATCCGGTGGGAGGCATTGAGGGATCGGCCGCTTTTCCCGCCTTCAATCAGGTTAACTTGCCTGTAAGCCCCGCCAATGGTCCGGCGCAGCTTTTCTCCTTCCTGCTGGCGAATCGCCAGGGAACGCGCATGTTGAATCTGGAAATCTCTGCTCTGGAAGCGGATAACCGGGGGCGCGTGGTGTCCAGTCCGAGGGTATTGACTTCGGACAAGGGTTCGGCCTCGATCGAGCAAGGGACGGAGATTCCTTATCAGGAGGCGTCCAGTTCCGGCGCGACAGGCACTTCCTTCAAGAAAGCAGTCCTTTCCCTGGAGGTGACACCGAATATCACGCCCGATGGTCGTGTTTCCATGGAAATCCAGATCAACAAGGACACGCCGAATCTCTCGATTCCCGGTCAAGCGCCGGCGATCGATACCCGCAAGGTGCGGACCACTGTGCTGGTCGACAATGGTGGCACGGTGGTGATCGGTGGAATCTACGAGCTGGACGAGGCGGAGGGAACGAACAAGGTTCCGGTACTGGGGGATCTTCCCGTGTTGGGATACGCGTTCCGGAACAATACCCGGAGTACCCAGAAGCGTGAATTGCTGGTCTTCATCACGCCGCGGATCGTCAATGAAAACCTGTCGGTCCGGTAATCGGGGCATGCCTTGAAAAGGTCTGGAAGGCCGGGGTTTCCCGGCCTTTTATTTTGGACTGCAATCCTGATCGGATACAATGGCGCGCGTGATCGGAAAAAGAAATCTTTATCTCATTGGTTTGATGGGTTCGGGGAAAACCACGATTGGGCGACAACTGGCAAAACGCTTGGAGTGGCCTTTTCTGGATTCCGACCATGAAATCGCATCCCGAACCGGTGTGACGATCCCGACGATCTTCGAGATCGAAGGAGAGGTCGGTTTTCGCCGCCGCGAAGCGCAGATCATTGGCGAATTGACGCAACGCGAGGAGGTCGTGCTGGCGACTGGTGGTGGTACGGTCCTGAACGCGGAAAATCGCCAGGCGTTACGGGAACATGGTTGGGTGGTTTATCTCAATGTCGCGCCGCGACTGCTGTGGGAGCGCACGATGCGTCACGAGCGAGAGCGTCCGCTGTTGCAGGTGAAAGATCCCCTGGCGCAACTGGAATTCCTGTATGCGTCTCGGGATCCGTTGTACCGGGAAACAGCACATTTCATCATGGAGAGCGGGCCATTGACACTTAACGCTGTCACTCAATCCCTGCTGAAGGAGTTTCACGAACAATGCGTACGTTGACAGTGCATCTTGCCGAGCGTGGGTACGACATTCATATTGGGCGCGGCCTTCTGGCGACAGCCGGACACTTTCTTCCACTTGTGCAAGGCAGGTCTGTCGTGATCGTCACGAATACGACGGTCGGCCCCCTCTATCTCCGGACAGTGCGGGAAAGTCTTGCTGGACTGGGCGTGCGTCCTCTGGAGGTCGTGTTGCCGGATGGCGAGGCATTCAAGAACTGGCAAACGCTGAACCGGATTTTCGATGCCCTCATGGAAGCGCATTGTGAGCGCAACACGCTTCTTGTGGCGCTGGGTGGTGGCGTCATCGGGGACATGGGCGGATTCGCGGCGGCCTGTTACCAGCGTGGGATGCCATTCATGCAGTTGCCGACGACGCTGCTTGCGCAGGTGGATTCGTCGGTTGGGGGGAAAACCGCCATCAATCACCCCCAGGGGAAGAACATGATCGGCGCCTTTTACCAGCCCAGGGCGGTGCTGGCGGACATCGACACGCTCAATACACTGCCGGACCGGGAATTGAGCGCCGGTTTTGCGGAGGTGATCAAGTATGGCCTGATCCGTGACGAAGCTTTTTTGACCTGGCTGGAAGCCAACATGGCGGGTTTGCGAGGGAGGGATGCAGGGCTGCTTGAAGAAGCGGTTTACCGTTCTTGTGCGCACAAGGCCGAAATTGTGGCTGCGGACGAGCGGGAGCAGGGGGAACGTGCCTTGCTGAATCTGGGGCATACCTTCGGTCACGCCATTGAAACCGGATTGGGATACGGACAATGGCTGCATGGTGAGGCAGTCGCGGTGGGAATGGTCATGGCGGCGCGCTTGTCTCATCGGTTGGGATGGCTGCAAGAAACCGACGTGAAGCGGGTGGAAGCGTTGCTTTCTGCTGCCGGTCTGCCGATTCGGGGGCCGAATTTGGGCGCGGCGCGCTATTTGGAACTGATGCGTCATGACAAGAAGGTTGAAGGAGGCGTGTTGCGTTTTGTGTTGCTGGAATCCATTGGTCGCGCCACGGTGTGCAATGTGCCCGAAGCACGCGCGATCCATGCTGCGGTGGAGTATTCCTGAACATCGTTGTAGAACATCCTGGTTTGCAATTCCGCTCGGGAGAATTGGCGTAAAGGCCGGAATTCCTTTTCCGCGGTCGGGGTTTTGACGGCTGTTGCTGTGCGTGATCGACAAAAATTCGTCCACAATGCCGAAAACGAACTATAGTGAAACGCATGTGCAAATCAAAGCGAAAGGAGTTGCGACATGGGCGGGTTTGATGTGCGTTTTGCGCCTTGCGAGGCAGTGAGGGAAATGGTGATCGTTGATCAGACAAAGCTGGAGTGCGTACAGGAACATGGTTGTCCGCCGGGTCGGGTGTGTCCGCTGGAAGGCTGCTTTGCCAGGATTTCCGGTCTGTTCGAAACTGACTTGCCATTTCTGGGGGAAACGATTGCGAAGCATTGAACTCTGTGGCGATCCTCTCGAACCGACAACTTTTTCGTATATGGCGGTTTGTTCCCGAACCTCGCCCGAAAGACGATGGAATCAGCTTTCAAGGCCCGGCGCGCAGCGGGCCTTGATGATTTGCAGAAGCAGCGCGAATACCTTGGGCGTGCCAGCAACGACATTGCCTGTCTTGAGGTAGTCCGCTTCGCCGGCAAGATCACTGATGAGACCGCCCGCTTCGCTGACCAGCAGGCTGCCGGCTGCCATGTCCCAAGGCGCCAGCCCGAATTCCCAAAAACCATCCAGGCGGCCAGCGGCCACATAGGCGAGATCAAGCGTGGCCGCGCCAGGACGGCGCAGACCCGTGGCTTTCTGGGCGATTTCACGAAAAATGTCAAGATAAACATCGATGTGCTCGAAGACCCGGTACGGAAAGCCGGTGCCGATCAGCGCCTCGTTGAGTTTCGCGCGCCGGGAAACACGAATGCGCCGGTCGTTCAAGAACGCGCCGTTTCCTTTGCTGGCGGTGAAAAGCTCGTTGCGGGTCGGATCGAACACCACCGCCTGTTCAATCTGTCCGCCCTTGGCAAGCGCGATGGAAACCGCGTATTGGGGAAAACCGTGGATGAAATTGGTGGTGCCGTCCAGGGGATCGACGATCCATTGGAATTCCTTCCCTGCGCCGCGCCCGGGTGTCACGCCGGACTCCTCTGCTAGAATGCCGTGATTCGGATACGCTTCCCGCAAGACTTCGATAATGGCGGCTTCGGCGGCCTTGTCGACTTCCGTGACGAAATCGTTGGTCCGTTTGCTGGCAACCTTGAGATGTCCCAGGTCGAGGGCGGCGCGGTTGATGATCTGGCTGGCGCGCCGCGCCGCCTTGACAGCAATGTTGAGGGCTGGATGCATGTCCTTGAAACCTTGAGAATCGGGACGGAGGCAAAAAACCGTCCGCAAAAACCCCCAATTCTAATATGAACCCAATGAAAGCGCTTGACGCGATTACTGTCGTGCTGTCGCGTCCAAGCCATCCCGGCAATATCGGCGCGGCGGCACGCGCCATGAAGACGATGGGGCTTTCTCGTCTGACATTGGTCTCACCGCGCACATTTCCCGATGCCGAATCTCGTGCGCGCGCTTCCGGCGCGACCGATGTGCTGGAGACTGCCGATTGCGCCAGGGATTTGGACACAGCGCTTGCCGGTATGACATGGAGTCTGGCTGTTTCCGCTCGTGCCCGCGATCTCGGACCACTGCCGCAATCTGCCAGGGCAGGCGCGGCAGCGTTGTTTGCGCGCGCGTTGCGAGGAGAACCGGTTGCCCTGGTGTTTGGTAACGAGACTTCTGGCCTTTCCAATTCGGAGCTCCAGCGCTGTCAAGGCGTTGCGACAATCCCGTCCAATCCGGATTACGGTTCGCTCAATCTGGCTGCCGCGGTGCAAGTGCTGGCTTACGAACTGCGCATGGCTGCCCTGATGGTTTCCGACCAGCCGCCAGGAAGCAAGACGACGCCTTTCGCTTCGCCGTTGGCGACCCATGCGGAACAGGAAGGATTCTACCGGCATCTGGAAACAGTAATGATTGCCAGCGGCTTCCTCGATCCGGTCCGTCCCCGGCGCATCCTGCCCAAACTGCGTCGCCTCTTCTCCCGTGCCGGACTGGAAAAAAACGAGGTCGACATCCTGCGTGGCCTGTTGCGCGCGGTGGAGTCTGGAAGACAAAAGGCGGATTCCTGAACAATTCGCCTGATCTTCCTGTCTGGTTTTGTTTCTCTGTTTGATCGTGTTCGCCTTGCGTATTTCCGCAGAGCTTGACAATATCTGTTCTTGTTCTTAATATAAGAATCGTTTTCATTAGCAATCGCGCGCCGTTGAAATCGGTGGGCATTTTCAGGAGCAAAGCAATGCCTTGCAAAACCTTCTTTTCCAGATGTGCGCTGACCCTGGCGCTGACAGTTCTTCCGGCGGTGTCCGCGCTGGCGCTCGAATATCCGATTGGCGAGCCGCAAAAACGGGCAGGAATGGAAATCGCCGCCGTCTATTTGCAGCCCATCGAAATGGCGCCGCCCGGCGTGATGCGAAAGGCTTCCGAATCGGACATCCACATCGAGGCTGACATTCACGCCGAGGCGGATAACGCCAACGGTTTCGAAGAAGGCGCCTGGATACCCTATCTCACGATCAAGTACGAAATCAGCAAGGTGGGGAGCAATTTCAAGGTATCCGGCGAGTTCATGCCGATGGTGGCGAGCGATGGACCGCACTACGGCGATAACGTGAAGCTCGATGGTCCCGGCAAATACAAGGTGCGCTACATTATCCAGCCGCCTTCCGATCATTCCCATTTCGGACGTCATACCGACCGTGAGACAGGTGTGGGTCCCTGGTTCAAGCCTTTCACCCTGGATTTTGAATTCACCTATGCTGGTATTGGCAAAAAGGGTGGTTATTGAGCATGTGCCCCTTCGCGTGTACATCGGTGCGCATTCTGGCCGCTGCCGTCTTGTTGGGAGCGCTGCCGCTTGGCAGCCTCCCGGCGCGCGCGGACGACATGCCGACTTTCAAGCTCGTCATGAAGTCCGGGCAACTGATTCCGCAAACCCTGGAAGTTCCGGCCAAGACCCGTTTCCGGCTGGAAATCACCAATGCGGGCACGGATGCGGCGGAGTTCGAAAGCCTTGAATTGCGCAAGGAAAGCGTACTTGCGCCGGGCGTGACCCGAAAACTGGTTTTTGCGCCGCTCAGGCCCGGACGCTATGCTTTTTTCGATGACTTTCACCTGGATACGGCCAAGGGTGTGATTGTCGCCAAATAAGGAAAATCGATGCAGAACGCCTTTTTCGTAGTCTGGCGGGAAAGCCTCGAAGCCCTGCTCGTCATCGGCATTCTCTATGCCTGGCTGAACGTAAACGATCCGGGCGGCAAGGGGAAACGCGCCCTTTTCGTGGGCATTGCCGTCGGGATTGGCTTGGCGCTCTTTCTGGGCTGGGGTCTCATGAATGTGCAGGAGGGTCTTGCCGGTGAGGCGTTGCAAGTCTTCCAGATCAGCATTCTCTGCGTTGCCGCGATCCTGATTACCCAGATGGTAATCTGGATGAGTCTGCAAGGCCGCGCCATGAAGGCGCATCTGGAAAACCGTCTGGAGCAGGCGCAGCAAAAGAGCGGTAGCCTGGGCGTTCTTGTCGTTGCCGCGCTGGCGGTCGCCCGCGAGGGAGCGGAGACAATCATTTTCCTGTACAGCCTGGCGCAGGGCGGAAAGATTGACGAGTTGCTGATTGGCGCCATTGGCGGTTTTGCCGCCGCTATCTTTACTGCCTGGCTTGCCGCCAAAAGCCTGGGACGGCTCAATATCGGCCTGCTGCTCAGGATTTCCTCCATGTTGTTGCTCATTCTGGCCTCGTCGCTTTTGGTTTCCGCGAGCGACCGCCTGACGGACATGATTGTCGAGAGCGACCGTCTGATGCACTGGATGCCCGCGCTCGTAGACGAACTCTGGGACAGTTCCGGCCTGATCGACGACAGCGGGGGCATTGGTCGCGTCCTTGCCGATTTTGCTGGCTACCGGGCACATCCGGTCCTTTCGAATCTGCTGGTCTGGGGAGGATACTGGTTGCTGACGATTTCCGTGTACTTCTTTTTGGTCCGGCGAGGCAAGCGCAGCAAGTAGCCGCTTATGACACAGGAAACGCCGCTCCGGTTTTTCCCCACCAATGCCGCGCGTTCCGCTTCCGCCTTGCCTTCCCCGCGCGGGTTGGCGCGCGCGCTGGCCGGGGCGGGAATTTTCCTGCGTCGGCATCGGGGCGCGATTGTCGCCACGCAATGGTGTGTGGTCCTGTTCTACAGCGCGCTCGTTGTCATTCCCGCTTTCCTGCCTGTGCCGCCCCGCTCCGGGGCGCACATCTTGGATAATCTGCGGCTCTTCGCGCAGTTCGTGTTCTGGGGATTGTGGTGGCCGGGCGTCATGCTGGCGACCGTGTTCCTGGGGCGTGTCTGGTGCGGTTTTTTCTGTCCGGAAGGCTATCTTTCCGAGCTCGCCAGCCGTCACGGGCGCGGCAAGGCGGCGCCCGGCTGGCTGAAATGGCCGGTCTGGCCGTTCATTGCCTTTGTCATCACAACGGTCTATGGTCAGCTCATCAGCGTCTACGAATATGCCGAGGCCGCCCTGCTGATTCTTGGCGGCTCCACGCTGGCCGCTGTGGCTATCGGGCTGATCTACGGGCGGGGACGACGGGTCTGGTGCCGTTATCTTTGTCCCGCCTCGGGCGTCTTTGCCGTTCTCGCCAAGATCGCGCCCCTGCATTACAAGGTTGATCGCGTGGCCTGGGATCGCGGACAAGCGCCACAATCCGGTGAGAAAGAAGAAGCGGGCACAGGAAAGCTCAATTGTCCGCCGCTTGTCGATGTGCGCCGCATGGTCAGTGCCTCCGATTGCCATGCATGCGCGCGCTGTGCCGGGCAGCATGGCGCGGTGCGGTTGGCGGGCCGCTCCCCGTTTTCTGAAATTCTCGATCCGGATGTTCCCGCCCGAACCACCGATGCGCTTACCCTGTTGTTCGGTGTGCTTGGCGTTGCCACCGCGGCTTTCCAGTGGACGGTCAGCCCGTGGTTCTTGCAACTCAAGATCGGGATTGCCACCTGGCTTGTCGAGCACGATCATTTCATCCTCCTGGAAAGCAATGCCCCTTGGTGGTTGCTGACCCATTACCCGGAAAGAAACGACGTGTTTACCTGGCTGGATGGCCTTCTGGTGCTGGGTTATCTGCTCGGCGGCGGTTTCCTGCTGGGCGTGGGGCTCTGTCTTGGCCCGCTGGTCGCCGCCTGGTTGGTCCGCCGTTTGGCGCCTGTCCTGAACTGGCAACGTTTCGCGCTCGCGTTGGCGCCGCTCGGCGCGACCAGCGTCATCCTCGGCTTGACCATGACCACTGTCACCCAGTTACGCGGCGAACTTCTGCCATTGCCCTGGGTGCCACATTTGCGCATTGCCTTTCTTGCGGCAGGTTGCTTCGTCACCCTGTGGCTGATTCTCGCGTTAATCAGAAAGCACGTCTCTGGCGCGCTCGTTCGCATGGTCACCTTTGGCGTCATGTGCCTGCCGGTTGCGCTGATGGCGACGCTGTGGAGTCTGGCTTTCCTGGCGTGGTAAAGGTCACGGTGGCAAGAAGATTTTGAAAAGCGGGAAAATCCTGTCGCTGTGCCTTCCCGCTTGGCGCGCAGAACAAATCCGGAAGGGGTTTCTTTCTTTTTCCAAGGTATCCGTAAAGCATCCCCGGACAGATATTGTCTGATTCTCAGACCAGTTTCTCGCGCCGGGGGTAATGAAAGGCGTGTACAAGGTGGAAGGTTGGAGATTGGAGTTTGTACTGTTCCCGCACTGTTTTGGGAGATCGTTGCTGTGCGGTTTTGTTCTCCCGAGGGCGCGCGAGGTGACATTTTTTGGTTCATTGGTGACGAATATTGTCACTTCCTGTGTTGTTGGGGTGGGGGTGAGTGGATGGATAAGGTAGGGTAATCAAGGGGTTAATGGATTTGAGTGTTTCTGGCACATGTCTTGCATGTAGATTGCCATGATGAAGTGTGACAGGACAGGAGCTGGAAGTGAAAAGAGGCGTTGAGGTTTATCGTGGTGAGCCGTTTCATTGCCAAGCCGGAGGCTTGGCAATGAAACGCTCACGGCTCAACGGCTCAACGGCTCAACGGCTCAA
>JAISME010000179.1 GCA_031276915.1 Zoogloeaceae bacterium
GTCTTCCTTTTTAAATAACAAAACCAAACGGAAATACCCTCCCCGTCCAGCTCCACCAACAACTACCCGCCATCAGCAGAGCCGCACATTATAACCAATAAAAAAAAAGAGTCAACAACGTTTGAACAAGCGCACTGGAAAAACGACAAACTATCCTCCATGCCCCGCGCCACTTTCCCCATGCTCCACACGATAGAGCCACACCAGAAGTTCCGCGACGGCAAGATAGAGCTGGCTTGGAATCCGCTCATCCACATCGACCTGCAACAACAACGCCACAAGCTCTGCCGACTCATGCACATACACACCGTGTTCCCGCGCCATGGAGATGATCTCGTCTGCGACCAATCCTCGCCCCTTGGCGACCACGCGCGGCGCGACATCGGCCTCGTGATACACCAGCGCGACAGCCTCCCGACGCTTGCCCTCCTCATGTTCCACTTCCGTCTCGCCTTCTCAAAAGCCGCTTCCAGCAATGAATTCGTCGCGGGCGTGGCGGGATACGGAGAAGGCGGCCAGTTTCAGCCCTGCCGTCTCGAACTGCTGGCGCAGGGGCGCGTTTCCGGCGGACAGGCGCTTGCGGGCATCCTCGTTGTCCGCGCGCAACATGATTTCGATCTCCTTGCCGCCGGAAAGCCGCAGGGTGGCGGCGATTCCTCCCAGGCCGGGCAGGGTCAGGTTCAGGCGCGTTGTCCAGTTGGCGGCGGTATTTTCCCTTTTCTCCTGGTTGTCGGCGTCCTCCTCGACGATTTCCCATTCCATGTCCTGGCCTGGCCAAACCTGGCCCTGCCAGGTATAGCAGTGGGTTGCCAGGGCTTCCAGTTGCTGCTGCACCAGCGCCGCGAGATTCGGCGCGATCAACTGGTTCATGCCGACGCGCACCGCGCCGGCGTCCGCCGCCGATGCCGCCGATGCCATCGTAGCGGCGGAAGAAGCGGTTGCCGCCGCCGCGTTCGCGGTTTGCGCGGTGGCGGCGTTCGCGGGAGCGGGATTGGCGGAAGCGACATTCGCGGAGGCGGGATTGGCGGAGGCAACATTCGCGGGCTGCGCCATTGCGCCGGCGGCGCGTCCCGCCAGTTCTGGCGACATGCCCCGCGCCAGCGCGTGCGCGGCGGGGGAGAGCCTGCCTTGCGGCTCCTGCAACAGGGTTTGCAGGCCCAGCTTGCCATCGACCCAGCGCGCCTGGTGGGATTCATAGAACATGCCGCTCCTGGCCAGCGCCATCTTGAGCGCGGGCGCGAGATCGGCGCCTCCTTCGGGTGAACGGTTGAGTACAGGCTGCGTGTTGTTGAGTGGCGCGGGCTGTGGGCGTTTGCCGTTCTCCCGGTCCAGCCCCGCGAGCAGGTCGCCGATCAGGCGACCCGCCGCGGTGAGCCGGGTGGCGACCGAGGCGTTTTCCGCGCCCGCCGTCGCCTTGCCGCCGCCCGCGACCACGGCCAGCGCCAGCTTGCCGTTGGTATCGACCACTTCCAGTTCCAGCGCGTCGCCGGGCTTGGCGGCGAAAGGCAGCGCCAGGGTGATGTCCCGCTGGGCGATCATCGCCCGGTAGGTGCCGTTGGGGAGCAGTGCCTGGATGGTCGCCATGAGGCGCTGGCCGGGCACGAAATCGCTGAGGGCGTCCGCGAGTTTTTGCGCGGGTGGCGTGGGCCGCGTGCTGAGATCGCTGATCTGCCGGACGCGGGCGGCGGTGTCGGCGACATCGGCGGGGATCATGATGATCGCCTAGGAAGGAGGGGGTGTCGCGGGATTGTCGAAGGCGGCGAGCAGTTGGCCGATGTCCGCGTGCAGCGGGCCGGCCCGCTCCAGGACACAGGCAATGTCGGCGAGGCTGCCCTCGATCAGGGCGCGATCCTCGGGGCGCGCGGCGGGGAATCGCGCCGATCCGAGCGCCAGGTCGACCTCGCCGGAGACGCGCGCCGCTTCTTCCCACTCGCCCGCGTCGGCGTGCTGTTTCAGTCGGGACAGGGCGTCGGCGATTGCCTGGTAGACGCTGGCGCTCATGATCCGGACGCCTCTCCCCGTTCCTGTCCGCCCGGCCCGATCTGCTTCCAGGCGTCGTGGATTTCGGCCAGGAGCGCGTGCACTTCCCGCATGGTGGGAACGTCGTTCTTCATGTTCGCCCAGAGCAGGCGGGAGACCATGTAATCGTAGAGCGCCACCAGGCGGCGGGCCAGATCCCCGCCCTGCTGCACGTCCAGGCTGGCCTTGAGGCCGTTGTTGATGATGTCGATCGCCTTGGAAAGGTGCGCGCCCCGCTCGGCGACATTGCCCCGTTCGGCGTGCAGGCAGGCCACGGAAATCGCGCTTTCCGCACCCTCGAACAACAGGATGATGAGCCGGTGCGGGTCCGCCGTGCGCACATCGGATTCGCGGCTCAGTTTCGCGTAGGTTCCCGCGGGATTCAAATGGTTGCCGAACATGTCCTATTTCTTCGAAGAGGTCTTGGGGATATTCGCGATGGCGGTCAACTGCTGCGCCAGGTAGTTGCTGGTCGAGTTCATCTTGGAGAGCATGGTGTCCAGCGCGGTGAACTGCTTGCGATAGCGGGCTTCCACGGCGAGCACGCGCGTGTCCAGGGCTTCCTTGCGTTTTTCCAGGTCGCGGATGCTGGCGTTCATGCCGTCCGTGCTGGTCTGGATGCTGCCCTTCGCACCGATGATCTTGTCGATCCTGTCGCTGAACGTCTTGCCAACCTTGGCGGCCAGTTCGGCGACCGCGTTCGGATCCTTGGTGATGGCCGCATCCAGCTTCTGGGCATCGAACCGGAGGGTGCCGTCGCTGCCGAAGGCGATGCCGATGTCGGAAAGCTGGTTTTCCCCGGACTGCGTGCCGAAGACAAGCGTGCGCAGCGCCGATTGCGCTTCCCGCAGGATGTTGTTGCCCTGCAGGGGGCCGGCCACCTTGGTCTCGGCGTCGTAGGCGCCCTGTGTGTTCATGGTGCGCGCCGCATCGTTGAAGGTGCTGACGAACTTTTCCAGCGCCGCCTTCACGCTCTTGGCGTCATCCCGGACGACCTTCAGTTGCGTGGCACCCGTTCCGGCCAGTTGCAGGGTGACGCCATCCAGCACGCCCGAGACCGTGTTTCCCTTGCTGGTGATGGTGACGCCATCCAGGACGAATTTGGC
This sequence comes from Zoogloeaceae bacterium, assembly GCA_031276915.1. Taxonomy (GTDB): domain Bacteria; phylum Pseudomonadota; class Gammaproteobacteria; order Burkholderiales; family Rhodocyclaceae; genus Azovibrio. Next base: position 3,126 of record JAISME010000179.1, read on the forward strand.
GTCCACCGCTTTCTGCTGTGTCTTGAAGCCCGGCGTGCCGGTGACGGGGTTGTAGGCGAGGAAGCCGGATGTCGTGCTCGGCCCCGACCCGGAATCGGATTCGATCTGGAACGCCTGGGTGCTGCCGTCCTTGTTCCCGGACAGGACCAGCCGCTTGCCACCGCTGCCGTCGTTGATGACCGAGGCGGAAACGCCGGTATCCTTGGTTGCCTTGTTGATCGCGTTGCGCAGTTTTTCGACGGTGTTGATTTCCGCGGTGATCTCGATTTCCGCCCGGCGCTTCGTGTCCGCCGTGAACCCGCCGCCGGCGAGCGTGCCCGCCGAAAGGATGATCTTGTTCCCCGTCGCGCCGGCGACATCGCTGTCCGTCAGCGCGTTGGAAAGGATTTTCTGCGCCGAGGCCAGTTCCTTCACATCCAGGGCGTAGTTGCCGCTGACCGCGCCGTCGCCGATCGTCACCGTGCCGATCTTCTCGTCGCCGAGGCTGCCGCTGTAGCTGGCGAATTTCTGCGCCGGGCTTTCCCCCTTCGGCGCGTCGGGGATCATCGCCTTGGTCGCCGCCTGCAGCGCGCCCAGTTTGCTGCTCAATGTGCCCAGCGCGGAGATTTTCGAGCGGTATGACGTCGCCTGCTTCTGCAGGACCTGTCCCGGCAGCTTCTCGATCTTGATGAGTTCGTCGAGCATCCACTGGAGATCCAGCCCGGAGCCGACGCCCAATGAAGTGATTGGCATGATGATTCCTCCTCTGTTCCGTCCTCGCCCGCGACCGCGCGTTCCGCCGCGCGTTCCGTATTGTAAACCACGGGGTGGTCCGCGGCCCTTTCCCCTCTCTACCCGTCTCTACGGCGCAGCGGCGGGAAACTTTAGCGCCGCCCGGAATGCCGGGTTTCCGGCATTCCGGGCGGCGCGTTCGTCCCGCGTTTCCCGCGGCGGGCGGGGACACCGGCATATCCGCACAACGGGGGGGAGGATTCGGGAAAGCGGGCGGCAATTTCTTCCGCAAACCGCAAAACCCCTGTCATCGGTAGCGGGAGCATCCTGCTCCCGGCCACACCACGGGGAAGCAGGATGCTCCCCCCACTTTGGAGGGCGCGGCGGCGGGCTTCACGCCTGCTGTTGCACGAGCAGGCCCTTCAGCTTGTCCAGCGCCCGGGCGAGCGCGATGGCTTCCTCGGAGGGAATCTGCTTGACCACTTCCTCCGTCTCCCTGTCCATGACCTTGACGATCACCGCACCGCTATCCTTCTCGATGCTGAAGCGCAGCGCGGTGTTGTAGGGGAGCACGAATTCGTTCAGTTCCTCGACGCTTTCCTCCAGTTGCTCCTGGAAGGACGCCTCCCGCTCCTTCGCCTCGTCCCGTTCCCGGGCGTTCACGTCGGCAGCGGGGCGGCGGGCGAAGACGGCCTGCGGCGCGTTGCCCGGCGCGGGCCGGTCCACCGGAGCGCGGCCTTCCACCGGGGCCGCGCCGGGCTGTTGCTGCTGCGCGGTTCCCCTTCCCTGCTGCCGCGCCGTGCTCGGCGGCAGGGCCGTGAGGTCCGACGCGCCGATACTGTTGATGTCCATGATGTCCTCCTTGACCGTGCGAAAAGGGGGCGCGACCCCCTCCGCGCCCCGTCCTGCCAGATGCCTGCGTTATTCCGTGACCCCTACTGCAGCAGCGAGAGCACGTTCTGTGGCAGGGCGTT
>JAISME010000069.1 GCA_031276915.1 Zoogloeaceae bacterium
AACCGGCTGGACGCTCCTGGCTCTCCCACGGAATCATCTCTGTTCCAAGGGTGCAACGAACTATCCAGCCGGGCCGGTCAAACGGGTGGAATCTATCCGCTTCGGCCTGCAAGGGGAACATATAAGGGAGATTTATCCGCTTTCTCCTGCCTGGGCAAGCAACTGGAAATCAACATCGTCTGACGCGCCTTGCGTTGGGCACGGTCCCTGGTCCGGACGGTGACCCGCGCGTGCCCCCCTTGGTCGCGGGAGTGCGGAATCGGGGTTTCCTGCGAATCCCACTGTTTGCGGGGTTTTCTACGAATTCCGCTGTTTGCGGGATGTATCGCCGTCCACAAAACCCAGTCGCCGGCAGATTTCCAGGGTCGGCGCGGCTGTGTTCATGCTGTAGAAATGCAGGCCCGGAGCACCGCCGGAGAGAAGGCGCTCGCACAGGCGGGTGACGACTTCCAGCCCGAGGGCGTGGATCGCGTCCGTGTCGTCGCCATGGCTCTCGAATTGCTTGCGCATCCAGCGGGGAATGTCCGCGCCGCAGGCGTCCGAGAAGCGGGCGAGCTTGGAAAAGCTCACGATCGGCATGATGCCGGGGATGACGGGAATCTCCACCCCCAGGGCGCGCGCCTTGTCGACAAAATGGAAATAGGCGTCGGCGTTGTAGAAATACTGCGTGATGGCGGCATCGGCGCCGGCTTTCGCCTTGCGGGCGAAATTTTGCAGGTCGGCGGCGGGCGTCCTGGCTTGCGGGTGCCATTCCGGATAGGCGGCGACGATGATCCGGAAGGCGTTGCCCGTTTCGGCGCGAATGAATTCGACCAGTTCGTTCGCGTACCGCAGTTCACCGGGATCGGCCATGCCGGAAGGCAGGTCGCCGCGCAGGGCGACGACGCGGCGAATTCCCTCGGCCCGGAATCCGGTGAGGATGTCCCGGATGCCCGCCCTGGTCGAACCGATGCAGGAAAGATGCGGCGCGGCCTCGAAACCCGCCGCGGCGATTTCCCGCACGATGGCGAAGGTGCGCTCGCGGGTGGAGCCGCCCGCGCCGTAGGTGACGGAAAAGAACTCCGGGCGCAGGCACGCGAGTTTTTCGCGTTCGGCTTTCAGTTTCACGACGCCTTCGGTGGTCTGCGGCGGGAAGAATTCGATGGAAAGTTCAGTCATGGGAGAGCCAGGTAAAGAATTCGCGGTTGCCGTCGCCGCCCGTGATGGGGCTGTCAAACCAGCCGCGCACCCGCAATCGCAGGGTTCGGGCGCAAGCCTCCAGCCTTTCCGCCGCCGCCGTGTGATATTTCGGATCGCGCACGATGCCGCCCTTGCCGACGCCATCCGGCCCGGCTTCGAATTGCGGCTTGACCAGGAGCAGCATGTCGCCATCCGCGCCAAGCAGGACGGGAAGACACGGCAGGACCAGGGTGAGCGAAATGAAGCTCACATCGGCCACAATCAGGTCGAAGCCCCCGGCGGGCATGGCGTTGCCGAGATCGGCGGCGGCGAGCGTCCGGCAGTTGACGCCCTCGAACGCGGTGACGCGCGCGTCCCCGACAAGCCGGGGATGCAACTGTCCATGTCCCACGTCCACCCCCACCACCCGCGCCGCGCCGGCTTGCAGCAGGCAATCGGTGAATCCGCCCGTGGATTGGCCCACATCGAGGCAGATGCGCCCGGCAACCGGCAGGCCGCTCGCGCGCAGGGCCCCGGCAAGTTTCAGGCCCCCGCGGGAAACATGGCGGTTTTCGTTCGACGGCGTTACAACGAAGCGCGTCCCGTTCGGGAATTCCCGCGCCGGTTTCGTCACGATGCCGTCTATCCAGCGGACGCGCCCCGCCTCGATGTGCGCCCGCGCCTCGGTCCGGGATGCCGCAAGCCCTTGCCGTACGAGCAGGAGATCGGCCCGCGTGGAACCGGAAACACGTTCCGGCCTGTCTGCCGCTGCCGGGCGCGGCCTGCCTTGGCGGGCGTGGAAGGAACGCATGCTCATATGTTCATTGCGCTTCCGGCTCCCAAGGCCAGGATTGCCTCCCGCGCCGCCTGGTACGCGGGCAGCTCCCGCAGGGCCGCGAGGTCCGGCGCGGGCGCGGTCTCGGGGAGGACGCGGGCGATGCGCGCGCCGCGGACCGGGTCCGGCGCGTATGGCCATTGTTCCAGCACGGCGGCGGCTTTCTCCGGCGCGTTGCAGATCAGCAGCATGTCGCAGCCGGCATGGTAGGCCGCCTGGGCGCGGGCGAGCGTGTCGCCCGCGACGCCCGCGCCTTCCATTGACAGGTCGTCGCTGAAGATCACGCCCTGGAAGCCGATGTCCTTGCGCAGGATTTCGTGCCAGACCGGGGAAAAGCAGGCGGTGCGCGCGTCCACCCGCGGATAGACGACATGCGCCGGCATCACGGCGTCCAGGGGCAGGGCGCGGAACGGGCGCAAATCCTCCTCCAGCGCGGCAAGGTCCCGTTCGTCGACAGGCAGCGTCAGGTGCGAGTCGGCTTCGGCCCAGCCGTGACCGGGAAAGTGCTTGCCGCAGCAACCCATGCCGGCTTGCCGCAAACCCCGGATCAGGGCGCGCGCCAGGGCGATCACCGCGTCAGGGTCACGATGGAAGGCGCGGTCGCCGATCACGCCGGAATGACCGTGATCCAGATCCAGGACAGGCGTGAAGGAAAAATCCACGCCGACGGCCAGCAGTTCCGCCGCCAGTACATAGCCGACCTGTTCCGCGAGCCGTTCCGCCGCTTGCGGGTCGGCATCCCGGCAGGCGCCCAACCGCCGCATGGGCGGCAGCGCGGTGAACCCCGCGCGGCAACGCTGCACGCGGCCTCCCTCGTGGTCGATGGCGATCAGGAGGCGCGGCGCGCGCGCGGCGTGGATTTCCCGGGTGAGCGCCCGCAATTGTTCCGGATTGGCGTAATTGCGGGCGAACAGGATGACGCCACCCACCAGCGGATGGCGCAGGCGTTCCCGTTCCCTGTCCGTGAGCCGCAACCCCGCGACATCAATCATCATGGGTCCTGCGGGTCCTGCGGACGGCGATTGTCCTGCGGACGGCGATTGTCCTGCGGACGGCAATTGTCCCGCGGATGGGGGTTGTTCCGCGGACGGCGGTCCTGCGGACGGCGGTTGCTCCGTGGTTGGCGTCACGCGGTTTCCAGGATTACGTGGGCGATGGCGTATGCCGCCTCGTCGCTGATGGAAAGGTGCGCGGCGGTGATGCCGCGTTCGGATAGGAAAGCCGCGAGTTCCGGCGCGAAAACAAGGCGGGGTTTGCCCAGGTCGTCGTGCGCGACGGCGATGGCGGAGAGTGTGGCGGGCGGGCGCAGGCCCGTGCCGAGCGCCTTGCCAAAGGCTTCCTTGGCGGCCCAGCGCTTGGCCAACGCCTTCCCTGGCCGGGTTTCCTTCCGGAATGCCTCCCGCTCCGCCCGCGCCAGGATTTTTTCCAGGCCGATGTCGCCATGGCGGGCAAGCAGTCTTTCCAGCCGGGCCACGGCGACGATGTCGACACCGATGCCGTAGATCATGGCGCGGCGCTCGCGGCGGCACGCATCCGCGCCTTCATTTCCCGCACGGCCTGGCGCAGTCCCGCGAAGACAGCGCGGCAGACGATGGCGTGGCCGATGTGCAATTCCCGCACACCCGGCAGGGCCGCGATGGCCTCGACGTTGTAGTAGTTGAGGGCGTGCCCGGCGTTGAAGCGCATGCCCAGCGCGATGATGGCCTCGCCCGCCCGGCGGACCTTTTCGAGTTCGGCGACAACCGCCGGCGCTTCCCGGTCGCGGCCCTGGTCATGGAAGGCTTGCGCGTAGGGGCCGGTGTGCACCTCGCACACCCGCGCGCCGACGCGGGCGGCGGCCTCGATCTGGCGCGGGTCGGCGTCGATGAACACGCTGACCGTGATGCCGGTGTCGGTCAGGCGCTGCACGATATTCCGGGTGCGCGTTTCCTGTCCGGCGATGTCGAGACCGCCTTCCGTGGTGATTTCCCTGCGGCCTTCCGGCACCAGCATGGCCATCTGGGGCCGGAGACGGCAGGCAATATCAACCATTTCGCTGACCGCCGCCATCTCCAGGTTGAGTTTCACCTGCGTGGCTTCCTTCAGGCGGCGCGCGTCTTCGTCGTTGATGTGTCGCCGGTCCTCGCGCAGGTGCAGGGTAATGCCGTCCGCCCCACCCAGGTGCGCTTCCACCGCCGCCCAGACCGGGTCCGGTTCCCAGGTCTTGCGCGCTTCGCGCAGGGTGGCGACGTGGTCGATGTTGACGCCGAGTTCGATCATGACAGAATCCGGGAATGGAAAGGTCTCGCAGCATAAACGCTTGCGTGGCGTTTTTCAAAGCGTTTCAGGATGCGCGAAAGGACCAGGGAAATATACCGTGACGCGCCATCCTGTGTAATAGTAGCGCCCCCTGTCGTCATTCAGTCCGGCTGTGTTTTCCCGACGCGTGCCGGTTGTCGTGGAACCATTGAATCGATGCTGCCCATATCACTGTTGCAACAAAAGGAAATCGCGCTGCAGATCGCCTGGTCGACGTACCAGAAGTATCCGACGCTTGAGCATTTCATCGAATTCATCCTGTTGCTCAACAGCCTGACGGACGCGCTTTCCGCGATGGCGCTGTCCGGGCCGCTGCACGAGTGCCAGCGCCTGGAAAAACAGGCCATGGACCTGTTCGGCGAGGGTGTCACACACCCGATCCCCGACGAATGGATGGAGGAATTGATGCACAGGGTGCAGCGGTTCTGCCGTCTGCTCGCCTACTATTCCGGGGTGAAGACGGCGCAGCAGCAGGAGCGGCGCGCGCACACGCTGTCGAAGGCGAATGACGGAAACGGCGGGAACGGCGGCGGGGCCGGGTCCGGCATTTCCATCTGCCTCATGGGCGAATGCGGGCCGCACTGGCAGGAGCTGGTGGTGCAACTGGGATATTTCGGATTTTCCGTGCGCAGGGCCGGGTGGGAGGCGCCGGAAATCGACGAAGCCGACCTGGGCATCTATCTCGTGGATTTGGGCGAACGCGCGGCAAGCGAATGGCAGGAGCACCTGAAAGCGTTGCGGGAGCGCCGCCCGATGGCCCACATCGTCTGCCTTTCCGTGCCCAACCAGTTTGTCGCCATGCACGCGGCCCTGCAGGCCGGGGCGGATCACTGCCTGGTGCGCGATGTCTCCCTGCAGCGCCTCCTGGAACAGATCCTGGGACACAACAACGATGCCGAGCGGGAATCCTGCCGGGTGCTGGTGGTCGAGGATTCGCGCACTACCGCCTACGCCATCCGGCGCAGCCTGGAAAGCTACGGGATCACGGTGCAGGTCCTGCACGAACCGACACGCTCCCTGGACGCGGTCCGCCAGTTCCAGCCTGACCTCATCCTGATGGACATGTACATGCCCGGCTGCACGGGGGTGGAAGTGGCGCGGGTCATCCGCCTGCACGACGAATTCCTGGGCATTCCCATCGTCTATCTCTCCGGCGAGACCAACATCACCCTCCAGGTGGAGGCGCTGCGCCTGGGCGGCGACCAGTTCCTGACCAAGCCTTTCAATCCGGTGCTGATGAACGCGGTCATCAAGAGCAAGATCGATCGCTACCGCGCCCTGCGCCGTTCCATGCAGAACGACAGCCTCACCGGTCTCCTGAACCATATCAGTTCCAAACAGGCGCTGGCGGCGGTCCTGAAGGAGAACGGCGATGAACTGGCGATCGTCATGCTGGACATCGACCATTTCAAGCGGGTAAACGACGAGCACGGCCATCCGGTGGGCGACCATGTCATCCAGAGCCTGGCCTGGCTACTGCGGCAGCGTCTGCGGCAAACCGACATCATCGGACGTTACGGTGGCGAGGAATTCGTCGTGGGATTGATCGGCGCCCGCCTAGATGACGCGAATGACGTCATGGGCCGCATCCGCGAGGATTTCTCGCGGATTTCGTTCCGGGGCGTAAACGGCAATGCGTTCCGGGTGACCCTGAGCGCTGGCGTGGTGATCCGCGAAAGGGGCGACGACGATCTGGCGACGCTCCTCGAAACGGCGGACAGCGCGCTCTACGAAGCCAAGCGCCAGGGACGCAACCGGGTTGTCGTGGCCGGGCAGGCCACCGAAGACGATCTGGTGCTGGAGGACCCCTTTCCGGGGTAGAAGGCAGGCGGGATCGTCAACCACATCACAGACAACATTGCCAGAACAAAGGGACTGCCCCCATGCGTCAATCCATCATTTCACGTTCCACCTGGAGCAACCGCTGGGCTTTCATCCTGGTGACGATCGGCTCCTCCGTCGGGTTGGGCAACATCTGGAAATTCCCCTACATGACCGGTTCCCAGGGCGGCAGCGCCTTCGTGCTGATTTATCTGCTTTCCATCCTGCTGATCGGCCTGCCGCTCCTGATCGCGGAAATCCTGATCGGACGGCGCGGCGGCGGCAATCCGGTCGCGGCCATGCTGGACACGGCGGAAGAAAGCGGCGGTTCCGCCTGGTGGGGCCTGGTGGGCTGGGCGGGCATGATCGGCGCCCTGCTGATTCTTTCCTATTACAGCGTCGTGGCCGGCTGGATCGTGGATTACCTCTGCAAGGCGCTCACCGGCTTTCGCGTGGAAACGGCGGAGGCAGCCCGGTCGAGCTTCGAGGCGCTCATGGACAATCCACTCCGGATGAGCCTGTGGCATACCGTCTTCCTGACCATGACCGTGGGCGTTGTGGCGCGCGGCGTCGTATCGGGGATTGAAATCGCCAACAAGATCATGATGCCGGGCCTTTTCCTGATCCTGGTGTTGTTGACCTTGTGGGGCTGGAAGGCAGGAGACATGTCGGCGGCGTGGCATTTCATGTTCGATTTCAGGGTCGGGGAAGTCACGCCCGATGTCATCCTGGCCGCTGTTGGCCACGCGTTCTTTTCCCTAAGCCTGGGGATGGGGGCCATCATGGCCTACGGTTCCTACCTGGACAAGAAAAGCAGCATTGTCCACACCAGTCTCTGGGTGGTCGCGGCAGGCACCCTGGTGGGCCTGCTGGCGGGGCTGGCCATTTTTTCCCTGACCTTTCGCCATGGCCTGGAACCCACCGCGGGAGCGGGACTGATCTTGCAGACTTTGCCGCTGGCCTTTTCCCACATGCCCGGCGGCGGCGTGTTCTCCATCCTTTTCTTCTTGCTGGTGCTCTTCGCCGCCTGGACTTCCGCCATTTCCCTGGTGGAGCCTTTCGTGGCCTGGCTGACCGAAAACCAGGACATTCGCCGCTCCGTCGCCGCCTGGGGAACGTGGCTGGCCGTGTGGATTCTGGGACTGGGCGTTTGTCTTTCGCTCAATCGCTGGGCGGACTACCGGCTTTTTGGTCTCAATCTTTTCGATGGACTGGATTTCCTGACCAGCCGGATCATGATGCCGCTCTCCGGTCTGGCGATTGCCATTTTCGTGGGCTGGGTCATGCGCCGCGCGGCGGTGGAAGAAGAAATACAACTCAGGGGCAAGGCGTTTTCCGCCTGGTACCATGTCTTGCGTACCCTTGTGCCGCTGGCGATCGCGCTGGTGTTTTTCCACGCGCTGAGGTAGCGGGCGGGAGCGAATGCCGGACCTTGCGGGTTTTTCGCGCGTCGTCGCGCCAGCAATAAATTTGGAAGAGTTTCTCTCCCCTCCCAAATGGCGAAGGTTGAAACCCCGGCTTCCAGGCCGGGGTTTCAACCTTCGCGCCGCCCTGAAGGGCGGGGTTTCAAACCGGAGTTGGTTTTACGATGAGGATTCCGGTCGTTTTCCGCGTCGCTGGAGGGTGTCGTCACGAAACTGCGTGATTCCGCGCATATTGCGTGTGAGGGCGCGCGCACGTGTCCGGGCGCGGGGAGGCAATCAGGGGGCAGGGCTTGCAAAAGCGCAACAAGGGGGGCGCAACAGCGAGCCATATCTGTCCGTGGATGCGCATGGTATGTCGGTCAGCGTGCTTGTTGTGGAAGATACCTGGGCGGATCATGCAAGCACAGGTGAGTTGATTGAGGGGATCGATGTCCGATGCCTGTTGGCGGTGCGCGGTTGCGACACGAACGAAATCGTCGGGAAGGTGGAAGACGCCGCGCTCGTATGACAGGCATCTATATCGGTATCTGGTGGAACGTGCGTTCATGCGCCTGAAGCGTTGGCGCGGCATCACGATCCGTTATGCCAGGAATCTGGCTTCTTTCGTGGCTGCCGCGCGAATCCGCTGCATTGCCCTGTGGGCAGGGAACTTGTGACGATACTGTCTAGCTTGCTTCACCTTTATGGCGGCAACTGGAAGGCAGGTACTTGGCAAGCTCGTGGAAAGTTTTTGTATCCTGATCGCTTCAGGGAGCAGCCCCAGGTGATGGAGCCAGCCCTGTTGCCATGCTGCGCCTCTTGTTCCAATCTGGATTGCGGCCTGCCATTTGCCTGCAGTTTGCCAAACCCGGGAGCCAGTACGAGCGCGAGGTTCAGCTTGTCCAGCGTCTTGTTCTTGTCGCCATACCAGATGCGGATTGCGCCATGCCAGTCGTTCTGTGCTGTTATTCCGTTGATTTCAATTCTCTTCACGCTGTGCGTTGGTTTGAACTCATAGCCGGAATAGCTCCCCTTGGGCGCCTTGCCGGTGCCGGGATAGGAGAGGGTGGGCAGCTTGCCGTTATTTGTCCAGTGTTCAGTGACCATGATCTTGGCGCCTTCCGCGAGACTCAAGCCTTCGGTGACATAGGCGCGGATGGTGTATTGCTGGTAGGCGGGCAGCGCGATGGCGGCAAGGATGCCGACGATGGTGACGACGATCATCAGTTCGATGAGCGCGAAGCCACGCTGGAGAGTGTGTACAAGATGTTTCATGATGATGCTCCTTTGGAAAGAAAAAGAAGGAAGAACAAAAAAGGCCGCGGACGCATGCCAAGGCATACGCCCGCGACCGGGGTGATGAAAAGAAGAAAAACAAGGAAACCGGAAAAGCCGGAAGGAGAAGAAACCCGGAAGGAAAAGACGAGGTCCTGCGGACGGCAACCCTGCGGACGGCAACCCTGCAGACGGCGATTGTCCCGCGGACGGCGATCTGCCATTCGCGGATTTGCGCCTTCCCGTGGGGGAAACAGCAAGGTGGGGGGAGCATCCTGCTCCCCCTTGGTGTGGTCGGGAGCAGGATGCTCTCGCTACTTTGGAATGGAGACCCGCAACAGCGAAACGACCGCCCGCAGGAACGTTCCAATCCTCCAAACCCTCGTCATTGCGAGGGCCGCAGGCCCGTGGCAATCCACGCGCAGGTTTCC
>JAISME010000076.1 GCA_031276915.1 Zoogloeaceae bacterium
TCCAGCCAGCCATGCGAGAAACCAAAGGCCAGCACGACCCCGGCCAGGAACAGGAGCCGCAAACCCGCCGCCCAGGCGCGGCGCGGCAGCAGGCGGCTTGAGAGCGCAAGGAAAAGACAAGGCCAGGCCGCAAGCGGCAGGGCCGGCGCGTGACTGCCCAGCGCCAGCAGGAGGAGGAAGAAACTGGCGGGATAGGGAAAACGCCATTCACGCCCGCGCCCGCTTTTTGTCTGGGGAAGGAAGCGGCGAATATTCGCGCCGGAGAAGAGATTCGTCTCCGCAGTCATTCCTGTGTCCTCACCGCTTCCCCACCGCCGCCCGGCCGCCGTAGAGATTCCAGGCGATGATGTCGTCCTGGCTTTCCACGCCGTCGGGGCCAAGCGAGAAGAGTTCCCAGACATATTCCGTGCCGGGGTTGCGGTATTGGTAAGGGCGTCCCCAGGGATCTTGCGGCAGGAAGGGAATCTGGCCGCTTTCCACCAGATACGGGAGGCCGGTTTGGGTGTCGGGCATGTGCGGGCCGAAGATCAGCAGGCTTTTCAGGGCGCGGATGTCGTCGCGGGCGCGACTGTAGCGGGCGTCTTCCCCCTTGGGCAGGCCGGAGACCAGGAAGAACCCCATGCCGACGGCGACGGCAAGCGGCAGGCCAAGCGCCAGCAATTCCGCCAGGCTGGGAAGGCGGGATTTCCCCCGCGGTTTGCCCGCGCCTGCGGCGGCCCCCTTGCGCTCTTGTTCCGCCCGCTTCGACGAATGCCGCGCCGTGATGGTTTCGTTCGCAAACGTTTCGCGCATGTCCGCTTCCTTTCCTGATGTCGCTTGATTTGTCATGTTGTCGTCCGATGGCGTCCTGCGCGTCAATCCAGCGCCGCCTGCCGCGTCGTGCCCGGATTCACCAGGATCAAGCTGCCGCTTGCCTCTTTCAGGAGCAGCGGGGGCAGGATGACATCGATCTTGCCCAGGTTCTGGCGCTCGATGTTCTCCAGGATGTCCTGCAAGGCGATGCGATACCAGAGACGGGCCGTCACCTTGAAAGGCCCCTGCGCGTCGCCGGGCAGCGGCACGCGGTATTCCACCCGGTCGGTCTCGCGCGGCGGGATGGGTTTCCTCGTGTAGAACAGGCGTTGCGCGTCGAAGAGCACATGGCGGCGCACGGGATTGCCTTCAACATCGGTCACTTCCTTGATCCAGCGGGTGGCGGCGAGGTCTTCCTCGCCCTTTTCCGCGTCGAACCCTCCCTGATGGAAGAAGGTGTTGCCCGCGGCATCCTTCACCTCGATTTCCAGCCACAGGTAACGCTGGTCAAGCGGGCCGGTGGGCAAGGCGTGCCCCGCGCCCGCGTTGGTGACGGCGGCGACAAAGCGCAACTCGCCGCTTTCCGGGTCGATAAAGACGTTTTCCACCGCCAGTTCGGCGGCCTCCTGGAGCAGGGCGATCACGGCGTTGTGCGTCTTGCCCAGTTCCTTCATGAAGGTTGCGCGGTCGAAGAGACGGTTCATCCCGGCAGGCGAGCCGCCGCGCAGCTTCATGAGCAGCCCCGTGGGCAGGTTCACGTTGGAGAGCAGGTAATTGTTGCCGATGAAGCGGTGGGAGACGGTCTTCTTCGGCGTTTTCCCCGCCTTCAGGGCGCGGACAAAGGCCGCCGGATCCTCGGCCATGTGGCAGTGCTGGCACTGGATGCCCTGCCGGGCATAGGGAGAATGCCGCCATTCGTCAAAGGTGTCCTGGAGACTCATCAGGGGCGTTGCGCCATTGACTGCCGGCGGACGAATCTCCGTGTGGCAGGCGCCGCACAGGGCGGCGTCGCCCATCAGGGGCGCTTCCCGGAGCGCGCGCATGTCGCGGGCATGGCGGGAAGGCGCGGCGGCCAGGAGCGCCGGATGCGCATAGCGAAATACGCCGTTGATGTCCGTCTCCAGCGCGCCATTGCCCGCCAGCGGCTCGGCGTGGTTCGCCGTGTGGCAAACGATGCAAGAAGCGCCTTCTTCCAGGTTTTCGACTTCCTGCACGCTGTTGGCGGGCGTGACCGCGCCCGTGAGCACGCCCATCGGGTTGTGGCAGCCCTCGCACCAGCGCCCCTTCTCCATGCCGTGCGCCTTGCCCGCCACGGAGGCGTCGGAATTTTCCCGCACGGCGCTGTCATAGACAAGATCGAGGTCGGAAATGGCGTGCATGGAGGTGGCCCATTCCACGGTCTCCTTCAGGTGACATTCGCCGCAAAAACGCGAGCCGGGAATCGCCCGCCAGTTGACGAGCTTGTTGTCCGGCGTTGTCAGCTCGGCGGGGTAGAAGGGCAAATCCTTGCCAAAGGGGAGCGAATAGAGCGGCAGGTCGCGCTCGATTTCCACGCGCAAATCCGGCGGCGGCGGCAAAAGAAGGCCCAGAAGCGCAAAAAGCAGGAGCGCCCCCCCGGAAACAAGGAAGAAACGGGAAAGCGGCAGGGAGAACAATCCCTCGTGAAACCGTCTTTTCATGATAAGGCTCTCTTCGGGAAATGCAGGACAAGAAAGACAAGCAGCAAGACGGAGGCGCCCAGATGCACCGCCAGCAAACGCGCGTGACCGCCGTAGGGCAGGAGCGTCATGGGCCGCCCCAGGAGGTAGGCGACGGCGGGCAAGGCGATGACGATGCCGCTGGCGAAGAGGAGAAGGAGGCTGCACATCAGGCCATAACCCAGCAGTCGGTGATAGAGGGTCTCGCCCCGGTAGATCCGGCGCAAAAGACGCCAGGGCAAGAAAAGATTCCAGAGGGATTCCCGGCCATCCTTCAGGTGAGTGAGGAGGAAGGGGACGAAGAACACAAGGGCAAGCGCCCCGGAAACCAGGTGCGCGACCAGGGCGATCAGGGTGAGGTGTCCGTTTTCAAGCGGCAAAAGCAGCACAACGCCGGTTGCCGCAACGATACCGAGACTATAGACCATCGCCATCAGCAAGTGCCGGGAAGACTCTCGCGTGCGCCAGACCAGCCCTCCGCCGGAGGATGGCGGGGAGGCTTGCGAACGCTTCGCGTCCGGGGAACGGGAGACGATACTCATGGTTTTCCTCCTTTTCCGGCGGCGGATATGCCGCCAACAATATTTTCGTCCCCTGTTCCTTCCCCCCTGTTCCCCGAAATCCGGTCTTCCGCCAGGCGTCGCAGGCAGGCGTCGCGGTGGGCGCGCCCGCGAGCGGGAAGGAAGGCGGCCTCGCCCTCCAGACGCAGGCCGTATTCCAGCCCCTCTTCCTCCGCCATGAGCACCCACTGGCAGAGTTGGGAGAGGGCGCGTTCCCGGTTGCCGGGACAAGCGGCAATATCCAGCCACAGGATGCGTCCGCCCTCGCCGCCGTCGAAGTAGTTCACCGTGAGTTCTTCCCGACGGGCGAAAACGCGCCAGTTGACCCGTCGCGGCGAATCGCCGGGCGCATAGGCGCGCACCCCCTGGAAGTCGTCGGCTTCCTGCCGCTCATGCGCCGGGCGGGGCGCGGCGTCAGGCAAGGGCAATTCGCCCGCCGGACGCGGATAAACGAGCGCCGCGGCGTCAGGCAAGGCGCGTCGGGCGCGCCACAGCCCCAGGGGATGAAGGGAGACAAGCCAGCACTGAAAGGCGTGGCGTCCGCGAACCGGCGCGGGCAGCGCAAGCTCGATGCGAACACTTTCCAGCGCGCCGCCGGCTTGCGTCGGCAGATCAACGGGCATCCCCTGCCGGGCCGGGACGCGCCGTTTTCGCTTGCCCAATTCCCCCCGCAGGCCGCCCTCCAGGAAAATCTGTTCATGCCCGCGCCCCGCAGGATCGCGCAGCCGCCAGCCCGGATGGAGATTTTCCCCGGCGAAGACGGGGATCGCCGCTTCCGCCTGCCATTCCAGCCCGGCCAGGTTGCGTCGACATTCCCAGGCGGCGGAGAGCCAGAGGGAAAAGAGCAGGAAGGCAAGGGCGAACACCAGGTTGTTGCCGTAATTGATCGCCACCGCCAAGAGGGCCAGCGCCGCGAGCAGCCAGAAGAGGCCCGCCGCCGTGGGCCGGACAGAAGAGAGGAAGATTTGCGGGCGCAAAGCGCCCGGCGCGGGAACGGCAAAGCCACTGGCGGCTTCGCGGGCTTCCGGTTCCAACAGGTTCATCGTGGCCTCCATTCTTTTCCTCTTCCAGACATGTGATCGCCATCCGGCGTTTGCGCGCTTACTGGTCAAGACGGCGCATCCCCCGGTTTTCCAGCTCGGCGTTGACCGCTTGCGCCATCAGGTCAAGGATCAACGGGGTTTCCTGTTCTTTTTTCCTGTTGATGGCGGCGCGTTCCGTCGCCCACTCTGGTCGCTCCTGGAGCGCGAAATAACGTTCCAGATCTTCCATTTCCTGCGGCGACAGCGCCGCCTCCAGAATTTCCGTCATTTTCTGGCGATAGGCTTCCGACTGGATCAGCGCCGCCCTTTCCGGGAGATAATGCTCCGCCAGCAAACCCCGCGCGCTCCGCTGTATCAGGCGATCCGTGACCGAGTCGGTATAATTCGCCGCCGCCAGGTCTTCGATGTTTCTTGACATCATTATTTCCTGGAACGCAACTTCCTCCTGGGTGACGCGCGCCATCTTGCCTTGTATATCCTTGCGCAGGCTGACGATGTTGCCCAGGATGACCAGCGCCTCCATTTCCTGCGGCGAATAGGTGTCCGACAGGATTTCCTGCAAACCCCGCCGGAAGAATTCCGACTGGAGCGCGTCGTGGAACAGGATTCTGCATTCGTCATGACGATAGGCGGGAATGTTGGCGCAAAGACGGGCAACGCTTTTTTCAGAACCCGGCGTATCCGCCAGATAGTCGTCTATCCTTTGCGCGCCCAAACGCGCCAGCGTCCCGGATGCTTCCGGCGGCTCCGAGCAGGCCGCAAGCAGGATGGCGAAAGACAAGAGACAGGCGCGCAAAATCCGCGAAGGCCATACCCTGGAATCTGCCGCAAACACTGGATTCATGCTGGTTTTCCCTTTTGTCAAATCGACCGTTCCCTGTCTTCAGCCATCAGGGCAGCGGCACGGCGGCGAGAAGCTCGCGGGCAACGGGGGCGGCTTCGCGGGCGTCGCGGACAAGCCCCAGGCGATGAATGACCACGGCGGGGAAGACGGCCTGCACGTCGGCGGGAAGCGCATGGTCGCGCCCGGAAAGCAAGGCCCAGGCGCGGGCGGCGGCCAGGAGCGCCTGTGTGCCGCGCGGGGAAAGGCCGTAGGCGAAACCCGCGCCGTGCCGGGTGTGTTCGGCAAGGGCGCGCAGGTAGGCCAAAAGCGCCTCGGAAGCGTGGATCGCGCGCGCTCGACCCTGCAATTCGAGCAGCGCGGCGGCATCCATGACCGGGGGAGTCTGTTCGAGCAGGAGCCTGCGGTCTTCGCCGCGCAAGATTTCCAGTTCCGCCGCGCTGTCCGGGTAGCCCAGCGAGATGCGCATCAGGAAGCGATCCAGTTGGGCTTCCGGCAGCGGATGGGTGGAAGTCTGGTCGACCGGGTTTTGCGTGGCAATGACGAAAAAGGGGCGCGGCAACGGGCGGCTCACCCCATCGCTCGACACCTGTTTTTCCTCCATGGCCTCCAGGAGCGCCGATTGGGTCTTGGGCGAGGCGCGGTTGATCTCGTCGGCCAACAGCACCTGGGTGAAGAGAGGGCCGGGGTGGAAGACGAATTCGCCGGAATCCCTGTTATAGATTGGCGCGCCGGTCAGGTCGCCGGGCAGCATGTCGTTCGTGAATTGCACCCGGTTGAAGGAAAGCCCCGCGACGCGGGCGAGCGTGTGCGCGAGCAGGGTTTTCCCCATGCCTGGCAAATCCTCGATCAACAGATGCCCGCCCGCGATAAGACAGGCAAGCGAGAGCCGCGCGGCTTCCGCCTTGCCAAGCAGGATGCCGCTTATCTTTTCTGCGGCGACGGCTTCAGGCGGGAGAGGCGTTCCGGCCTTCAGGGCAGGGGGAATGGCGGCAAGGACAGGGGCAGGAACGGATGTCATGGCATTCTCCATCATGGTTTTTTCGGGGCGGGATTGAGGATGTCGAGGAGCGGGCTGGAATAGCCTTGCGCGGGCGCTTCCTCGAAGATTCCGGTATGTGGTCGCCGCGCGCCGTGCAGTTCGCGCGCCTCATTTTCCTTCTTGCGCGCCAGCGCGTCGCTTTCTTCCGGGCTTTCCAGCACCCAGGGCGTGATGAGGAGCACGATCTGGCTGCGCGAGTTTTCCTTCACCGTGCGCTTGAAGAGGTTGCCCAAAACCGGCATGTCGCCCAACAGCGGCACCTTGTCCTCGCCATCCGCCACGCGCTGGCTGATCATGCCGCCCACCGCCACCGTGAGACCGTCCCGCGCATGGGCGGTGACTTGCAGGTTGGCGGTATTCACCGTGTCGATGGGAAAGCGGTAGACCGTGCCGTCCGGCAGCGCCATGGGCAGCGTTGTCGAATTGGGCAGGATGCGGGAATTGTCCTGGTCGATGGTCAGCGTCACGGAACGGTCGGCGTTGATGCGCGGCAGGATGACCAGGGTCTGGCCGACATTCCGAAGCTCCGTGTTGACATTGATGAAATTCGAGGTGGCGCCCGTGGTGCCGGTCACGGTGTCGGCGCTCGCGCCGGTCACCAGCGTCTGCTCATTGCCGATGAAGAGCCGGGCAATCTGGTTGTTGGCGGCGACGACCATGGGCGTGGCAAGCACATTCACCCGGTTTTCGGCCTCCAGCAATTGCAGGCGCGCGCGCAACCGGTCGCTGACGAACTGCCAGGCGAATGTGGAACTCTCCAGCGCGAAATTGCCAAACGAGGTCACGTTCCTGGGATAGGTTCCATCCGGGAGGACGCCGGAGGCAGAGCCTACGCCCAGTTCCAGCGGCCCCCCGGAAGCGCCCTTGCCGCTCAGGCCAATATCGAAGATGGAATGGAAGTCGTTCCCCAGCTCCACTTCCATGATCTTCATTTCCAGCAGAACCTGCCGGGGCGGGCGGTCCATTTCCTGGATCAGCGTCTCGATGTCTTTCAGGGCCACCTCGTCGCCGGTGCGCACCAGAAGAAGATTGTGCAGGAGATTATAGGTAAGGTGGATCGGCGCGCCCTGCCGCGACACGGCGCGCATCACTTCGGCGGCAGAAATGTTTTCCGTCCGGCTGCTGTCCGGCCTGCCGCCCCCGGTCTGGCTTGCCGCCTGTTCGTCCTCGCTGGCGCTCAACGAGGCTTCCAGCCCGGTTTGGGAAATCTGGTTCAGTTCCCGGCGCGGGTCGCTCTGCTGGGAACCGCTGCCGCCGCTGGAACGGCGGGTGACGCCCTCACGGGATGTGGAAGAACGGTTGCTGCCGGAATAGGAGCGGTTGCCGCCGCCATAGGAGGAACCGCCGTAGGAAGCATTGCCGGATGAATTCCCGGAGGAACCGCCCTGGGTGCGCGATGTGCCCCCCAGATCGGTGGGCGCCATTTCCTCCACCGGCTCGATGAGTTCCACCCGCTCCCCGAACAGGGCCTGGATGGCGTTGGCAATGCTCACCACGTTGTGATGCTTCAACACATAGGTGCGCGTCACGTCGTCGCGGGTGATGGCGATGTCCTGCTGGTACTCCGCCGCGCTCATGATGAGGTAGGTGTTGGTCTGGGCGTCGAAGCGGTACCAGACCCCGGCGGCGCGGCACAGGTTCTTCACCATGCCGTCTACCGACACATCGCGCAGGTAAAGCGAGACCACTTTCCTGGAGACGCTGGAAGTCACCACGATGCTGGCGCGGGAAATCTGCGAGATGAGTTGCGCCGCTTCATCCAGGGTAATCTGCCGCAGATAGAAATCCCCTGGCGTTTTCGCCTTGGCTCCCGCCTTGGGCGTCTCTTTTGCCTTGTCGCCCGTCTCCCTGGTTTCCGCCTTTTTCGGTTTCTCCTCCGCCGGACGGGCGAGCGGGGGAAAGAGCCTTTCATCGACGCCGGAGGCATCCGCCAGCAGCACGGCTTTGGGAGCGGCGAGGGCGTCCGTGATGGATAGTCGCGGGAGGGCTGGCAAAAGCAACGCGCCTGCGAGAAGGAAAAAGCAAGGGGTTTGTCCGGGTTTCCTGTTCATGGGTTCCTGTTTCCTGTCAGCGGATCAACATCCTGAATTGGGGCGCGCCCGCGCCTCTTAGCACCAGCCCGTCCGCTTCCACGTGCACCGTGTAGCGAATGCCGTTTACATCCAGCTCATCCCCGTCATGGACGAGGATCAGTTCGTTCCTTGTCTGGATCTGGGCGATGCCGCCTTCCGGGCCGCGCGCCAGCGCCCTGAGTCGCAATTCGCGGCTCAGGGTCACGCCGTCTGTCGGCGCGGGACGACCGCGCTGGCTGCCCGCTTCCCGCAGGCGGGGGGAGACCTCGAAGGGATCGCGGTCGCGCTCGATGGCGTCAATGAGCCGGTCGGGCGCGTCAGGCGTAATGGAAGTCCGGGGCGGCGCAATCGTGATCGGCGCGAATTTCTCCGCGAGGGATTGCGCCAGGCTTTCCCCATCGCCCGCTTTTTCCGCCGCCGGGGCGTTGCTTCTTGCGGCGGGCGCGTTCCGCTTGCGATTCCCCTCAACACGCCGCTGTACCTCATTGTTGTAATGCTGGATGATGTCCAGGTTCTTCCGCAGGGCTTCCGGCGTCTCGTCTGGCAGGGACGGCGCTTCCTGGGCGAAGACGGGATGGAGGAAGGCAAGGCAACAGGGAAGCGCGAGGCAAAAGAGCGCCGCCCATTTCCGGGAACGCGGGCGTCTTGCCTGCCCCGGCGAATTTTGTCCTGCCCTTCGTTGTCCGGTCCTTCGCAAGGGGAAAATCAGTACCCTCTTGCCCCGCCCCTCCCCCGCTGCGGGAGGGAGCGAACGCCCCGCGTTCCTTGGAGGAAGAAGGAAACCATCATCCGCCAGCGGGCCAGAGGCTCGCCCTCCCAAGGGAAAACACGCGGCGCGGAATGCCAGGAAACGTTTGCCCATCATTATCATCCTCCCGTACTTACGGTCAGCATCGCCTGGAAGAAGGCGAAATACACGAAGGCCACGATGCCGCCGGCGGCCAGGATCAGCGCCGGTTCGATCATGGCGGCAAGGAATTTCACGCGCGCGTCCAGATCCTTCTGGTAGAACTGGCCCAGCGATTCCATCACGGTATCCACCTGGCCGCTCTTCTCGCCCACGGCGGCCATGTGCTGGACAAGCCCCGGCAGCACAGGCCGTTGCAGGGCCAGGGCGAGGCTCTTGCCTGCCAGCACGTCTTCCGCGGCCTGGGCGAAGGCGTTGGCGAAAGCGGCGTTTCCCGTCACCTGGGCGCAGATGCGCAGGGTTTCGAGCACCGTGAGATGGCTGCGAACCAACATGCCGAAGATCCAGGTCGTCTGCGCCATGGCGGCGGAAGTGAACGTGCCGCCCAGCGCCGGCAGGTAGAGCGCCGCGAAATCGACCGCGAACCGGGTGGAAGCAAAACGGCGCAAAACGGGAATCGCCACGATGCTCCCCACGATGATCGAGGCGATCAGCCAGCCCCAGCGCGTGAGCCAGTCGGAAATGTCGAGCATGGTCTGGGCCGCCCAGGGGATCGCCTTGCCGCGTCCATTCAGGAACACCGCGAAGCGGGGAATGACGATGATGACCAGGAAGCAGATCACGACAATGGCGGTACAGAGCACAAAGCCGGGGTAGACGAGCGCCGTAATCAACTGGCGACGCACTTCCACGCGCCGCTCCAGGATCGCCGCCAGTCGCCCGAATACCTCGCCCAGTTCGCCGGTGGTCTCGCCCGCCGCGATCAGGCGCAGCGTCAGGCGGTCGAAAACCCGCTTTTCCTCGCCGCAGGCCGCAAAAACGCTGCTGCCGCGCCGGATGGCGGCGGCGACGCGCTCCAGCGCCTGCGCGAACCGGGCGCTTTCCGTCAGACGGGCGCACACGCCCAAGGATTCAAAAAGCGTGAGGCCCGCCTTCAGCATCAACTGCATCTGCTGGTAGCAGAGCACCTTGTGCTTCGTGCCGATGCCGCGCATCTGCGAGAAAATCCACAACGCCTGCTTCATGACATGACGCCAATCCACCCGCTGGCCCTCTTCCAGCCGCAGGATCATGAGGCCCGCTTCCTTCAGGCGCCGCCGGGCTTCCGCCTCGCTGGGCGCTTCCAGTTGCCCGCGCGTGTCGCGGCCCTGCGCGTCGAGACAAAGATAGACAAAACCCGTCATGCGCCGCCTCCCAGGAACATTTCCACTTCCTGGAAACTGGTCAGGCCCGCGAGCACCTTTTCGCGCGCGTCGTCGACCAGTCGCCGGTAATCCTTTGCCAGCGCCGCCAGTTCCTGCTCGCCTGCCTGCGCGGAGATGGCGGCGGCAAGATCAGCGTCCACCCACAAGGCTTCGTAGAGGCCGACTCGCCCCCGGTAGCCGGAACCCAGGCAATGCGGGCAGCCCCCGGCCTCCCAGAGCGTAAGCGGCGCGTCTTCCGGCTGCCCCAGGCATTTCTTCTTCCGGGCGTCGGCCTCGCGGGCGACCCGGCAATGCGGGCAGAGCATACGCGCCAGCCGCTGCGCGAGGATGCCGCGCAGGGTCGCCCCCAGCATGAAAGGTTCGCAGCCGATGTCGGTGAGCCTTGTGACCGCGCCGGGGGCGCTGTTGGTGTGCAGGGTGGAGAGCACCATATGCCCGGTGCTGGCGGCCTTCAGGGCCGTGTCAGCGGTATCCAGGTCGCGGATTTCACCCACCAGGATCACATCCGGGTCATGGCGCAAGAAGGAGCGCAGCGCATCGGCAAAGCCCACCTTGGCATTGACCTGCACCTGCGAGATGCCGGGCACCACCTGCTCGATCGGGTCCTCGGCGGTGAGGATGTTGAGGCCCTCCGTATCCAGTTCCCGCAGCGCGCAATAAAGCGTCGTGCTCTTGCCGCTCCCCGTGGGGCCGGTCACGAGGACAATGCCGTGCGGATGCCCCAGGGCTTCGCGCAGGCGCATAACCATCGCGGGCGGCATCCCCAGGTTGTCGAGCCGCGCGCGGTTGGGGTCGCTCTTCATCACCCGAAGCGTGATCCGTTCGCCAAACTTGACCGGTACGGAAGCGACGCGCATTTCCACTTCCTCGCGCTCACGCACCGCATAGATGAGACTGCCGTCCTGCGGCGCGCGCGTCTCGGCAATATCCAGCCCGGAGAGCACCTTTACCCTTGAGAGCAGCGCGTCGCCCAGGTTCTTGGCAAGCGGCGCGCCCATCGTCTCCAGCCGCCCATCCACGCGCAGGCGCAGCCTCGTTCCATCGCGGATGGATTCGATGTGGATATCCGAGGCGCGACGCAGGAAGGCTTCGCGCACGATGTTCTCGAAGAGGCGCACCGGGTCTTCCTCGGCGCTCTCACCGCCGGTCTCGCTGCCGCGCAAGCGGTAGAGGAGCGTGGCAAGCCCCTCCGGTTCGGCGACGGCAAGCGGCAGGGCGCCGATGACGCGCCGCGCCGTCTCGATGCCAAGCGCGTCTTCAGGATTGGCGACGACCAGGTGCGGAACGCCCGCCTCGTCGTTCATGGGAGCCATCGGATGGCGTTTCAGGAGCGTCGCGGGCAGGCGCATGAGGGTGGTTTCGTCCGCCGCCCAGCGCGAGAGGTGGGCGTAAGGCAGCCCCCGCGCCTGCGCAAGCGCGATGTAGAAGGCCGCCTGCGGCAAATTGAGGTCCGTCGAGAGCGCCTCCATGAGGCCCTGCCGCCGGGCGCGCGCCAGGGGCCGAAGCCGCGCGATCTGCTCGTTGTCAAAGAGACCGGCCTGCAAGCCTGCCTGGATCAGCGTGGCCTCGTTCAAGCCGCTGCTCATGCGCGCCCCCTCGTTGCGCTTCCCGGAATGTTGCCCGGCGCAGCGCCGGGCGGGTTCTGACCGCCGTTCTTCACCAGCCAGTCGAAACTGTCGGCATGGCGGGCGAGCGTCCGCACGAGATCAAGGCTCACCAGCCGCTCGCGCGCCAGTTGCGCCAGGGATTGGTCGTAGGTCTGCATTCCCAGTTCCATGCCGGATTCAATCGTGGAATAAAGTTGCGAGGTGCGCCCGGTGGCGATCAGGTTCATCACGGCGGGCGTGCCGCGCAGGATTTCCACGGCGGGCGCCCGGCCTTTCATGTCGATGCGCGGCAAAAGTTGCTGCGCCACTACCGCCTTCAAGACCAGCGAGAGCCGGTGCCGCGCCAGATCCTGTTCCTCGCCCGGAAACGCGCCGATGAAGCGTTCTGTCGCCCCCACCGCGTCGGCGGTGTGCAGCGTGGAAAAGACCAGATGCCCGGTTTCCGCCGCCGCCAGCGCCGCGCGCATGGTTTCCGTGTCGCGCAGTTCGCCCACCAGGATCACGTCCGGGTCCTCGCGCATGGCGGCGCGCACCGCCAGCGCGAAATCCGGCGTGTCCGTGCCCAGTTCGCGGTGGCTGATGAGGCTTTTTACCGGCGTATGCACGAATTCGACCGGATCCTCGATCGTGAGGATGTGCGCGGCGATGTTGGTGTTGATTTCGTGGATCAGGGTGGCAAGCGTCGTGCTCTTGCCGCTGCCGGTGATGCCGGTGATGAGCACCAGGCCGGAGGCAAGATAGGCGAGTTCGCGGATGCTGGCGGGCAGGTGAAGCTCGGAGAGCGCCGCGAAGCGTTCCGGCAGGTGCCGGGCGACAAGCGAGAGCCGCCCCAGCGACCGGAAAAGATTGACGCGAAAGCGATAACCGCCCGCGGAGGAGTATCCCAGGTCGGCGCTGCCGAACTGTTCCAGGTTCTGGCGGCGCAAGGGGTCGAGGAGTTGCGTCGCCACGGCCGTCATGTCCTCCATGCGCCAGATGTGCTCATCGCAGGCTTCCAGTTCGCCGTGCCGCCGCCAGTGCGCCGGACGCCCCGTCGCCAGATGCAGGTCGGAAGCGTCCGCGCCGGGCAGGGCGTCAAGGAGCGCCTGGCAGGCTTCCCAGGGCGAGAAAGCGGTCGAGGCGGTCGGGGAAATCATTTCAGACGGCAAGGCGTATCTCCACTTCCAGCCATTGTTTTACCTGCGCGGAATTGTTCAGGGAGTCGCTGCTGCCCGCCGTCTTGCCGGTCTTCACGGCGATGTTGCTCCATACCGGCGCGGCTGCGTAGGTGAGCGTGTCCAGCCCGTCGAGGAACTGCATGAGGCCCCGGTAGCTGGCGCGGGCCTTGAGGCTCAACAGCGGGCGCTGGTAGGCGTTCTGGCTCGCTTCCTTGAGCAGTTCGAGCGTTGGCGGACGCTCCCGGTCTTCCGCGCGGGCGTAGATGTGTTCCAGTGCAAGGACTTCCATGTCGCCGCTTTCCGCCAGGCGCGTGAGTTCGGATTTGAGCAGTTGCAGGCTTTCCAGGTCATCAAGCGGCAGGAAGCGGCGCTCGAAACGGGCGCGTTCGCGTTCGAGTTTTTCGAGCGAAGCCTGGATCGTTTCCAGTTCCTGCTTGGCGCGGGTGATGTCGAAACCGGCGGGAATCCGGGAGAGGGTCTGTTCCGGCTTGCCGCTCGATTTCAGGCGGGCGGCCTGCTTGGCGGCCTTGTATTGCTCTTCGCCAATCTTCTTGTGGGTCGGCATCCAGCCCAGCAGCCCATAGAAAAGCGCGATGACGAAACAGGCCGCCAGGGAAAGCTGGGTGCGCTCCAGGTTGGAAAGCCCCCGGCATTTTTCCGTGACGGCGGACAGGATTTTCTGGAATTTCATGGCGTGTCTTCCTCCATCTCCGCGCCCAGTTCTTCCGGGGCAAGTTCCTCCTGGGTCGGCACAAGCCAGAAGGAAACCTGGTAGCCGGGGCTGCCGTCGCGTCCCGGCGCGGCCTTCACATTAGTCTGGGCGACGACGTAATTCAGCCCGGAAGCCTGCCCGAAGGTTTCCTGCACCTGCTGGGCGTACATCTGGGCGCTGCTGTAGCTGGGCGACCAGCCGATCACCTGCACATGGCCGATGCTGGAAGCCGAGCGACTGTTCTGCACGCCTTCCAGCACCACATCGTCATTGATCGTGCGCGCCAACATGCGCATGATATTGGGCAGTTGTCGCGCCATGCCCTCGATGGCGTGGAAGCGTTCCACTTCCGGCATCAGCCGGGCCACTTTCTCGCGGCCTTCATCGAGGTTTTTCCTGACCGCGTTGATTTCCGCCAGCGCCTGCCCTTCCTGCTGGCGCGTCTGGCTTTGTTTCTGGTTTTCGACTTCGACTTTCGCGTAGCGTTGCCGAAGCTCCTTCAGGACGAGGCGTTGCTGGATTTCCACGCCGGCAGCGACGGAAAGCGCAAGAATGGGCGCGAAAAGCTGCCAGAAGAGCGCCCGCCGCCAGATAGCCTTGCGCGGCAGGCCAAAGCGGATGACGGGCAGCAGCGGGCGCGGCAGTTTCTGCTGGCGGGCCATGAAGGCGAACAGTTCCTGGCGCGCCCGCGCCTGGTCAAGCAGGCGGGGAGCCTTGCCCCATTGATGTTCCAGGTCTTCGAGCAGGGGGAGGAACGCCGCCGCGTCGGCTTCTTCCAGGCAAATGATCTCCAGTTCCGGCGTCTCGTCGGCGCGCCAGTCGCTGGCCATGCCCAGGAGCCAGTTCGCGGCAAGCGCGCGTTCCATGCGCCCCTCGTTACGGGAAGCGACGACGCGACCCTTCTCGCGCAGCACGGCCACCACTTCCTCGCCGTGGATTTCCAGCGCGACGCGGCGTTCCCGCGCCCGTTCCCTGTCTTCCGTCTCGCTTGCGCTCCAGATGAGCGGCAGGAGCGCGGCAAGTTTCAGGCCATTCTTCCGACAGGTCGCCTCATACTGGTTCCAGGTGGAAAGCCCGGTCGCCGCGCCCAGCCAGACTGGCGGCTGGCCTTCTTCCCCGGCAAAGCCCGCCCAGCCGCAGGCGAAGTTGGCTTCCAGCATCTGGAGTTTTTCTTGCAGGTGAAGCGAGGCTTCCAGTTCCTGCGGTTGAATGAAGCCCAGTTCGCAGGCAAGCTGGCCGAAGAAGACCTGCCCTTTTCCCTGTTCGCGCCGCAACGCCAGTTCGAGCACGACCTGTTCGCGCATGTGGGCGGTAATCAGGCCGCGCCCGGCCAGCACCGCGCCGATGCTCCACAGGGTGGCGAATTCCGCCGCGACGGGTTCGATTTCCGAGCGCACGATTTCGCGCATCTGCGCCGCCGGGCGGGATTTGGCCGGGTCAAGCGGCAGCGCGATACGCGCCGGAACCACGAAGCGCGAGGCGATCAGCACGCGACGCGGCAGCTTCACCCCGGCGGCCTCAAGGCTGGAACGCACTTCTTCGAGCGCGCGCGGGAATTCCGCCGCCCGGGAATGCGCCATTTCGGAAAACCGCCACTGCCGGTAGCCCTGCCGACGCGCGACCACGCCGACAAGGCCGCTCACATCCTGCGCGAGCAGCAAGAAGCCAGGCCGGAACATCCCGGCAAGGCGGGAAAAAACGCGCCGGGCAAACAAGGCGAGCGCGGCAAGGCCAAAGACGCGCCCGCCCGGCGGCGCGGCCTCCCCGACGCTTTCCGGCGCGCTGCGCAACAACACCACTTTCGCGCCCTTGTCTTCTTGCGGCGCGCGCGCTTCCTGTTCCGGCGGGCCGAATCTCATGGCTGACGAATCTCCAGCGTAATTCCGGGACGGTCAACGCCGGGGAAGAAGACGGCTTGGGTGAAGACATGCTTTTTCTTATCCGGGTCGGGATCATCGTCGTAGGGCGTGATCTCTCCTCTTGCGTCCAGCAGCAAAACCAGATGGCGTCCCATCGGGATTTTCACGTCCTTCAACGTTTCGCCATTACATGTGATCTCGTTCCCGAAACGCAATGCGCAGGAATCCGTCCCCGCCGGGATATTGCAGGTGTCTGTCCGGTATTGCCGCCACGGTTTTTCGTTCCCGTTTTCATAGACGAGGAGCGCCGCGCTGAAATTTCCCGAATCGGCTGTCATCGCCTTGTTCGACCGCACCTTGACCTCAAGCCCGGCAAGCGGGACTTGCCAGTCGCCCGCGACGAGGGTCATCGTCTGGTCCGCTGCCGCGTCGTCGCCGCCCGAAAAATTGTCTGCGCCCAGGCTGGCAATGGTGAAGCCGGGAAAATCGCTGTCGCCAACAACAGCGGGAACAGGAATGTCCTTCCAGTTCCAGCCGAAATATTGATCGTCCGTGGCGTCGTCCGTGGCGACATTCCCCCAGCCGTCGCGGAATTCGCCGTTGCGTGTACTGCCGTTCAGATAACCGCCGCTTCGGTAGCCCTTGATGAGAAAGGCATCCGTGACGAGATCAGTATCAGGAATATCTTCCTTCTGGAGGCACAGGGTATAACGATCAGGTGTGCCATCACCATTACTGTCAACACCGCCCCGTTCCACACTCTTCAAAAACGGCACTTGAACGCTTTCCTGTTTACCGAAAGCATCCGGTTTCGACAGCAAATCCAGGATGCTCCCCGGCAACCTGCCGTTATCCGCCACGAAGCCGGAAAGCCGTCGCTCGCCGCCGTAGGCGGGCCATTCCACGCCCAGGATGGCGCGGCGCAGGAGGATGAGGCGCGTGTGGGTATCGTCCATGCGCACCTGGGCGCGGTCTTCGCTCATCAGGCCAAAGGCCGCGAAAGCGGTGGCGGAAAGGATCGCCACCACCACCAGCAACTCGATGAGCGTGAAGCCGCCCGCGCCGCTTTCCTTCTGGAAAGACTGGCGCGAGGCCCGCTTGCCGTCCGCGTGTGCCATTTTCTCCTCCGTCCCCTAGTTCGCCTGGTCGCTCAATCGCCAAACGAGGTAATCACGAAGGCGGGGCCAAAGCGGTTGTTATAGACGTGGAAGGCATAGAAGGTGCGGTTGTCGCCCACTTTCAATTCCTTGTCGATCCGCGCCGCCACCTTCACTTCCACATAGGCCGCGAGCGGCTTGTCGCCCCCGTATTCGAGCGCGATCCGCTGGCGCACTTCGGGGAGCGGCGTAATGCCCATCATGCCCATGACTTCCTTGAGATAGTCGCTTTTCTGGGGTTTCGGTTTTTGCGCGAGCCGGGCCTGGAAGCGCACCGCTCGCGGCGCGAAGATGGCCCGCCCCTGCCCTTCCTTCATCCGCGAGGCGGGCACGAGCGCCGCGAGATCGACCGACTGGTATTCGGCTGCGGGGTCACTGGCTTCCTTCTTCTCTTCCTGCGCCCACGCGGGGGCAAAAACACAGAAAGCCAGCAGGCAGGAAAGGGAAAAAAGGGAAAAGGCGCGGCGCATCGCCCCTTCCCCCTTCCTGCGCAGGTATCCGCACAGCGGGAGGAGGATTCGGGAAAGCGGGCGGCGATTTCTTCCGCACCCCCCAAAACGCTTGTCATCGAGAGGGGCACAGCCACGCGGCAATTCCCTCGCATCGTCATGGCGAAGCGCAAAGCCACGCGACAATCCTTCCACATCGTCATGGCGAGGGGGAAAGCCAGACGAAGCGCGCAAGCCCTCAAACTTGCCGCTTCCCGCCATCCTTGTCTTCAATCTTCTATGCTCTGGAAAACACATCGTCAAACTCCTTTGGGGTCGAATCTGGAATCAAATGGGAAAATCCGTCCGGGGCGGCTCACAGGCACAACGCTAGGTCGTCCTTGCCGTCGGGTTCGACGGCGTTGGGCAGGCAGGGGTCGTCCTCGTTCGTGCCGCCGAAGCGGCCATCCGCGCCCCAGTAGACCACGCGCGGCAAGGTGTCGCCGCCGGGCGTTTTCAGGAGGAAGGCGAGCGGGCGGGGATGGCTCCTGAAATCGTGGCGGTTTGCCTCATAGCCTGCCGCCGCGCTGGGCAGGCTGCGCCACTTGAGAAAATCGCCAAGCGGGGGAAAGCCCGGCCCGGCGGCAAAGGCGGGCACATCCCTGGCCATGCCGCCTTCGTTCATGCGTTCGCTTGCGCCGACATCCGCCCAGTGGCGATGACTAAGCGGCAGATAGGGGCCGTGCCAGCCGCGTTGCGTCTGCGGGTTCCAGCTTTGCAGGTGGGAGAGCGGCTTGCCCGCGACCAGGAGCGGCGGCTCAAAGAGCAACGCCAGATTGGCGGGCGCGCAAAACCAGCGTCGTTGTTCGTCAATATCCTTGAACGCCGCGCCGGTCGGCCGCCAGTCCTTGTCAATGAGGCCCGCCGTGTCGCTGGAGGAGCTATCAATCGTGCCGTCGGGCAGCGGGCAATTCGGGGCATTTTCCAGCCGGAACGGCCCTTCGCCGGGCCAGTAGCCGGTGTCGTTGTGGAAGCGGCGCAGGGCGTCGGCCAGGCGCAGGAGCGCGGTTCGCGCCAGTTCATCCTCGGCGCGGCGGTCAACGTCCGCGTAGGCGCCCCAGGTAAGAAAGGAGAAGGCCGCGAGGATCGCGCAGACCACGAGCAACTCGATCAGGGTAAAGCCGTGTTCTTCGGTCATCTTGTCGTCAGGGTTTCCCGTCGGGCAGGCGGACGGGGAAAAAGCATTCGGGGAACAACAGGAGGGAGGCCCTGCCGACGCGGGGAAGGAAACCCCAAAACCGCGCCAGCGAGGAAGGAGAAGCCGCGTCCAAAACCGCCGCGGCCTCCCCGGTCAAACCAAGCGATCAGGTCGCCCGGATGTTGTCGACTTCACCCAGTTCTTCATCCTTGGTGTCGCCCGCGCCATCGATGATGGCCTGGAAGGTGGCTTTGCCGTTCGACGAGAGATTGGTGAAGGTGTAGCTAGCAGCAGCAGCAGGTGTCACACTTCCTACGTTAAATAGTACAAGGAAGCGGTTGTACTGCCAGTTTTCCACATGGCGATAGACCGGAACATTGGAGAGCGCGCCAATGATTGAGGGATCGAATAACGTGGAATCAGGGCCAACGCCGAAGGCTACGAGTACAGGAGGAGTTTCGCTCGCAACTTCGGTTGGTACGCCAACACGCTCCAGAGCGCCTGTCCAAATGAAAGCCTTGAGACCTGCGGTTTCGAGATCGTCCGTGACTTCTCCGACATCAGCTCCACTAGTATTGATAAACGAGAAAGCCTTCTCAAGCCCACAACCATTAGCATCCACTTTTCGGAAAATGTTCTGCGGAGTCACGTCATTCCCAACATTCTCAACCAACGCCCGGATACCCGTGCCGCCTTTCTTGCTTGGAACGGCATTGTTTGTACAATTAAGCGTCGCCCCCCAAGCATCGGCATCTACATTCCCTTCACCAATGAGCCGCACCTGCGTGATACCGGCTTCGACCAAGGATTTAATTCCGGCCAAAGGTATCGTGGCGGTGCCAATGGATCCCTCATAGCCACTCGCCGCCGCCCAGTCAGTCGCCAAAGGACCAACGGCGGTTTCAACAGGATCACCAACCAGATCGCCAGCACTGAGCAACGCGAGCGGCTTGGCCGCGCTGAGATCAGCGGGAAGGTCAGTGCCGGGTACTACAAGCAGCGAATCCCAGACATCAGGATACTTGCCCTTGTTCAGCACCACGAAAGTCTGGATGCCCTTGGAAAGTTCATCCATCATCGCCACGTGCGCGGCGGCGGCGGCCTTGCGGTCGGTGTCCTGCAACATGATGGTGGCGGTGCCGGCAATCGCCGCCAGGATGGCGACCACGACCAGCAATTCCAGAAGCGTGAAACCGCCCTGCTTCCTGCCGCGAATGGATTCGAAACGACGCTTCAGGGCGCGGCCCTTGACCGCGGAAACGTCAACGGATTGCAACGCGGCCTTGAGCCGCCCGGCCGACATGGCCTTCAGTTTGTTCAACATCAAAATACTCCTTGCGGATAATTGGCCTTGCGGATTCTCCCCCACGGAGAACTCCTCCAGCCCGGTTTAACGAAAAATGCGGGAACCCCCGCCATGTTCGCTGCGACCCCACGTCGCCAGCTTGAAAAGCCCCAGGAATACCCCCCGGAACCTTGGAACCAAGCCTGAAACCCCTTATCCGCCAGGCCCACCCCGGCCGGATCAGTTACGATTCAGTTTCACGAATGATAACGATTATTTATAAACAGTCAACTCTTTTTTGATAAATTTTATTTTTCTCCCCGAACTTCTCCCCGAACTTCTCCCCGAACTTCTCCCTGAACTTCTCCCTGAACTTCTCCCTGAACTTCTCCCTGAACGCCTCCCTGAACGCCTCCCTGAACAGGAAACGCCCCCGCCTCCACCCCGCCCCGCCCCGCCGGAAGCCCCTTGTATCTTCCCCTTGCAGGCCAAAGCGGCTAGATTTTCTACTGTTTGACCGGCCCGGCTCTCCCCGCCAGGAACGCCCTTCTTCCCGTCATTGCGAGGGCCGAAGGCCCGTGGCAATCCATGAGTTTCGCAGGCGCGGAACCAGCGTGTGGATGCCGGGCAGGCGGATGTCCGCCTCTGCTTGCGTCGCGGGCGGCGGAATCGGCGAGGGCGTCGTGTTTTTCGGTTTGAGTCCCAGGGCGATGAAATCTACATCCGACAAGGGCGGATCCAGGAAATAACGGTTTTTGAGAAAGCGCATTTTTGCGGCCAGCGCGGCGAACGCCGCCTTGCACTGCGCGCTGGCGACGCTGGTTCGCTCGCTGCTTTCCGTCACGCGCAAGGCGGCTTCGGCGACGGTGGCCAGATGCTGGAGTTCCGTGACCTCGGCGGACGGAACTTGCCACGCGCCTGCTTGCGAGATGAGCGTCGTCAGCCAGTTTTGGGCCATCGCCAGTTGATTTTCCCG
>JAISME010000150.1 GCA_031276915.1 Zoogloeaceae bacterium
AGGAAGGCGACGGCAAAGCCGATTTCTTCCGGCTTGGCCAGCCGCTTCACCGGCACGGAATCGATGATGCCTTGCAGGATTTCCGGCTTGATGGCGGTGACCATCTTGGTGGCGACATAGCCCGGCGCGATGGCGTTGACCGTCACGCCCTTGGTCGCCAATTCCTGCGCCAGCGCCTTGGTGAACCCGATGACCCCCGCCTTGGCGGCGGAATAATTGGTTTGCCCGGCCTGCCCCTTGACGCCATTCACCGAAGAAATATTGATGATGCGCCCCCAGCCGCGCTCGGCCATCTTGGCGGAAAATTGCTTGGTGACATTGAACAGGCTGGAAAGATTGGTGTTGATGACTGCGTCCCACTGTTCGCGTTCCATGCCCTTGAACATCTTGTCGCGGGTGATGCCGGCGTTGTTCACCAGAATATCGACGGGGCCGGCCTTCTGCTCGGCTTCCGCCGCCAGCTTCTGCACCGAGGCCAGATCGGCCACGTCACCCGCCACGGGGATGAAATTCGTAAAACCGGCCTCGGCCTGTTCCTTCAGCCACGCCTCCGGCTTGTCGAATTCGGGATGGTAGGCGGCGACCACCTTGTGACCGGCCTTCGCCAGGGCCTGGCAGATCGCCGTGCCCAGACCGCCCATTGCGCCGGTTACGAGCGCTACACGTTGTGTCATGGATGTTCCTTCCTGTTGTAAAAGTTGATGTCAATACGACAAAACGAATACGCGCGCAATTCCATGATAGATGTTTGCGCGCGTCCTCGGCGGAGAACGCTTTAAAACGGCATGCTTTAAACCGCTCTTTCCTTTACGTAGCGCCCTGGGGCCGCCTCGATGGGCGGATACTTGGCGCTGCCAGCCGATTTCGGCGCGGTTTCCTCGCCATCGGCAAAATCCTTGATCCAGGCTGCCCAGTCGTTCCACCAACTACCGGGGTGTTCTTCCGCTGCGGCAAGCCATGTCTGCGCATCCGCGCTCAGATCATCGTTGCGCCAGTAGCTGCGCTTGTTCCGGGAAGCCGGGTTGATGACGCCTGCGATATGGCCGGAAGCGCCCAGCACGAAGCGGAGCTTGCCGGAGAGAAGGCGCGTGGAAAGGTAAGCCGTATGCCAGGGAACAATGTGGTCTTCCTTCGCGGCGAGCAGATACGCAGGCATGTCGAGCCTGCCCAGATCGACCTTGACGCCGCACATTTCCAGCTTGCCCGGAATCCTGAGATTGTTTTCATGGTACATGTTGCGGATATACCAGCAGGCGAAGGGGCCGGGAAGCCCCGTGGAGTCGGAATTCCAGTACAGGAGGTCGAACGCCGGCGGCGTCAGGCCCTTCAGGTAGTTGTTGGCAACGTAATTCCAGATCAGGTCGTTCGGGCGCAGCGCCGAGAAGGTGTTCTGCAATTCAACCGCTTTCAGGAGCCCGCCCTTGCCAATGGTCGCTTCCTTGCTTGCGAGAAACTGGTCGTCGATGAACAGGCTGATTTCACCCGTGTCGGAAAAATCCAGAAGTGTGGTAAGCAGCGTGAGCGAGACCGCCGGCTTTTCGCCGCGTGCGGCCAGCACGGCCAGCGCGGAGGAAACCAGCGTGCCGCCGACACAAAAACCGACCACATTGATTTCCTTCTGGCGGGAGATTTCCTGGACAACCTTGATCGCCGTCAGTGGTCCCTGTTCCAGATAGTCATCCCAGCCCAGACGCCCCTGCTCTTCGCCGGGATTCCGCCAGGAAACCAGAAAGACCGTGTTGCCCTGTTCCACCATGAACCGCACCAGAGAGTTTTCCTTCTGCAGGTCCATGATGTAGTACTTGTTGATGCACGGCGGCACGATCAGGATGGGACGCCTGGCGACCTTTTCGGTCAGCGGGTGATACTGGACCAACTGGATCAGTTCGTTCTCGTACACAATATCGCCTGGCGTCGTCGCCAGATTGCGGCCCACCTCGAAGACTGATTCGTCGGTCATGGAAATGCGTCCCTTTTCCAGATCCTTGATCAGGTTGTTGATGCCGTTGGTGATGCTCTTTCCCTGTGTTTCCAGCGCCAGCTTGATGAACTCCGGGTTGGTCGCGGCGAAGTTGGCCGGCGACATGGCGTCAACGTACTGGCTGGCGGCAAAGCGCAATTTTTCTTTGGCGCGCGGGTCCTTGACTGGCAGGCGTTCCACGAATTCCTTCACGTAGCGGGCGTTCAGAAGATAGCTCTGGCGGATGAAGTCGGAGATTGGGCTTTCCGACCAGGCCGGTGAATTGAACCGCTTGTCGCCCGGTTCCGGTTCTACCCGGAATGCGGTCTCTTTTCCCCGGCTTTTCGCCAGCATGGCTTCCCAGAGTTGGGCCTGCTGGGACAGAAACTCCGCCTGCAACGTTTTCAGTTCATCGGTTTGCGCGGAAAACTGGGAAAGGATTTGCGATGTGAAAGGAAACACCTGAGAAGCAAACGGGGCCGAAAAGGGCGCGCCAGACGGGGCGGAGGACTGCGTTTCGGAAGGAGCGATCTGCTGGAAGAAAGAAGCGAATCCCTGCGCCAGCGACTGACCCGCCTGAAACCATTGCTGAAACATGGGGTTGGATGCATACCCCTCGCCACTTTGCGTATCTGTCATAATGCGCTGCTCCCTGATTGACGATCACTGACCAAGCCCTGATTCTCCATCCCTGTCCCCTGACTGTCAATGAAGCCAACGAAGTCGCCGGGGCATATAATGCTCGTTTTTTCCCGGGAAGCTTGCATCATGGACGCGGAACAACTGAATGGCATCGAAAATCACATGAAAGACCTTGCGGCGCGCGCCGCGTTGCTCCGGAGGTATCTTTGACTGCGATGCGAAGTATGAACGCTTGATCGTTGTCAATCTGGAACTGGAAGATCCGAAAGTCTGGGACGATCCCGGGCGGGCGCAGGATCTGGGGCGGGAAAAGCGCGTGCTGGAAAACGTGGTGCTGGTTCTCGAAAGCATCGACGCAGGCATCAGGGATGCCCGCGAGCTTTTCGACATGGCGCGCGCGGAGGACGATGACACGACCCTCGATAGCGTCGGAGCTGATGTCGAGGCGCTGGAAGGGAAAGTGGCGGCGCTGGAGTTTCGCCGCATGTTCAATAATCCGCAGGACCCCAATCACTGTTTCCTGGAGATCCAGGCCGGCGCGGGCGGTACCGAGGCGCAGGACTGGGCCGCCATGCTCCTGCGCATGTACCTGAAATTCGGGGAAAAAAAAGGCTTCGGCATCGAGATGATGGAGGAATCGAAGGGCGATGTGGCGGGCGTCAAGAGCGCGACCATCAAGTTTTCGGGGGACTATGCCTATGGCACGCTGCGTACGGAAACCGGCATTCACCGTCTCGTGCGGAAATCGCCGTTCGATGCCAACGCCAAGCGCCACACGAGTTTCTCCTCGGTGTTTGTCTATCCGGAGGTCGATGACTCCATCGAAATCGAGATCAATCCGGCGGATGTGCGGGTGGATACCTTCCGGGCTTCCGGCGCGGGCGGCCAGCACATCAACAAGACCGATTCCGCCATCCGTATGACGCACGTCCCAACAGGCATTGTCGTGCAATGCCAGAATGACCGCTCGCAGCACAGGAACCGGGAAGAAGCCTGGCACATGCTGCGCGCGCGCCTCTATGAACACGAGCTCCGCAAGCAGCAGGAGGAACAGCAAAAGCTCGAAGCGGCGAAATCCGACATCGGATGGGGGCGCCAGATCCGTTCCTACGTGCTCGATCAATCGCGTATCAAGGACCTGCGCACCGGTCACGAAACCGGCAACACCCAGGCCGTGCTGGATGGCGATCTTGATCCGTTCATTACGGCAAGCCTGAGACAGGGCGTATGATATTGGCTTTTCCTGTCCGGATCTGGAAATTTTCCAGGCCGGTCACGGCAAGTCGATCACGCGCTGGCTTTACCCAATCAGCGCCTCCCGCAGCGTCGGACCATTAATGATGGCGGCAAGTTTTTCGGCGTATTTCGGGTCGGTGGCGTAGCCTGCCTGTTGCAGTCGGCGGGCGAATTCCGTGCCGTCCTGCGACCCGATCACGCCGCCGTAGCGAGGGTTGTCGCGCAGCAGACGGGCATAGTCGCGGAAGGCGCTGGCATAGGAATCATAGGCGCGAAAGCGCGCGCGTTCGTTTCTGGCGACGCCATCTGTGTATTCCGTGGTGGCGACCTCCGCGCTTTTCCCTTGCCAGCTTTCTCCCGCCTTGATGCCGAACAGGTTATGGGTGGGACTGCCGTCCTCGTGCGGGATGTTGCGTCTACCCCAACCGGATTCCAGCGCCGCGTGCGCAATCAGGAATTGCGGTGGGATGCCGGTGTCGCGGCTGGCCTCGACAGCGTGCGGCCAGAGCGTCGTGACGAAGTCGCGCGGGGAATCGAAGGCGGCGGGTTCGGTATTTTGCGCCGGGGTGCTTCGCTCCAGTGCGGCGCGCCATGTCGCCATGCCGGCTGTTGCCGGGAGGTCGGGTGGCGGGCGGTGGCGGGTTTCGGCGGAAAATGTGGGAAAACGTGTCACTCCAACGGCTGCCGCGCCTGTGTCTTCCTGGGTTTCCATCGTCCCGGCCTGAAGGCCGAATTGTCGTGTCAATTGCGCTTCCAGCATTTCCGCAAGTCCGATCTGGCCTGTCCGGGAAAGATTCTTGGCCATCTGTTCGTCCAGCATGCCTGTGAAAAACCGGCTGGCGTCGCTGTCCAGGAAACCGTCCTGGCTCGTGGTTTCACGCATGGATTTCATGACCATTTGCAGGAACATGGCCTCGAATTCTTGCGCCGCCGCCCTGATGCCCGCCGCCTGGTCGGTTTTCATGCGCGACCGCAGGGACTGCGCACTCTTGACGTCACTCGCCAGCGTATTGTCCGCGATGGGGGCGACGGGTTTGATCGCCATCAGATGATCTCCAGATCGGCCCGCAGCGCGCCCGCCGCCTTCATGGCCTGGAGGATCGCCAGTAGATCCTGTGGGTTCGCGCCGAGGGAATTGAGGGCTTTTACCACATCCGCAAGGTTGACGCCCGCTTGCAGGTTCAGGAGGTTGATGCCGTCCGTTCCCAGTCGGACGGCGGCCTGGCTGCCGGCAAAATCGCTGCCGACGGTCACCGAGAGGTTGCCGTGCGAAATGGCGCAGGCTTCGATGGTGACGCGCTGGTTCATCACCACCGAGCCGGTGCGGGGATTCATCACGACCTTGGGCGAGGGTTTGATGGCGTCGACCTCGATGTTTTCCAGGCGCCCCATGAAGGCGACACGGGTATCGGGATATTCGGGCGCGGTAACGCGAATCTGGCGGCTGTCGAGCGCCTGCGCAACGCCATTGCCCAGGATGCGGTTGATGGCCTTCACCATGCGGCTGGCCATGTCGAAATCAGCGGTGTGGAGTTCGTATACCACATAGGGACCGTTTCCAAGCCTGGTGGGAACAGCGCGCTCCACCGTGGCGCCGGACGGAATGCGTCCGGCGGAAAGGTGATTGATCTGCACTTGCGCGCCCGGTGCGCTTGCGCCCGCGCCCGCGACCACCACGCTTCCCTGCGCCATTGCGTAGACTGCGCCATCCGCACCCTTGAGCGGCGTCATCAGCAGGGTGCCGCCCCTGAGGCTTTTGGCGTTGCCGATGGAGGAAACGGTCACATCGATGGTCTGTCCTGGTCGGGCAAAGGGTGGATGCATGGCCGTTACCATCACGGCGGCCACATTCTTCAACTGGATGCTCCGCACCTGCTCCATCGGCAGGTTGACGCCCATCTGGGCCAACATGTTGAGAACGGATTGCGAGGTGAAGGGTGTCTGCGTTGTCTGGTCGCCGCTGTTGTCCAGCCCCACGACGAGGCCGTAGCCCACCAACTGGTTGTCGCGTACACCCTGGACGCTGGCCAGGTCCTTGACGCGCTCGGCAAAACCCGGCATGGACGCGGCAAAACTCGCAAGACAGGCGGCCAGAATTGCCGCCCGCGCGCGTCGTGTGGGGATGCGGCGTGATGGTTGGGAGAATCGCATGTTTCCGGCTCCGGTCAGAATGGCATGACAGAAAGGAAGAAGCGCGCCAGCCAGCCCATGATCTGCGCCTCGCTGATGTAGCCAGTGGCCTTGTATTCGATGCGGGCGTCGGCAACGCGCGAGGAATCCACGCTGGAGGTTTCGCTCCGGATATCGCGAGGATTGACAACACCGGAAAGACGGATGAATTCCTGCTGCTGGCCGACTGAAACCTGCTTTTCACCGGAAACCAGCAGGTTGCCGTTTGGATAGACCTCGATCACGGTCACGGTGATGGTGCCGGAAAAGACGTTGGTGTTGTTGACGTTGCCGCTTCCCGAAAAGTCATTGCCGCTCTTGGCGCCGAGGTCGATGCCGTCCAGCTTGCGCAGGACGCTGAGATTATTGAACGGGTAATGGCTCAGTCCGTGGACGCCCATGGATACCTCTCCCGACCGGTTGGCGGCGCTTGCCGACTGGGCAGAGGCGTTGTTGCGTTCCACGATATTGACCGTCAGGATATCCCCCACGTGACGGGCGCGCCGGTCTTCGAACAGGGGCCGAACCGAGGCGTCCTGGTAGATGCCGCCACTGGCGGGACGCTGCGCTTCCCGGTATTCGGGGCGCGCGGTCATGGGCTGGTGCACGCTGGTTGGCGGCGTCGTGGCGCAGGCGACAAGGAAAAACGCGCCCAATAGAACGAACCTGTGTTTCATGGCTTTTCCTGGAAAAGGACGCAAGTCCTTTAGCAACTTGCGTACCAGTCTATTCGCGGGATCGGAAAATGGTGATGTCGGCAAGCTGTCTCCCTCCTACGGTGACGGCAACCGATCCGGATGGTTCCTTGACTTCAAGCGGTGGTGGTCAGGATATGCGGAAGGCGGTGAATGACGAGCAGTACATGGTGCAACGCGAGGTGGCATGATTCCTTATTACATAACGATTGGCATT
>JAISME010000167.1 GCA_031276915.1 Zoogloeaceae bacterium
TTTGCCTGCGGCTCCGGCTCCCTGCTGCTCAATGTGCGCCACCGCATGGGAGGGCATGGCATCGGCAAGATTTACGGGCAGGAAAAGAACATCACCACCTACAACCTGGCGCGCATGAACATGCTGCTGCACGGCGTGAAGGATTCGGAGTTCGAGATTTTCCACGGCGATACACTGGAGAATGATTGGGACATGCTGCGCGAGACCAATCCCGCCCGGATGCCAAGGTTTGACGCCATCGTCGCCAATCCGCCCTTCAGCTACCGCTGGGCGCCGACCGATGCGCTGGGCGAAGACGCGCGTTTCAAGAATTACGGTTTGGCGCCAAGGTCCGCCGCTGATTTTGCCTTTTTGCTGCACGGTTTTCATTTCCTGAAGCAAGACGGCGTAATGGCCCTCATCCTGCCGCACGGCGTGTTGTTTCGCGGCGGCGCGGAGGCGCGCATCCGCGCCAAGCTGCTCAAGGATGGGCACATCGACGCCATCATCGGCCTGCCCGCGAATCTCTTCTATTCCACGGGTATTCCCGTGTGCATCCTGGCGCTGAAAAAATGCAAAACACACGATGACGTGCTGTTCATCAATGCCGCCGAGCATTTCGAGAAAGGCAAACGCCAGAACCGCCTGCGACCGGAAGATATTGACAAGATCGTCAACACCTACCAGCATCGCAAGGAAGAAGCGCGTTATTCGCGGCGGGTCAGCATGGAAGAAATCGAAAAGAATGATTTCAACCTGAACATTTCCCGCTACGTCAGCACGGCGCGGGCGGAGGAGGAAATCGATTTGAAGGCGGTCAATGACACACTGCAAGCGCTGGAGCAGAGCATCCGGGAAAAGACGGAAAAACACAATGCCTTTCTCAAGGAATTGGGTTTGCCGTTGCTGCCAACAAACCAGAAAAGCGATGATTGACGATGTCCCATTCCGGTTTTCCCCGCGAGGATTGCTCGAAGGATTCCGCCTTGGCGCTGTTCCCGGTATCCTGCAGCGCGTTGACTTCGGCAGAAGGCGGCGGGACTTGCGCCGTTTTGCAGGCCAGGAAGACCAGGATAAGGATGGTAAATGTTGTTTGCAAGTCCGCGCCATGGTCTCGCGGACAGGAATTGTCCTGCGGACGGCTTTCTTTTTCCTGGTCTTCGCCATCATTCCCGGAAGCCTTTGGGCGGCAAGCGATATGGAAAAATCACCGTCTCCGGGACCGGCGCCCTCGCGTATCGTTTCCCTCGATTTGTGCACGGACTGGTTGCTTGCCCGTTATGTGTCCCGGGCGCGGATAGCGGCGCTTTCGCCCATGCACAGGAATTTCGCCGACGCCGGGATGGCGGCGGTTGATCTGGCGGATTGGCCGGTGCATGCCAATGATCCTGAACAAATCCTGCGCTTGCAGCCGGATCTCGTCCTGGTCGGCGCGTACAACGCGCTGCTCTTGCGCGCCTATCTGGAACGTCTTGGCCTTCGGGTCGAGGTCCTGTCGCTTCCCCGGACACTTGCCGAAGTCGACGCCCATGAACGTCGCCTTTTCGCCCTCCTCGGGATTCCCGCCGCGCGCCTGCCCGCGCGTCCGTTGCCTGCGCGGATGGAAACAACGCGGCGTCTTCTGCTCCTGAGCCCCAATGGCGTCGGCACCGGGCGCGACACGCTGGAGGACGCCATGCTGACCCACGCCGGATGGCGCAATTACGTCACGACGCCGGGCTATTCCCGCGTCGATCTGGAAAAGATCGCCGCCGATCCGCCCGACGCCGTCCTGTGGGCGGCCCCGAAAGGCGCGGCTCAGTCCAGCCTGTTGATCGCGCATCCGCTCTGGCGGCGACTCCTGCCCGCCGGATGGCGCTTTCACATGGATACCTGGCCATGGCAATGTCCCGGCCCCTGGACATGGGAAACGATTCGCCTGCTGCGCGCATGGCGGGAACGCATGTGACCTCCCGCGCCATCCTTCCCGGTCTCGTTCTTGTCCTGCTGGCTGTAACCGCCTGCGCGCTTGCTGTTGGCGCTTCCCCGGCAACACCCGTCGCGGAAGGATTGCGGGATTGGCTCGCCGGGCGGACAACCGCCGCCGCGCTCGTGATGGGGGAAATCCGTCTGCCGCGAGTCCTGCTCGCGCTTGCCGTCGGTGCTTCCCTGGGGCTTGCGGGCGCGGCGCTCCAGGGCTTGCTGCGCAATCCGCTGGCCGATCCTGGCCTTACCGGCGCAAGCCAGGGGGCCGCGCTGGGAGCGGCGAGTGTCTTTTATTTCGACCTCTTTCCACAACTGGGTGTCCTCGCGCCCGCGCTGGCCGGGCTTGTCGGCGCGGGGGTAACGCTGTGCGCCATGCTGGCGCTTGCCGGTTCTTCCCGCGCCGATGTGGTCATCCTGGCCGGACTTGCCGTTTCCACCGTGGCGGGCGCGGCGCTGGCGACGGTGCTGAATTTCTCACCCAATCCCTTTGCCATGCAGGAACTGGTGTTCTGGCTCCTGGGTTCGGTCGCGGACCGGGGAATGCCGTACCTTGCGCTTCTTTTCCCCGCGCTTTGCCTGGGCGGTGTGATCCTCTGGCGGCAGCGACGCCTGCTCGCGGCCTTGGGCCTGGGCGAGGCGGTCGCGGAAAGCATGGGCCTCGACTGCCGGCGCGGCAGTCGCTGGATCATCCTGGGCGCGGCGCTTCTCGTTGGCGCCTCCGTCTCGGTCGCGGGCAACATTGGTTTCGTTGGTCTCATGGTGCCGCATCTTGCGCGTCCGCTTGTTTCCAATCGTCCCGAGCGCCTTTTGCTCCCTTCGGCCCTGATTGGCGCGACGCTCGTCGCCGCGGCGGATACCGGTGTGCGCCTCCTGCCGCCGGGACGCGAGCTGAAGGTGGGCATTCTCACCTCGCTGGTCGGCGCGCCGTTCTTCATCTGGTTCGTCTGGAAGGAACGCGGACAATGGCGCTGATCGAAGTTGAGCGGCTTTCCGTCACCGGACGTGTCGCGGATGTCTCCCTGGCGCTCGAAGCCGGCGAGGTTCTGGGCGTGATCGGTCCCAACGGTTCCGGGAAATCGAGCCTCCTGAAAAGCCTGGCCGGTCTTTTGCCCTGCCGGGGCCAGGTTCGTTTCAACGCCGCGCCCCGGGGAATGCGAAATCTGGCCGAGTTGCCGCCGGAAACCCGTGCCCGGCTGATCGGGTACCTGCCGCAGTCCTGCGCGAGCGCCTGGTCCCTCACGGTGGCGAACATTGTGGCGCTGGGACGCCTGCCCTGGCGCGACGGGGAAAGCGAACAGGGGCAGGCAGCCATCCGGCGCGCCATGGAAACCATGGATGTTCTCCACTTCGCTGGACGCAAGATCGACCGGCTTTCCGGCGGTGAACAGGCACGGGTCTGGCTGGCCCGCGTTTTCGCCGGCGCGCCGCGCCTCATCCTGGCTGACGAGCCCGTCGCCAGCCTCGATCTCCGCTTCCAGCAAGGCATCATGGTCGCGTTGCGCCGCCACGCGGACGAAACGCGGGCCGGCGTGGATTGTGGCGTCATCCTCGCCCTGCACGATCTCAATCTCGCCGCCCGCCATTGCGATCGGCTTTGCCTGATGCAGAACGGCGTCATCCGTGCCTTCGGTCCACCGGAAGCCGTGCTTGCGAACCCGGCGCTGCCAGGAATCTTCGGCCTTCCGCTGCGCGTTGACCTGCGCCACGATCCGCCTGTCGTGTTGCCCGCCTGAGCCGGCGCGCCAGGCAATCGGGCTGGCGCCGGTGTTCGTCGCTCCCCCGAATACAGGGCAACAGTCGGCAGAAACCCTGGATTGAATCGTCTGGAACGTGGTGCAGGGGGAGGTTGTCCCTGCCTTTCACCATGGACATTCACAATGGTTCTATGAATATGAATTTATATTCTTTCTTCCCTATGGAATCCCTTGTTAACCTATAGGGCACACCAGTTTCCACGTTCTGGAGAACATCATGACAAGCAAGCACGATCGAAACGTTGCCGGGTTCGTCGACACCGGTCGGCGTGGTTTCCTGAAGACGGCGGGTGCGGCCGCCCTGGTCACGCCATTCGCGGCCTTGGGGTTTGGCGGTGGCAACGCCTGGGCGCAGGCGGCGAAACCTGTCCCCCTGAATTTTGCCTGGAACCAGACTTCCTTTTGCCTTACGCCGGTCGCTGTCGCGAAGGACACCGGGATTTTTGCCAGGAATGGGCTTGACGTCACGCTCACCAACTATGCGGGATCGACCGACAGTTTGCTGGAATCGCTTGCCACAGGCAAGGCGGACGCGGCGGTTGGCATGATCCACCGCTGGTTGAAACCGCTGGAATCCGGATTCGACGTAAAGATTGTCGCGGGACTGCATGGCGGCTGCGTGCGGCTCCTGGGCTATAAGCCCGCCAAGGTCACGAAACTTGCCGACCTGAAGGGAAAATCCATCGGTGTGCAGGGCATGGATTCGCCCGCGCGGCATTTCTTCAGCGTGTTCCTGCAAAAGAATGGCATCGATCCCGAGCGCGATGTCACCTGGCGCGTCTATCAGGGGAGTCTCTTGAGCCTGGCGGCGAGCAAGGGGGAAGTCCAGGCCATCGCCGACTACGATCCCCTGCTCTTCACCATCGAGAGAGATTCCAAGGGTGCGTTCGTGGAGCTGGCGACCAACATCAGCGGCCAGTATCACGACAAGACCTGCTGCGTGATCGGCGTTGGCGGCAAGCTCGTGCGGGAACGGCGCCCGGTCGTGGCGGCCCTGGCAAAATCCCTGATAGAAGCCTACGACTGGACGTCCACGCACATACCCGAAGCCGCCAGGATTTTCCTCAACTACACCACCAACATTGCCCTGGACGACTTGACGGCGCTTTACAAGAAACTCAATCTGCATCATCACCCGATTGGTGTCGACCTGCGCGACGAAATTGCCTTCTTCGCGCAGGATTTCAAGGACTTGGGTGTGTTGAAGGCGGGAACGGATCCAAGAAAATATGCCGATCACGTCTTCTACAAGATCCTGTGAATTTGTTCCCTTCATACCGGACATGGAATTGCCCGCCGCGTCTTGACACGGAAAGGAATGCTGGACGATGAACACCACCGCCGTACTCGACCACAATGCGATCATTGTCGATCTCCCGGAATCCCGGGATTTGCCGGATGCGCCAACACAGGGGGGCGTGTCCGCCGCTGTCCCGAAACCCCTGCTGAACAACGAGAAGACACGCCGTTTCAAGGCATACTGGCCGGGTCTTTGGGCTGTTCTGGCCTGGGGCGCGCTCGCGGCGGTCACTCTTGGCATCCCGGACAAGGGCGCCGGGTTTTCCGATGACTGGCCCTACACCCGTGAATTTGGCGTTGCCGCCGCCGTGGTCGCCGCGCTTTGGCTGTTCCTGTCCATCGCGGCCAGTTTCCGGACATGGCCGCGTCCCGTCGCGCGGGGCATCGGCTTTTTCCGCTACAGCCTTCCCTGGCTTGTCGTTTCCGCCTTGCTGCTCGCCGTATGGGAAATTCTGGCCGCCAAGACCGGCGTTCTGGAGCCACCCTTTTTCGCGCCGCCTTCCAGTCTCATCGACGCCTACATCAACAATCATGCCCGGCTTGCCGATAGCGCCTGGAATTCCGTAAAACTCCTCCTGGAAGGCATTCTCTGGGGAACAACCGTCGGGTTTACGGTTGGGGTTTCCATTGGCTGGTCGCGCCGTATCAACTACTGGGTGCACCCGATCCTGCGCCTTGTCGGCCCGTTGCCACCCACGGCGCTTTTGCCGATTGCCTTCTTCTTTTTCCCGTCCAGCCATTCCGCGTCCGTTTTCCTGATCGCGCTCGCGACGGGTTTCCCGGTGGCGATCCTCTCCTGGTCGGGTGTCGCCGGCGTCAACAAGGCTTATTACGATGTGGCGCGCACACTGGGCGCTTCTCGGTTTTTCCTGATCGCCCGTGTCGCCATTCCGGCCGCCTTGCCGCAGGTGTTCGTGGGACTGTTCATGGGTCTGGGCGCTTCCTTCGTGGTGCTGATCGTCGCGGAAATGATGGGCGTGAAATCCGGCCTCGGCTGGTACCTGACCTGGGCGCAGGGCTATGCTGATTACGTCAACATGTATGCGGCCCTGATCGTGATGACGATCATCTTCTCCAGCCTCATTTCACTCCTGTTCGCCGTGCGTGACCGCGTGCTTGTCTGGCAGAAGGGAACCGTGCAATGGTGATCGCCGAAGCTGCGCCACACGCCTCTTCCGCGCGCGACAAGGGTGTGTCCACCGCGTCCCGCATCAGTGTCGAGCGCGTCAGCCACGGCTTCGACACTTCATCCGGGGAACGCCTGGAGGTTCTGGAGGACGTGAGCCTCGAGATTGCGCCTGGCGAATTCGTGGCGCTTCTGGGGCCCAGCGGTTGCGGAAAATCGACACTCCTGCGCCTTGTTGCCGGGCTGGAGCCGGCCGATGCGGGAAGCATCACCC
Source organism: Zoogloeaceae bacterium (assembly GCA_031276915.1). Classification (GTDB taxonomy): domain Bacteria; phylum Pseudomonadota; class Gammaproteobacteria; order Burkholderiales; family Rhodocyclaceae; genus Azovibrio. Next base: position 6,398 of record JAISME010000167.1, read on the forward strand.
AGGACGAACGCCCAATCACGGCGCCCGATCCCTCGCGCATTGTCGTGTTCCAGGATCCGACGCTTTTCCCCTGGCGCAACGTTTGGGACAACGTCGCGCTGGGACTGGAAGCGCAGGGCGTGCTGAAACGGGAAAAGGCGCGCGTGGACGAGGCCCTGCGCAAGGTGGGGCTGGAAGCCTTCGCCAAATCCTGGCCGCATCAGCTTTCTGGCGGCATGGCCCAGCGGGTGGCGCTTGCCCGCGCCCTGGTGAACAATCCGAAACTCCTGATTCTGGACGAGCCTCTGGGCAAGCTCGATTCGCTCACCCGGCTGGAAATGCAGAGCGAACTCGTCTCCCTGTGGCAGAAGAACGGGTTTTCGGTGTTGCTTGTCACGCACGATATCGAGGAAGCCCTGTTCCTTTCCCGGCGTGTGGTCATTTTCAGTCCGCGTCCAGCCAGGATCGTGGCGGAATTCACTGTTGACCGTCCTTACCCGCGCCATCGCGGCGACGCGATGCTCGCGGACCTGCGCCACGAAATCCTGAACCGCCTGGGTCTGGGCCAGAGCTGGTAGGTCCCGGGGAATGGCGACGCCGTTCCGGCGAAAGCCTGGAGGTTTCGCCCCGCGACGCGCCGTCGCGCGCGGCCCGCGCCAGGTTGGAAATCGGGGCCGCGCCATGCGCTCCGCCTAGTTCGATCCCTTTGTCACCAGCACATCCTCCATCACCAGATACTGGAGGTCCGAGCCATGGAACATCTCGAGCGCGTCAATTGGCGAGCAGATCATCGGTTCGCCGCGCCGGTTGAGTGAGGTATTGAGGACGACGCCGTTACCGGTGAGTCTTTCCAGTTCCCGCATCAAATCGTAATAACGCGGGTTGAATTCGCGCCGCAAAATCTGGGCGCGGGAAGTGCCATCTTCGTGCACGACTTCCGGCACACGGGTTTTCCACTCTTCCTTGACGGCAAAGGTGAAGGTCATGAAGGGCGCGGGGTGGTCGCTGCCGAACATTTGCG
>JAISME010000192.1 GCA_031276915.1 Zoogloeaceae bacterium
GCGGCGCGGCTGCGCGAATTCGTCAAACGCGGCGACAAGCTCGACGAGCGTTTCTGGACGGGCGTGGCCGACCTTGTGGGCGGCGTCAGCAACTCCACCGCCCTGGTCGGCACCGCCGATCAGGTGGCCGACGCCATCGTCAAGTACTACGCGCTGGGGATCGGGCAAGTGCTCATTCGCGGCTTCGATCCCCTGAACGACGCCATTGAGTACGGGCGCGACCTGCTGCCGCTCGTGCGCGCCAAGGCCGCGGAACACGACCGTTTGCACACCCAGGCCGCGTGAAGGGAGAAAATGATGTCGACCTCCGTAACTAGCGCCGACACGCCTGCTTCCAGCGCTTCCAAAACCGGAGAAATTCCGGATCTGGACCAACTGCTGCCTCGCGTCACCCAAGAATTGGCGAAAACGGCGACGCATTACGATCGTACCGGGGAGTTGCCGCGCGCCAATCTGTCGCTGCTGCATACGCACGGCCTGCTCGGACTGGCCGTGCCCGCCGAGTTCGGCGGCCCGGGATTACCCCTTGTCGCGCTGCGTCACGTAGTGGGCGCGGTGGCGAAAGGCGAGCCTTCGACAGCGCTCCTCGTTACCATGCAATACATCCACCATCGCATCCTGTTGGGAAAATCCGGATGGGCGCACGCCTTGCGCACCAAGGTGTACCGGGACGCCCTGGAATCTGGCGCGCTCATCAACTCATTCCGGGCGGAGGCAGAAGCCGGTTCACCCTTTCGCGGCGGCCTGCCCGCGACCACGGCGCGGCGCGTACCCGACGGCTGGCGGCTTTCCGGTGAAAAAATCTGCTCATCCGGCATCGACGGCGTAACCTGGCTGCTCGTCTGGGCGAAAAGCGATGATCCAGTCCCTCTGGTTGGCGCGTGGCTCGTGCACCGCGACAGCCCAGGCATCCGCGTTGTCGAAACCTGGGATTACCTGGGCATGCGAGCGACAGGCAGCCACACGGTGGTTTTCGAGGATGTGCTGACGCCACAGGAGCATGCTGTTGACGTTTTCCCCTCCCCCCAACCGCCCGCGCCAGAAGCTGCGGACACCCTCGCCTTTCAGCGCGTCAATTCAGCACTGGTGGCGGCGTTGTACGACGGCGTCGCGCAAGCCGCGCGCGACGCTTTCATAGACTGGCTAAAACACACTGCGCCTACGAACCTCGGCGCGCCACTCGCCACGCTTTCCACCTTGCGCCAGGAAGTGGGCCGTCTTGATGGCCTTCTGTTGCAAAACCGTTTCCTGCTCGACACACTCGCGGGAGAAACCTCCCTGCGGGAAAACGAGGCCGGGCAACTCCAGGCCGCCGTGACGGAAAACGTTGTCACGATCACGGGACGGATCCTCGACCTCACGGGCAACCATGGCCTGCGCGGTGACAGCCCGTTCCAGCGTCATCATCGTGACGCGCTCTGCGGACGTGTGCATGCGCCGCAACGCGACATCGTCTGGAACGCCGCCGGGAAATTGGCGCTGTCCTAGCGTTTTCTTCCTGCCGCGCCTGTTCATCCGACACCTTTCGCGTCTGGGCAACCTTCGCTGTTCATTGCTTGACCCGCGTGCTGCGTTCTGGCGCGGTGCCCGCCGCGTTATTGTCCTTGGACTGTCGCAGGACGTATTCCGGCCTGAAAAGCGTGAAATAGCCTCTCTGGCGAGACAGTAGCGCAAGCCCTATAATGGTAGATCCTCGTTCCTGGAACGAGCTCATCAAACACGAACGGAGAACAGACTCATGAAGAAAACAATCACTCTCGTTGCCGCGCTCGCGGTATCCGGCGCAGCCTTGGCGCAGCAGACCCTGAAACCGGAAGAAGCCATTCAGATCCGCCAGGCGGGCTATCGCTATCTGAGCTGGTCAATGGGCAAGATCAAGGCCAATCTGGATGGAACCTACAACAAGGCGCAGGTCATCGCCGCCGCCGAAACCATCAAGGCCATCGCCAATTCCGGCATGGGCGCGCTCTATGTCGCCGGTTCCGACAAAACCGTGAATGGCGTCAAGACATCCGTCAGGCCGGAGTTCTTCAGCAAACCGCAGGAAGTGGGCAAAGTTGCCCAGGCTTTCAACAAGGAAGCCAATGAATTGGCGCGTATTGCCGCTACAGGGGACAGTGCCGCGGTCAAGGCGCAATTCGGCAAGGTCGGCGGAACCTGCAAGGCTTGCCACGACGATTTCAAATACAAATAAAAACGCGGCAACAAGGAACAAACAGTTCAATACCCCCGGCTTCGGGGGTATTGCACATGGATGTGTATCAGCGCCGGAAATCGTTTCCCTGTTTGTGGTAAGCAATGCGTATGCGTAGGACGACGTTGTCTTGTCGCGCTCTGCCGGATTCCACGGCGAAAAAAGATGCCCTGGACGATTGTATCGCCCAGGGCACGCTTCTCTGCTGCAGTTGAGGTCACTTGATCACTGTCGTTTCCGCTACACCCGAATAGACAGTGACGCCATTCTCGTATGTGTTCCGGGTAAACGCCAATGAGTTCTTTAAATCCATTGGATAAGCAAAAACTATCAACGCGCTTTGGATTTTCGGCGAGGAGTAATAATTGACGTTGCCGTCTTTTGGGATTGGGGATTGCCTGATTTCCGGGCCGTTTCTTGTACCGGTTGGCAGCGAAAGACGGGAGGACCGGAAGGATGGAGAGGTGTTCCCGTGTCATTTCGAGGAGTTGCCACTGCGTGGTTTTGTTCTCCCGAGGGCGCGCGAAGTGACATTTTTTGGTTCATTGGTGACGAATATTGTCACTTCCCGTGTTGTTGGGGTGGGGGTGAGAGGATGGGTAAGGAAGGGGAATCAAAGGCTTAAGGGATTTGAGTGTTTCTGGCACATGTCTTGCTTATAGATTGCCATGATGAAGCGGAACATGACAGGACAGGAGCGGGAAGTGGAAAAGACGGTTGTCGGGTCTTCCCTGTGCGCGCGATCGCCAGACTTTCAGCCTGGC
>JAISME010000004.1 GCA_031276915.1 Zoogloeaceae bacterium
GAGAATCGCGTGATCGAATTGAACGCTGCCTTGTCCGAACTGGCGAAGCGCCCGGTGCTGGACGCGGAACGCCACGCGGCAGACCTGAAGGCGCTGGAAACCCAACAGGAAACGCTGCGGCAGGACATGATCGAGCGCATGGCGGCGCTGGAACTTTCTTCTGGGCAAGCCCTGCCCGACCTGACGCCGCTCGAAGACCGAATTGTGGCGCTGGAAATCCGTCTCTCCGAACTTTCCGACGCCTTGTCGCCGCCGTCCGCGCCTGAACCTGTCGCGCAAGCGCCTGGTGAAGGCGAGGAAGGCAGCAAGGGCAGCGAGAATGACAAAGGCGAACCGTCATTGCCCTTTGAACTGGTCGATGTCGAAGTACGCGGCGGCGCGCATTTCGCGCTCATCGACGACCTGAAGGGGGAACCGCGCATTCTCTATCCGGGCGACGTGGAAAGCGGTTGGCGGCTGGACGCCATCGACGGGCGGACGGCCATCTTCCGGCACGGCGAAGTCACGCGCCGTGTGACCTTGCCATGAGGAACGGCAACATGCGCCCCGAAATCCTTCCGCTTGCCCTTGTCCTCATGGCCGCGCCGGTCTCGGCTTCGCTGATCGCAAGTGTCAGGAGGGAAATCCAGTGGCGGTTCATGGCGCTTCTGGCATTCCCACCAATCGTCTTCTGGCAGGCTGGCATACTGCGTTTTTCCAATCTGCGTCAAATTCTTCTTGCGACAAATTGGGAATCTTCTCCGCCTTCTTCATGCTATCCCGCGCTGTCTGCTCCACACCGCCACATAATTTGTCGGTCGTTTCTTCATCAACGTAACCCGAATTCGGAGACGATTTTCGATTGTGGAGCGCGTCCAGCATCATGACGTGATACTTCCTCTCGCAAGCGATCTGGTCTGGCGAAAACTTTCCGGTATTCTCCAGCTTTGTCAAATAGTCCGCATACACACGATGCGCTTGCACACATCCCGGAGGCAGGCCAGAAAGATCAGGGTAGGAGGTTTCAGAACCGCTACAGGCCACGAGCAGCGCGCACAGTGTCAGGAGGGAAATCCTGTGGCGCTTCATGGCGTTTCTGGCGATTGCTTCCTGAGACCAATCAAGGCCAACTCAATGGCAGACCGCCAATTTGCGGCTGCGGTGACAACGCAAGCATTGTATGCCGCATTTCCACGCAGAGCCTCAATCCAAGCGGTGACACTCGTACCACTTTGGAGCGCATTCACCAAAACAGACGCCCACGATGATGGCGGAAACACGCCATAAAACACAGCGAACACTATGTTGACACCAGCAAAAGCTTGAGAACACTCCTTGATAGCCTGCAACACTTGATCCATAATGCCAGCGACTTCATCGCTGATGTTGTTGACATTGTTGTTTGGCATGTCTACCGGCCAAACCGCAGCGATGGCTGCAACATATTGGGCTTTTTCGTCGTTTGTGAGCGACATGATTTACTCCAGCGCGTTCAGGGAATGATCTTTTATCAAATCTTCGAGATTTTGTCTACTGTATTGATCCGCATTGTATTGATCCGCATCCACCTGACCCTGCGGAAGCTCGCCGCCAAACGAGCCGCGCAAGCCATTCCGGACGCGATGCGCAAATACATCGGCAAGGTTTGCAAGCCCCGTCCTGTCATCTTCCTTTGACAAGGCCGCCCTCCCCTGCTACTTTACGCAGACCGGGGAGATGATGCTCTCCATATTGATGCGGCGTGCGTCAACCTTGGCGCGGAATGCTTCATCCTTGCTGTGGAGTGCTTCATCCTTGCCCCGGAGTGCGTCACCTTGGCCTGGAGTGCTTCATCCTTCGCGTGGCGTGTTTCAACCTTGGCGCAGAGTGCGTCAACCTTGTCAGGAAATGCGTCATCCCTGGCGGAAATTGCGCCTTTATCATCCGTATTTGCGCCGATTCGGCGCGGGAAGGAAAGAAAATGAGCACGAAACGTTCGGATTGGGTTCCGAAAGCGGAGGAAAAACTCCTCGAATTGATCGCCCTGTGGCAGACAAAACTCAACGACTTCAACCTTCAGAATCTCTACGGCTGGCCTGCGAATGAATGCACCGCGACCGTCACCGTCATGGGCAATTTCGTCACCGCGCGCGCCACGTATCACACCACGCCCACCCAGGCGAATCGCCTCGACAAGGAGGAAAAGCGGAAAGCGGCGGTCGATGCCATCCGCCAATTCGCGCGGGAATACATCCGCAACAACAGCAAAATGACTGACGCGCAAAAACTGGAACTGGGCGTAAAAGTCTCGGACAGGGAACCGACGCCCATCCCCGTTCCCGACAAGGGGCCGGAGAGCAAGGCGGAAATCAGCGCCCAGGAGCCGGGCGTGGTCAAGGTGCGCTATCTGGGCGCGAAACCGTATGGCGTGGATCGCATCGAAATCGCCTGGTCGCTGTCGCCGACGGTCATCAGCAGCCCCGACCAACTCACGCATAACGACTCTTTCCCCAAAAACCCTTGGGAACGCACCTTCCCCGCCGAGGAACGCGGCAAGAAACTCTACTATTCCCTGCGCTACCTGACCCGCGAAGGAAAAAGCCACTGGTCGGATGTGCGGGAAGTGGTGATTCCATAGGGCGAAGAATGCCAAACGCGCCGGGCGGGCTGGGCGCATTTCCGAAGTGGCGTCCCGCATCGCCGGGCAACTCTCCGGCGAGGGCAACAGCGCCGCCTTCCGGGAATTTGCCTGGCGCTTCGTGAACATCGTCGCCCGCGCCCTCGTGGAATTGGGACAGCGCCCCGATTATTTGCTGATTCAGCGTCACGTCATCAACATTGACGCCCTCTTTGTCGAATACGCTCGCCATTACTTCGCCAAGAACGAGCCGAAGGCTTGGGAGGTCATCGTCCAGATGGAAGCGAAGCTGAACGACAAGAATATTCCCCGCAACATGACCGGACGCGAAAAGCGAGTGGTGGCGCTGGAGCAATATCTATCGCTGGCGCGTGTGCATGATCCGGTTCTGGAGGGTTTGCGAAGCGCGGTAAGGTACGACCGCACCTATTTCGACAAGATTGTGGCAAGCCTTTTGCCGCTCCTCGAAAAACTCACCACGGGCAAGATCGCGCAACTCCTCGCGCCAAACTATTCCGATCTCGATGACCCGCGCCCAATTTTTGACTGGATGCAGATCATCCGAAAGCGCGCCGT
>JAISME010000068.1 GCA_031276915.1 Zoogloeaceae bacterium
GGGAAATCGTGCTCTCCTGGCCGGGCTACTTCGCGCCAGAAGCCCCCATCCACCGCGCCATCGCCGCGCTGGAAGTCGGCGACGCGCTCACCCTGCAACCCGAAAGCGAGGGCAAATCCGGTTGGGCGCTCGCCGACGTCAGCGGTACGCCTGTCGGACGCATGTCCTCCCATTTCCAGCCGCCGAAGGGAAAAATCACTGCGGCGCGCGTAGCCGCCATCCTCGTCCGCCGCGCGCGGGTGGATGAGGCGGTACGGACGAAACAATGGGAATTGGTCTTGCCGGAAATCGACTGGATATGACAGCGACTCCTGCGCTATCCGCCGTCATGGCGCGCGACGTTTTATCTCAAGCGCCGGAGCGCATTCGGCGTTCCTGGATGACCTTGCCAGTCAGGTGTGTGCTGTATGACATGGCTGTCATTCGCATCGCTATCTCGTATTCAGGGGCATATTCAGCCAAATGAATGATTTCTTCACCGCCTACTTTTTTGCGGGCGTGTGGGCTTAGAATGAATTCCGTTTTATAGATCGAGGATGCGCGACATGAACCCTTCCGTGATGACAAAGCGCCCGCGTGGTGGCGCGCCAGACGCCTGACACGCGTACATGTTTGCAAACATGGTGGATACTCTGGCGCGGCGGGGTGGCTACCCTGGTGACAGGTTGGCCGTTGGCGCTGGTCATCGTCCTGGGGTTCGTGGCGGCCTTCCAGTTCGTCGAACCCGCGTTTCCCCGTCATCTGGTCATCACGACGGGCAAGGAGGGCGGCGCTTGTTACGAGTCTGCCAAACGCTGGCGGACAAGGTGTCAATGGTTGTTCCCGGTATCTTTTCCGGGCGCATGTCATCCATGGAAGACGCGCCTTGAACGACCAGCAGCTTTTACGTTACAGCCGTCACATCCTGCTCGCGCCCCTGGGTGTTGAAGGGCAGGAAAAGATCATGGCGAGCCATGTTCTGATTGTCGGCGCGGGCGGATTGGGGAGTCCCGCCGCCCTCTATCTTGCGGCAGCGGGTGTTGGAACCCTGACGCTGGCCGATGGCGATACGGTGGAGACAAGCAATCTGCAACGCCAGATCCTGCATGTGGACGCCCGTATCGGGCAATCGAAGGCGCAGTCCGCCCGGACTGCGCTGGCAACCGTCAATCCCGAAACCCGCGTCAATGCAATCTGCGAGCGCCTGGCGGGCGAAGCCCTGGAAACCGCGGTTGCCGCCGCCGACCTGGTGCTGGATTGCAGCGACAATTTCATCACCCGCCATGCGCTCAACAAGGTCGCCGCGCGTCTGAAAAAACCCCTGGTTTCCGGCGCGGCGGTGCGGTTTGAAGGACAGGTCAGCGTTTTTGACTTGAGGGATCCGGATGCTCCCTGTTATCACTGTCTGTTTCCAGAAGGCGAAGACGTCGAGGAAACACGCTGCGCCGCCCTGGGCGTTTTCGCCCCCCTGACCGGCATCATCGGCAGTCTCCAGGCAAGTGAAGCCCTGAAACTGCTGGCGGGCATCGGAAAACCCCTACAAGGTCGCCTGCTCCTGATTGACGCGCTTACCCAAACCTGGCGTGTCACGACCTTCGCCAGGGATCCCGGTTGTCCGATGCACGCGGACGCATGAACTCCGCGTTCCGGTGAACAGTGGTGGCGCGTTTCACATTCATTCACATTCATTTTCCCCTCGCAACCAGAGACCATCGCCGCGCTGTGACAAGCGCCACATTTTTTTATTCCGTGCCATCGATTTGGATTGAAGAAGGGGCTATGGGGCCCGGCCCGAGTTTTCCGCGCGTTCCTTCGCCGTGCCGCATGCCGGGCACACGGCACTGATTTCCACTTCCGGACCATCCAGGAGAAAACCGGCGGCTTCGAGCGTGGCGGCCAGGGTTTGCATGAGCGCGGCATCCTGCAAGTCGGTCACCGCGCGACAGCGCGGACACACCAGGAACAGGCTGGGCCATTGGTGCGAGGCATGGCGGCAGGCAACAAACAGGCTGTTGCGCCCGATCTTGTGCGCGAACCCTTGCGCCATGAGGAAATCCAGGGCGCGATATACCGTTGGTGGTGTCGCGTTGTCGCGCTCGGCCCGGACAAGGGCAAGCAGGTCATATGCCTTCAGCCCCCGCGGATGCCGGAACAAAAGCTCCAGCACCGTCCGGCGTATGGGCGTGAGCGTTGCCCACCGTGTCCCGGTACGGGCCATGATGTCCGCAAGATAGGCTTCCCAACTCTCCATCCCGGTTCGTTTCTTGCCACCCGCCGCTGCCCGGGATTTCCGCGTTTCATCCAGCGCGGTGGTTCCTCCTGCCCTGTCGCGTTCCATTGTTGTCCCTTATCCTCGCTTGCCCGTGTTTTTGCAATGTTATAATGTTACGTTTCGTGGTGTCCGGCCTATGCATGATAGCGCATCCGGACGCGCCTCCCGGATTCCTCCCGCCTTGTGTCAGACATGAAAAAACATGCACTTCCCCGGCATGGCGTTCCGCCTTGTCGCGTCCGTGCTGTCGCGCGAACACGGCAAAACGCGTCTCGAAACCGGACAGGAAGGAACAGCCTCCCGTTTCATGCTAACGGGATAGATGGTCCGGATGCCAGGTTCCAGCCATGCCGTGTATTCGTCAAGGAATAGAAGATGTCCGTCCTCACCATGATTCTTCTTGCAACCTTGCTGGGCGGCGTCATCAGCATGGCGCTGGCTGCCCTCTTGGCGTTTCGCCTGTCGCAAAACGCCCGTGTCATCCTGATCGCGTTCGCCGCCGGGGTCATGCTTTCGTCTGCCTGGCTCGATATCCTGCCGGAAGCCGTGGAAGCGATGCAGGAAACCACGCGCGAGGATGCGCACGGCGCGCACGCACATGGCGGACATGACATACGCCACGAACATGACATACGCCACGTTGAACATGGCGGCGCGCATGGGAAACATGAGGGACATGGCGCGGACGCCCACGGCGAACACGCGGAACGCCATCATCATGGTGGTCCGTTCTTCCGGCTGTTTGCGACGGTCTTTCTTGGCATCCTTGGCTTTTTCGCGCTGGAGCATCTGGCGATCTGGCGGCATGCGCACGCGGGGGAGGGGCATGCCGCGCACGAGGGTGTGGTGTCGGCGGCCCCGCTGATCCTGATCGGGGATGCCTTCCACAATTTTGTCGATGGATTTCTGATCGCCGCAGCCTTCATCGTCGACCCGTTCTTGGGGGTGACCGCCACTTTCGCCATCATCACCCACGAGATTCCGCAGGAGCTTGGCGATTTCGTGGTGTTGCTGCATGCCGGGTATGGACGCGCCAGAGCCTTTCTCGCCAACGCTGTCTCCAGCCTGACGGCGGTTCTCGGCGGTTTCATCGGCTATTTCTTCATGGCGGACGCCCGTGTCTTTCTTCCCTATGTGCTGGCGCTCGCCGCCGCGAGTTTCATTTACATCGCGCTTGCCGACCTGATTCCCATGCTGCGTCACGAACCCGGCCACAATCGCCGCTTCACCCGCCAGTTCGCCCTGATTGCCCTGGGCGGCGCCATCGTGCCGGTCATCGGGTTGTGGGCGCATCATTGAGACGGGAAGAAAATTCCGGATTGATTGCGCCGCAACATATCCGCATCCTGGACGCGCCGGAAATCCCTCTTCCGGTCCTGGCGGGGGAAAACGGGTTTTCCGCCGGCCTATCGCGGTGAGCCGCCTGTGTCCGGGATGGCTGTTGCCATCCGCAGGACTTCCATGATCCGTTCGGTCGCGCCCCGGTATGTGGCGGCGAATGCCAGTCCCGCCCCGGACATGCGGCGGCGGGCGGACGGATCTTCCAGCAGGCGCTGCGCGGCGGTGGCCATGTCTTCCACGGAATACACCCGCCGCGCCGCGCCGGCGGCGATGGCGTCCATGCTGGCGCGGGCGAAGTTGAAGGTATGTGGCCCAACGAGAACCGGACAGCCGCAGGCGGCGGCCTCGATCAGGTTTTGGCCGCCCAGGGGGAGCAGGCTGCCACCGACGAACGCCAGGTCCGCCATGCGGTAATAGGCGGCCAGTTCTCCCATGCTGTCGCCTACCCAGACCCGGTGTTCCGGGTTGGGCATTCCCCGGCTGCGGCGTTGCGGGGAAAACTCCCGCGTTGCGGCCAGCGCCGTCACTGCGTCGAAACGTTCCGGATGCCGCGGCACGATGACGAGCAGCGCGTTGGGCACGCGCAGGCGCTGGAAGGCGTCCAGCAGCAGGATTTCCTCGCCCTCGCGCGTGCTGGCGGCAAGCCAGACCGGACGCTGTTGCGGCACAAGCCGCGCGCGCCAGTTTTCGCCCAGGCGGAGCAATTCGGGATCCGGTGTGACGTCGAACTTGAGATTGCCGCAAACCGTGATGCGCGGCGCGCCCAGAAGCGCCAGGCGATTGGCGTCGGCTTCCCCTTGCGCCGCCACGGCGGCAAGGCCGCGAATGGCGGGGCGCGCCAGAGCGGCGACGCGGGCGTAGCCACGCGCGGAACGGCGCGACAAACGCGCGTTGGCGAGCACGACGGGCAGATGCCGGCAAGTGGTGGCGGCCATCAGGTTGGGCCAGATTTCCGTCTCCAGCAATATGCCCAGGCAGGGCCGGAAATGCTTGAGGAAGCGCCGCGTCGCGCCCGGATAATCGTAGGGCAGATAGGCGATGCGCACTCCCGCCGTCGTGCCATAGAGCGTCTCGGCGACGGCGCGCCCGGTCGGCGTCATGCAGGTGATGAGCAGATCCGCGCGCGGTCGCCATGCGCGCAGGGCTGCCACCAGCGGTTGCGCCGCCCGCATTTCCCCGACGGAGACCGCGTGCAGCCAGAGCGTTCCGCCTTCCGTGCGGGGTGAGAGCGGCTGCGTCCACCAGAGCGCCCAGCGTTCGCGCAAATGGCGCAGGTATTTCGGTTGTCGCCGGGCGCGCCAGAGAAGACGCATGGCGATCCAGGGCGTCGCGAGGTAGAGAAACAGGGAATACAGCATCCGCGCCATGCCGGTCATGCCAACACGTCCTGCAATTCCGCCAGCACGGCGTCTACCGGCGGGACGATGCCCCTGCCGCCGAGATTGCGATGCCAGTCCGTGCCCAGGACACCGGTCAGGCCAGGATCGGTCGCGGTATAGAGGGCGAGGGTCGGCGTCCTCATCGCGGCGGCCAGGTGCGTCAGTCCAGTATCCACGCCCACTGCCAGGCGGGCATGCCGGAAGAGGCTGGCCAGCGCCGTCAGCGTCATGGGCGGAATCGCTTGCGCGCCGGGAATGCGCGCCGCCAGATCGCGGGCGCGTCGCCGTTCCAGGGAACTGCCGCCGGGCAGGAGCGGCGTCAGGCCGCGCCTGGAAAGCGCGCCCCCCAGGGCGACCCAGTGTTCGTCCGGCCAGAGCTTGTCTTCCCGGCTGCTGGCGGTGAGCAGGATAACGGAGACGCCGCGCGCGTCCGCGCCGCGCGTGTCCGCCACGCCGTAGTCGAGATCCGGCGGCGCGTAGCCGAAGGCCGCCGCGGCCAGACGCCGGTTACGCTCCACCGCGTGCAACGTTTTCGGCACAGGGAAAACGGCATCGTAGAAACGCGCGGCCAACGGCTCGCGGGCTGAACCGGCATCGTATCCCCAATGCGCGCCCCGTGCCTGACGGGCGATCAGGGCGCTTTTCAGGAGCCCTTGCGTATCCAGCACGGCATCGTAGGTTTCCGCCGCCAACTGTTGCCGGAAACTGGCGATTTCGCGCCAGGTCCGGCGGGAGAACGGGGCGCCGCGCCAGCGGCGCACCGCGACTGGAAACACGCGCCGCACGGCGGGATGCAGACGCGGGATTTCCGCGAAACCTTCCTCGATTGCCCAGTCGATTTCGATGCCGGAAAATCGCGCGGCCAAGTCGCTCGCGACCGGCAGGTTGTGAATCACATCGCCCAGGGAAGAAGTCTTGACCAGCAGGATGCGCTGTGGAGAAGGCATATGGCGGGGCGAGCGGCGAAAACCGGGAATTATAGCGAAGGCGGTTGCTATGAGCGCCGGTTGCGTGACGCCAGCTCCTTGAGAACACTCCACTGGCGGCGGCTCACCGGCAGTTTTTCGGGCAGGCCGGCGATGAGCGCCCAGCCATGGGCATCGCAATCTTCCCTGGCGCGCTCGAACCCGGCCAGGGCGGTTCGCGCGATCAGGGTGGAACGGTGCAGGCGGATGAAGTCATCCGGAAATTCCATTTCCAGGTGGTTCAGGGTTTCGTCCAGCAGGTATTCCCGCTCCAGGGTACGCGCCGTGACATATTTGAGATCCGCCTTGAAATACAGGATGTCCTCCACCGGCACCAACAGGACGCGACCGCGTTCATGGCAGGAAAGATGGCTGCGTCCGCCGCCGCGCAGTTCCTGCCCGAGCGCCGCCAGTCGTTCCGTGTCTCCGGCGGGCAGGCGTTGCCGCGCCTTTTGCAGCGCCGCCCGCAGGCGCGGCGCGCGCACTGGCTTCAGGAGATAATCGACGGCGTTGACCTCGAATGCCTGCACGGCATGTGTATCGTAGGCCGTGGTGAAGATGATGGCGGGCGGAGAAGGGAGTTTCCCCAGATGTCCCGCGAGTTCGATGCCGTCCATGTGCGGCATGTGGATATCCGCCAGCACCACGTCCGGGTCAATGGCTGCGCTGCCGGACAGCAGGGACATGGCTGTCAGCCCGCTGTCCGCCTCGCCCGCCACGGATGTGGGACATTCGGCGGCGATGTCGGCAAGCAGTGTCCTGATACGCGCGCGCGCCAGCGCTTCGTCATCGACAATCAGGAGGAAAAGCGGCGTCTGGGCGGACGCTACGGGGTCGGCGTTTTGAAGCGGCATGGCAGTTCGATCATGACGTGATAGAGGGAATCCCTGGGACCGTGCTCCAGGTGGGCTTCCATGTCGTAATACAGGGCGAGGCGGGCGCGAATGTTGCTCAAGGCCATCTGGTTGCCGTGCGTCTTTTCATGATCCCTGGCGAGTTTGATGGGGTTTTCGATCATGATCGAGAGCATCTCGCCTTTCATACGGATGTCCACGCGGATTTCCCCGCCGGAAGCCGAGGGCGCGACGCCATAATGTACGGCGTTTTCCAGCAGGGGTTGCAGGATCAGGGGCGGCATTAGGAGATCCAGCGGCACATCGCGGATGTCCCAGTGAACCTGCAGTCGTTCCCCCAGGCGCAGCTTTTCGAGATCGAGATATTGCCGTCCCAGCGCGATTTCATCGGCGAGGGAAACCAGGTCGCCGGGATTGCGCATCAGCGCGCGGAAGAGATCGGAAAGTTCTTCCAGCGCCGTCTCGGCCCGGCGCGGATCGTCCCGGATCAGGGCCAGCACGGTGTTCAGGGAGTTGAACAGGAAATGCGGGCGAATGCGGGCATTCAGCGCGCGCAGGCGCGCGGCCTCCACATGCGGGGCGAAGGCGCGCGCGCGCAGGTCGAAATAGGCGAGCATTGCGCCGCTGGCGCAAACGGCAAGCAGCATGAGCCGCGCGCCGTGTTCCACGCTGTCTTCCGTCAGGCCCAGGGAGCGCCAGATCGCCCAGAACGTCACCACGCACCCCGCCGATGACAAAAGTGTCAGGACCTGTCCGGTGCGGTAGGGAACACGCCAGAGCAGATCGCGCGCGGCGGCCAGGACGAGGAGATTGGAAAGCAGCAGGATTTCGACCCAGGCGGCGTTTTCGACGAAAATCCCGAACCACTCCCCGAAACGCTGCGCCAGGACCAGCGCCGCGACGCCCGACATGAGATTCACGCCCAGGAGTGTCCGCAGGAGAATACCCAGGTTGCGCCAGTCGGGGGACATCCGGATGGCGTTCTGGCGGGGGTTTTGCCGTATACTTCCGAAATCCGGCGAATGGCCGGATGTTTCGGCATCGAACGCAATTGTTTTCATGCTGGCATTGTAGCCCGATCGCGCTGTTTTCACTTCCCGGTTTTCCATGAACACACCATCCAATACCCAGTACACCTGGGAAGGCCGTTTCGACGAACCTGTCGACGTGCTCGTCAAGCGCTATACCGCTTCCGTCGATTTCGACCGGCGTCTCTGGCGCCAGGACATTCGCGGCTCGCTCGCGCACGCGCGCATGCTGGCCCGGCAAGGCATCATTTCCCGCCAGGATTTGGCCGACATTGAACGCGGCATGACCGAAATCGCCGCGGAAATCGAGGCGGACCGTTTCCAATGGTCGCTGGATCAGGAAGATGTGCATTTCAACATCGAAAAACGCCTGACTGCCCTCGTCGGTGACGCGGGCAAGCGCCTGCACACGGGCCGTTCCAGGAACGACCAGGTGGCGACCGACATCCGCCTTTACCTGCGCGACGCCATTGACGATATCCGCGCGCTCCTTGCCGGTTTGCGGGAGGCGCTCGTCTCCCTGGCCGAACGTGAGGCTGGAACGCCCATGCCGGGGTTTACCCATTTGCAGGTGGCGCAGCCTGTCACCTTCGGACATCACATGCTCGCCTATTTCGAGATGTTCGCGCGCGACGCCGAACGTTTCGCCGATTGCCGGAAACGCGTCAATCGCCTGCCGCTCGGCGCCGCCGCGCTCGCCGGCACGACCTATCCCATCGACCGCGACTGGGTCGCCGCCGAACTGGGGTTCGAGGCCGTATGCGTCAACTCGCTCGACGCGGTTTCCGATCGCGATTTCGCCATTGAGTTCTGCGCCGCCGCCGCGCTTTGCATGATGCATGTCTCGCGCCTCGCGGAGGAGCTCGTATTGTGGATGAGCCCGCGCGTCGGCTTTGTTCGCATTGCCGACCGTTTCTGCACGGGATCGTCCATCATGCCGCAGAAGAGGAATCCGGACGTGCCGGAACTCGCGCGTGGCAAGACGGGGCGTGTGAATGGCCACCTGGTGGCGCTCCTGACACTGATGAAGGCGCAGCCCCTGGCCTACAACAAGGACAACCAGGAAGACAAGGAGCCGCTTTTCGACACCGTTGATACGGTGACGGACACCCTCCGGATTTTTGCCGACATGATGGCGGACGGCATTGCCGTAAACGCGCCCGCCCTTGCCGCCGCCCTGACACAGGGTTTCGCCACGGCGACCGACCTGGCTGATTACCTCGTCCGCAAGGGTCTGCCGTTTCGTGACGCGCACGCGGTGGTGGGCGCGGCGGTCAAGGCGGCGGAACGAAAGGGCGTCGATCTTTCCGGTCTCACGCTGGCCGAACTGCGCGCCTTCTCGCCCCTGGTCGACGAGGATGTCTTTTCCGTGCTGACGGTGGAAGGCGCACTGGCCGCCCGCAATCACGTGGGCGGTGTCGCGCCGGAGCAGGTTCGGGCGTCCATCGCCCGCGCGCGCGAACGGCTTGCGGCCGGCCTTTGACGTTCCGGCGCGTGAAAACCCCGGAAACGCATTCCTCTCTTTCGTCCGCAAGAAAAAAATCCGCACGCGCCGCGGCGAGGAAGAAACATCGTGTCCGGGTCGGCGGGCGAAGCGGGGGGACAATGCGCTTATGCCGCTTGGCGGATACCGGTTACGAACGAAATTGTCGGGAAAGCGAAAAGAAAAAAGGGCGGGAACACGGGAGCGTCCCGCCAGGGAACGCCCGGAACGTGCGCCTTGCGGGGCAGTTGATTCCGGGCTGCCTGCGGGTCGCGCCAGATTGGACGTGCTCCCCCGCGCGCTCCATCTATATCAGGGGCTTTATATCAAGGTGCTTGTAACGACAGCGGCTGGGCAAATACTTGCCGAATTTTGCATGGGGAAAGTCCTGATGCAAAGCGCATCCCCAGACGATGCTGCCGCCTTTCGGGTTGTTGATTTCCTTGAACGAATCGGGAATACCGTCTTCCTTGCGAATTATTCCCTGTCCAGGCGATAGTTCCAGGATCATGTGTGGCGTTTTCTTGTTCCTGCCATAGACAATTGAAATCCTGCCCGGGTGTCTGCCATCGCCGTCTTTATTTGTCTCCTTGACATTGAAATTCTGGATTTTTATTGCTTCCACCGAGCCGGTGGGTTTGAAGTTGTACCCGGGGTAGCTCCCGGCAGGTGACGGGCCGGAGCCGGGGTAATCCACAGTGACTTTGTCATATGACCCTTCAACGAACGTGTCCAGGACGATGGTCTTGGCGCCTGTCGCGATGCTCAGGCCCTCGACGACATAGGCGCGGATGGTGTATTGCTGGTAGGCAGGCAGGGCGATGGCGGCAAGGATGCCGATGATGGCGACGACGATCATCAGTTCGATGAGCGTAAAGCCACGCTGGACAGTACGTACAAGATGTTTCATGATGATGTTCCTTTGGAAAGAAAAAGAAGGAAGAACAAAAAAACCGCGAACGCGTGCCAAGGCATACGTCCGCGACCGGGGTGGTGAAACGAGGAAAAGCAAGGAAACCGGAAAAGCCAGAGGGAAAAGAAAACCCGGAGGAAAAGACGATGTCCTGCGGACGGCAGTTTGCCATTCGCGGATTTGCGCCTTCCCGTGGGGGAAACAGCAAGGTGGGGGGAGCATCCTGCTCCCCCGCGTCTGAACGGGAGCAGGATGCTCCCGCTACTTTGCCCTCATCCCACCTCGTCATTGCGAGGAGCGAAGCGACGCGGCAATCCACATGGCGGTTCAGTTTTCCGAAACGCTGGAGCAGACTGCAAGGCCGTCTGGATTGCCACGGGCCTTCGGCCCTCGCAATGACGAATTGGGGCGTGATCGCAAGAACAAGGGGAAACGCGCCTGCTACCGGGACAGTGAAACGAGGAAAAGCAAAGAAACCGGAAAACCCGGAAAGGAAAAGAAAACCGGAAGGGGAAGGAAAAGCTGGAGAAGAAGAGAGAAAGAACCCGGCGCTATCCAGGCGCCGAAAAATCTTCTCCGTTATCTGTGGATAACGGAGAAGATTTTCACGTTGTGAGTTGTGAGTTGTGAGTTGTGAGTTGTGAGTTGTGAGTTGTGAGTTGTGCGTTGTGCGTTGTGAGTTGTGCGTTGTGCGTTGTGCGTTGTGCGTTGTGCGTTGTGCGTTGTGCGTTGTGCGTTGTGCGTTGTGCGTTGTGCGCGCGCGATTGCCAGGCTTTCAGCCTGGCAATC
>JAISME010000173.1 GCA_031276915.1 Zoogloeaceae bacterium
TCTGGTAGTGGCAGGTCGGCACGACGGGGATCGGTTCCTTGATCGGATCGACGCCCGCGAACTGGATGGAAATCTCGCGGATGCCGGGCAGGCGCTTCATGATGGTCGCCGGTTCCAGGTGGGTGATGTCCAGGAGCACGTAATCCTTGTTGGGGCCGCAGCCGCGCCCTTCCTTGATCTCGGTGGTCATGGCGCGGGAAACCACGTCGCGCGAGGCCAAATCCTTGGCGTTGGGCGCGTAGCGCTCCATGAAGCGTTCCTTGTTGACGTTTCGCAGGATGCCGCCCTCGCCGCGCACGCCTTCGGTAATCAGTACGCCCGCCCCGGCCACGCCGGTAGGATGGAATTGCCAGAATTCCATGTCTTCAAGCGGAATCCCGGCCCGCGCCGCCATGCCCAAGCCATCGCCGGTATTGATGAAGGCGTTGGTGGAGGAAGCGAAGATGCGGCCCGAGCCGCCGGTGGCGAAGATCACCGCCCGCGCGTGGAAGATCACGATCTGGCCGGTTTCCATCTCCATCGCGGAGACGCCGACCACTACGCCTTCGCTGTCGCGGATCAGATCAAGCGCCATCCACTCGACAAAGAACTGGGTATTGGCCTTGACGTTCCGCTGGTACATGGCGTGCAGCATGGCATGCCCGGTACGGTCGGCGGCGGCGCAGGAACGGCGCACCGGCTTTTCGCCGAAGTTGGACATGTGGCCGCCAAAGGGACGCTGGTAGATCTTGCCGCTGTCGATGCGGTCGAAAGGCATGCCGTAGTGTTCGAGATCGACCACCACTTCCACGGCCTTGCGGCACATGTACTCAATGGAATCCTGATCGCCCAGCCAGTCGGAACCCTTGACGGTATCGTACATGTGCCAGTGCCAGTTATCCTCCTCGGAGTTGCCCAGCGAGGCGGCGACGCCGCCCTGGGCGGCCACGGTGTGGGAACGGGTGGGGAAGACCTTGGAGAGCACAGCGGTCTTGAGACCGGCCTCGGAGAGCTGGATGGCGGAACGCAGGCCCGCGCCACCCGCGCCCACAACCACCGCGTCAAATTTGAAAACGGGTATCGCCATTTACAGTCTCCAGAGAATGAGCGCCGTCCACACGGCATAGCCTGTGAGCACCGTGACCGTCAACACATGCAGGACGAGGCGCAAGGACGGATTCTTGACGTAATCCATGTACAGGTCGCGGATGCCAACCCAGGCGTGATAGAACAGGCTGAGCGCAAAAACGAAGGTGGCGACGGCAACCGGACGGGAGGCGAAGATGCCGCGCCAGGACTCGAAATCCGCCGGACGCACAACCACGAGGATCGTGACGATGAGAAGGAAATACACCGCCATCACGACGGCGGTAACGCGCTGGAGAAGCCAGTCCTTGAACCCGTAGCCCGCGCCAACCACGATGCGATTCACAGCCATAGCGCCCCCCCGAGGATCACGGTGAGGACAAGGCTTGCCGCCAGCACGGCCAGTGCCGACTGACGCGCCGCCTGGATGTCCGTGCCGATGTGCGCGTCCAGGAGCAGGAAGCGAATCCCGGCGCAGAAATGATGCAGGAACGCCCAGATCAGGCCCGTCAGGACCAGCTTTGTGAAGGGGGAAGCGACCACTCGCTCGAAGCATTCAGGGGAAGTGAGGCTTGTCTGGAAGAGCCAGAGCAGCGGCCCCAGAAACAGGAACAATCCCACACCGCTCACGCGGTGCAGGATGGAAACCTTGCCGGGCAGGGGTAGCCGATAACGGGAAATGTCACCGAGTCCGATGTTCCTCGGACGCTGTTTGAGAATCATCTCTGCCATGTCTCATCCTTTTGTCGATCATTGTGGGAACCGCGAAAAGAGGGGAGGAAGCTTCCTCCCCTCCCGGTGCGCCGATTATACATTCAATCCTTTTCTCCCCTGCCGCGCCTTCAGTTCAGGATGTTGCGGTAATGATAGCGTGTCGTGTCGTAGAACCCCCGCCGCCATTCCACCGGGCGCTCTCCATAGGTATAGGTGCACCGCTCCACGAGAAGCAGCGGGTAAGTTCCCGGCAACCCGAGGCGTCCAGCGGCATGGGCGTCCGTGACCGCCCGCAGGCGCTCCTCAGCATGGATCATGCGCACGCCAAACCAGATCTCGAACAGGCTGTACAGCGACCGTTCGTCTTGCTGCAGGCGTTCCAGAGTAAGGCCCGCGAAAATATCCGCGGCCAGGAATATCTGGTCGAACACCACAGGAGCATCCCCGAAATCCAGCAGGCGTTCCAGGACGATGACCGGCGCGCCCGGAGCCAGCCGCAGGGAATCCGCCACTGCTGCGTCCGCCGGAACTTCGGCGCAGGACAAGGGCGTACTGCGTGTACGATGCCGGTGACCATCGTTCGGTTGCAAGCGCAGAAAACGGTAATAGGCGCTGGGATCGCAATGCGAGGCGACAAAGGTCCCCTTGCCCTGGCAGCGCACCAGCAGATTTTCCGCCGCCAGCTCGTCGATGGCTTTCCGGACCGTTCCCTGACTCACGCCAAAACGCGCCGCCAGATCGTTTTCGCTCGGGATCATCATGCCCGGCGTCCATTCCCGGTCGCCAAGCGCGCGCAACATGCGCTCCTTGATCTGACGGTAAAGCGGACTGAACGCAGGAGAACGCGCTGCGCGCGGAATATGAACAACGGCGGGGAAAGAAGCGGGACGACGAGACATGGCGCGTATTTCATCATACTTCGTGAATATTGTCTAATATCTTATATAAGATAGATTTTCTCATTGACAAATCCCGAAGACCCCCTCTAACATAGGGGAGTTTGTACCCGCCGCGCAGAATGGCGGCAATCAGCAGCCGGCAGGCGCACAAGTGTATGAACATGTGTGTACAAATATGCTTCGTTCTTCCTTCATACTTCCACTAGAAAGCAAAGGAGACAGTCATGTCCAAAACCCCCTTGCGCGTCGCCGTGACCGGCGGCGCCGGCCAGATCGGCTATAGCCTTTTGTTCCGCATCGCGTCCGGCGAAATGCTGGGCAAGGATCAACCCGTCATCCTGCAACTGCTTGACTTGCCGCAAGCGCAGAAAGCCGTGCAGGGCGTCATCATGGAACTGGACGATTGCGCCTTTCCGCTGCTTGCCGGCGTCTTCGCCACTGATGACCCCAACGTCGCTTTCAAGGATGCCGACATCGCCATCCTGGTCGGTGCGCGTCCGCGCGGCCCCGGCATGGAACGCGCCGATCTCCTGCAGGCCAACGGTGCAATCTTCACCGTGCAGGGCAAGGCGATCGCCGAAAACGCGAAAGAGGATGTCCGGGTGCTGGTCGTCGGCAACCCCTGCAACACCAACGCCTATATTGCCCGATCCGCCGCCATCAAGGTTGGCCGCACCAATCCCGCCAACTACCACGCCATGCTGCGCCTCGACCACAACCGCGCCCTGACGCAGCTTGCGCAAAAATCCGGGCGTCCCGTCTCGACACTCAGAAAGCTCGTGGTCTGGGGCAATCACTCGCCCTCCATGTACGCCGACTACCGTTTCGTCACATCGAATGGCGAAAACGTCAAGGCGCTCATCAATGACGCGCAGTGGAATAACGACATCTTTCTGCCAACGGTTGGCAAGCGCGGCGCGGCCATCATCGAAGCGCGCGGCCTTTCCTCCGCCGCTTCCGCCGCCAACGCCGCCATCGACCACATCCACGACTGGGTGCTGGGTTCCAGCGATTGGGTAACGATGGGCATCCCTGCCCCCACCGACAACGGCTACGGCATCCCCGAGGGACTTGTTTTCGGCTTGCCCTGTACCTGTGAAAACGGTGGTTTCTCGCTCATCAGGGGACTGGAAATAGACGACTATTCCAAAGGCAAGATCGAAGCAACACTGAAGGAACTGGAAAGCGAGCGCGCCGCCGTGGCGGACATGCTGAAATAAACGCTGGTTTCCACAACGCGGCGGGCCTATTCGGGGAAGGCAGGCAATCCCACGCTGGAATTGGTCAGATTCGGGCATGTTCGATGACTGCCGGAAACGGCACAAAAGCATTTCGCTCCCATATCCAGTGAGCGGGAGCAAGATGCTCCCGCCACTTTCGGGTACAGGGATGCCGCCACATACATCCCGGGTTTCAACCGTGACGACCTGAAAGGGGAAAGAACCCCGCTTCCCGGTTTATCTTGCGACAGGTGGGAATGCCTGTTATTTATTTTTTGCTGTTTTGGTTCCTGGTTTTCCCTCTGGTTCGCGCTGTGGCGGAACAAGCTCTGTTCCAACTTCGTTACCCTGTGATATAAAGCGGCACAAACGGATCGGAAGACAGTACAGACGATCGGGAATGTCAAACCGTCATTGACGGTGTCTGGTAAAAGGCTCCGCTCCTGTTGCCGACCTTTCCTGACAGGGCAAAGAGCGGGCGCGCGGGATTCGTTTGCGGCGTGTTGCCCGTTTCCAGCACTTGCCGGAAGTGACAGAAAAAACACGCCAGGACCCTTTTCACCTTTTCATGCCGGAATCCATTTATGGCGCCCACCACGGAAACACGCTGCTGTCCACAAAAATCCTATCGTCCCGACATTGACGGATTACGCGCCTTCGCCGTGCTGGCGGTGGTGGGCTTTCACGCGTTTCCGGGAATATTCCCGGGCGGATTCGTCGGGGTGGATGTGTTCTTCGTCATTTCCGGCTACCTGATTACCAGCATCATCCTGAAGGGCTGCCTTGCCGGGAATTTTTCCTTCGCTGAATTTTATGCCCGCCGCATTCGCCGCATCTTCCCGGCCTTGCTGACGGTATTGGTGGCGGTCTTGATCGCGGGTTACTTCCTTTGCTTTGCCGATGAATTGGCAAGATTGGGATTTCATGCGGTCGCCGGGGTGTTTTTCCTTGCCAATCTTTCCCATTTGATGGCTGCGGGCAATTATTTCGCGCCAGCGGCAGACCATCAACCCTTGCTGCATCTTTGGTCCTTGGGCATTGAAGAGCAGTTCTATCTCGTCTGGCCGCTGGTTTTACTGCTGCTTGCCAAACGCCCGGGTATGGTTTTGCGTGGCATTCCGCTACTGCTTGCCCTGTCTTTCATTATCAATATCTCCTGGATTGATGGACACCCTGTAGAAAACTTTTACCTTCCTTTCGGACGCGCCTGGGAGCTTCTGGCCGGAAGCACCCTGGCAGCTCGGGAAATGACAAACGAGACCCCCCCCCACGATTCTGTTGGCATAATCCCGGCAATCACGCGCTTTCCATCCTCGGTGTCGGGATCTTCCTCACGGCGCTCTTCGGACTGGAACGCGAAATACCTTTCCCCGGCTATGCTGCATTGTTGCCAGTCACCAGCGCAGTCTGCCTGATCGCCGCCGGACCTCGGGCAGTCCTGAATCGCCATTTACTCTCCCGCAAAACCTGGGTCAGCGTTGGTCTCTTCAGCTTCCCGCTCTATCTCTGGCATTGGCCACTGCTGGCTTTTCCCCGAATGATCGCCGGCAGTGAGGTATCTGACGAATGGCGGATTGCCAGTGTCCTGCTCAGCTTTTTGCTGGCATGGCTGACTTATCGCTATGTGGAAAAAAAGCTGCGCTTTCACCCACGGAAAAACATGCCCAAGCTGTTGCTGGCGGCAGGCAGCAGCATCTCGCTACTGGCCGCCGCCGCATACTACGAAAAAGGATGGCCAGAACGGTTTGAATTTACACGCGCACGACAAATACAGTCATCGATTTGGAATAATACACCAGATTGCACGAAGCAATTCGGATGGAAGCACGACTATTGTCAGTATTTTTCTTCAGGTGATTCCAAACGATGGGTGCTGTTTCTGGGCGACAGCCATGCGCATGCATTGGCAAAAGCGTTTCCTGAAAGCGAGAACATAGGTTTGGCGCCAAATACCGGACTGCTTGCTTTGGGAAAAGCCGGCTGTCCAGGATGGCGTTGGGCGCATCTATCAGATAGGGGCTGCCCCTCTTTTGAAGAGATGTCTACGCAGGCGACAAAAGACAGGTCGGGACAGATTATCATATTGGTTGACCGATATAGCATGTATTATGAAGGAAACGGCTTTGGTGTGGGTACGGCCCGCTCGTTGCTTTCTTTCAGACCACCCAATCAAACGCCTGTTACTGGAAACAAGGCGGCTTTTGTCGCTGCGCTGCGGGCAACACTGGATGCCTGGCGCGTGCAGGGAAAAAAAGTGATCTTCGTGCACCAAGTGCCGGAATTGGGGTTCAAGCCTATGTCTAAAGGTAGACCGTTGGGAACATATTTTAGTAATAAATCCACGGAGAGAACGATCCCGCGCGCGATGGTTGAAGCCCGCCAGCGCGGTTACAGGCAGGCCGTGACTGAGATTTTGAAAGATTACCCAGAAGTTTGGGTGTTCGACCCAATGGATGATTTGTGTGACGCGAAACATTGCTATGCCATAAAAGACGGTGAGTCACTATATTATGACGACAACCATGTAAACTACTTGGGCAGCCGATTTCTACTCAAACGCCTGATCCCCTTTCTGCAGAAAAACCATCGTTAGACCAGAATGAACGCGCGCAGATGGATGAATCGCTTTCGCCGAATCCTCGTTCCCCGGGAAAAACCTTCCCAAACCTTCATCGCCATGTTGCACCTCACCTGCGGCATCTCTTGCCTGGCGAGCAACAGACCCAATATCCCTGAAACGATGCAGATGATGGGAACAAAACACGCCAGAGATTCAACCAGGAGAAACCCTCGGCTAAAAATTTTGAAAGCTGGATAGAATCCCAGAAAATAGCCTTGGACATCTTCTGGAAAGAGTGGGAGATCACTCCCTGGACAAATTCAGAAGCACCTTTTATTGGCGTTGCCATGACTTTGATTCTGCAAAGCCATATGGGGAAATTGATCCAATTGAAAAATCCGAATCACGCCATGCCTGCGCCTGACGAGGCATATGTTGTGAAGCTGACCGCAAGCATGGCATTGCGGACAGCGAACCGATTTCGATCGTATTACAGACGAGATACCGGGAGTGTGACGCAGTTTTGTGATCGCGTGCCAAAAACCCTCCCGACAGGCTATAGGTTGGGAATTTTCCTGCTCCTGCCCAAAGAACATGATTTATCGTTCCACCGACAGAATCCCAGAAATCAATAAGGTGGAATATCCGTGACTATATGGCACACACTCTGATGGAAATGCGGCAAGGCAACGGTCTCAGCCACGCCGCATGGCGTCAAAAAATTCGTGGTTGTTTTTCGTGGCCTTGATTTTGCCAAGCAGGAAATCCATGGCCTCCAGATCATCCATCGGGTAAAGCAATTTCCTGAGTACCCACATTTTCTGCAGCACATCCGGCTTGAGCAGCAATTCCTCGCGGCGGGTACCGGAACGGTTGACATTGATGGCAGGATAGATGCGTTTTTCCGCCATTCGCCGGTCAAGATGAATTTCCATGTTGCCGGTCCCCTTGAATTCCTCGTAGATCACCTCGTCCATGCGAGAACCGGTTTCGACCAGGGCCGTCGCGATGATCGTAAGCGAACCGCCCTCCTCGATGTTGCGCGCCGCGCCGAAGAAGCGCTTGGGTTTTTGCAACGCGTTGGCATCGACACCCCCGGTCAGCACCTTGCCGGAGGCAGGTTGTACGGTGTTGTACGCGCGCGCCAGGCGGGTGATGGAATCCAGCAGGATGATGATGTCCTTCTTCATCTCCACAAGT
Source organism: Zoogloeaceae bacterium (assembly GCA_031276915.1). Taxonomy (GTDB): domain Bacteria; phylum Pseudomonadota; class Gammaproteobacteria; order Burkholderiales; family Rhodocyclaceae; genus Azovibrio. Next base: position 7,659 of record JAISME010000173.1, read on the forward strand.
CGCTTGGCCTTTTCGATCACCATTTCGGCAACCTGCACATGTCGGTTGGCGGGTTCGTCGAAGGTGGAAGCCACCACCTCACCACGCACGGTGCGGGTCATTTCGGTGACTTCCTCGGGGCGTTCGTCGATCAGGAGGACGATCAACACGGCATCCGGATGATTGCTGGTGAGCGCGTGTGCGATGTGCTGGAGCATTACCGTCTTGCCGGACTTGGGCGGCGCGACCAAGAGCGCCCGCTGACCCGCGCCGATCGGGGCGATCATGTCGATCACCCGGCTGGTGATGTTTTCCTCGGCCTTGATCTCCCGTTCGAGCGTCAAGTGACGCGTCGGATGCAGGGGCGTCAGGTTCTCGAACATCAGCTGGTTCTTTGTGACTTCCGGCAAGGCATCATTGATCTTGTCAAGCTTGGTGAGCGCGAAATAGCGCTCGCCATCCTTGGGTGTGCGGATCTCGCCTTCGATGGAATCGCCGGTCCTGATGTTGAAGCGGCGAATCTGCGAGGGAGAAACATAGATGTCGTCGGTATTGGCTTGATAGGAGGTATCCGGAGAACGCAGAAAACCAAAACCGTCGGAGAGAATTTCCAGGGTGCCGTCGCCATAGATCGGCTCGCCTTTCTTGGCGTGTGACCGCAGGATGGAAAAGATCAGTTCGTGCTTGCGAAGACGATTGGCCGCGTCGATATTGAGGCTGGCCGCCATCTCAACCAGTTGACTGACATGTAAAAGCTTGAGTTCGGAAAGATGCATGAGGGGGATGTTGAATGTCGAGACGTTCGGGGAATCTGGGAAGACTACGAAGATCCTGACCGGAATCAGGACGAACCGAAAAGGCCGCGCCAAAAATCTTGCTGGGCGCATCGAAAACACGGACCAAATACCAACGGCCAGGATTCGGTCCGCGAGGATACGGGATTTACAGGTTGCTGTCAATAAAAGCCGTCAACTGGGGTTTGGTCAACGCTCCAACCTTGGTGGCGATCACATCGCCATTCTTGAAGATCATCAGGGTCGGAATGCCCCGGATGCCGTAACGGGCGGGAATCGTCTGGTTCTTGTCAATGTCGACCTTGGCAATCTTCAAACGGTCGGCGTATTCGCCTGCAACGTCCTCCAGGATGGGAGCAATGGCGTTGCAGGGGTTGCACCATTCTGCCCAGTAATCCACCAAAACGGGCTGCGGCGATTGCAGCACTTCGGTTTCAAACGTATCTTCGGTAATGTGCTGGATGTGTTCACTCATGGATAACCTCTCGCTGTCGGGAATGCGTTGCGCATAAAAATGCGAACGATGCTGGCAATGCTACCCAAAAATATTGCAGCGGGAAAGCCTTACGACCAAAAACCTTCTTTTCCCCATGTTCCGCCCCACTCCCCCGTTCTGGTGCGAACTGTATTCTTGCACCATTTCGATGCATACCAGGATTGCCGGAAGCACCATGAACGACGATTTCCCCTGTCTTCCGGAACATCGCCAAATGGCATGACTGTTGCTAGCACTCCTCCAAGCAAAAAACGATTGCAGAAACAAATGAATTTCGCACCGTACATCCGGGAAATCGGACGAGGCGCGCAAGGAGCGCGCAATCTCACCGCGGACGCGGCAGAGAAGCTCTACGCCGCCATTCTGGATGACGGCATGCCGGAACTGGAACTGGGCGCTGTTTTACTGGCGTTGCGCATGAAAGGCGAAACCTGGGAGGAAATGTCTGGTTTCCTGGCCGCGGCCGAAGCGCGCGCCTATTCCCTGACACCGCCCACGCCAGGAGTACATCCAGTCGTCCTGCCTTCCTACAACGGAGCGCACAAGGGGGCGAATTTGACGCCGCTCCTGGCGTTGATGTTGCAGCGTTTTGGCGTGCCTGTCCTGGTGCATGGCGTTCTGGAAGGTTTTGGCCGGGTAACGTCGGCACAGATTTTCCGCGAACTGGGACACATGCCCGCCGCCAGCCATGCCGAAGCGCAACAACAACTCGACCGGCAAGGACTTGCGTTCACCCCCCTTTCCGCCCTGTCGCCCGCGCTTGCCGGTCTTTTCCTGCTGCGCGCCCGCCTGGGGGTGCGCAATTGCACGCACAGCCTCGTGAAAATGCTGGACCCCTTTCGCGGCAAGGCTGTGCTGGTCGCCGCCGCAACGCACCCGTCCTGGCTGGACCTGATGCGGGAGGTCCTTTGCCGCAAGGGGCAAACCACCCTCCTGCTGCGCGGCACGGAGGGCGAACCATTCGCCAATCCCCTGCGGCGGCCTCGCATCGAACTGCTCCGGGATGGTGATTGCCAAACCCTGTTCGAAGCCGAGCGCAACAGCCTGAAAAACCTGCCCTACCTGCCAACAGGCGCGGACGCCATTGCCACTGCAGAGTGGACGCATCGCGTCATGGAAGACCGGATCCCCCTGCCCCTGCCGCTCGCGAACCAACTGGTCTGCTGCCTTTACGCCTGCGGCATCGCCCGCGACCTGAATGAGGCAAAGGCGCTGGTTTCACTGGAAAACCGCACACAGGAGATTTGAAACGCGAATCCCTCCAGAAGGCTCCAGACTGATCCGAAACGTCGTAGCGGTACTGCGTGGAATCCCTGCGCCATCCTTGTCGTTCGCAAGTCAATCGCAATCCGGATGGAATGGCACACTTTCGTGGCGACATCATCCAGACAAAGCGGGAATATCGCCGTCCATCCTATCTGAAGGACATCATGCCGCGCATCAGTTTGCCAATGCCGCCCCTGGAGAAGTGTTTCATCATTTTCTGGGTTTGCTCGAACTGCTTCAGCAAGCGATTGACTTCCTGCACCTGCACGCCCGCGCCTGTGGCAACGCGACGTTTGCGACTGGCCTTCAGGATTTCCGGCCTGGCGCGTTCCGTCGGCGTCATGGCGTTGATGATGCCTTCCACGCGCCGGATCATCTTTTCCTCGGCGCCAAGCGACAACTGTCCCGCCATCTGCGCGAACTGGCTCGGCAGCTTGTCCAGGAAAGCGCCCATGCCGCCCATCTTGCGCATCTGGCTGATCTGTTCCTTGAAATCCTCAAGGTCGAAATGCTTGCCGGATTTCAGCTTCTGCGCAAAGGCGGCGGCCTTTTCCGCGTCGATCCCCTTCTGCGCTTCCTCGATCAGGGAAAGCACATCGCCCATGCCCAGAATGCGCGAGGCCATGCGTTCCGGGTGAAAAGCCTCGAGGCCGGAGAGTTTTTCGCCAACGCCGGAAAACTTGATGGGCTTTCCGGTCACCTGCCGCACGGAAAGCGCCGCGCCGCCGCGCGCGTCGCCATCCAGCTTGGTGAGCACCACGCCCGTCAGGGGCAAGGCTTCGTTGAAGGCGCGCGCCGTATTGACCGCGTCCTGACCCTGCATGGCGTCGACCACGAACAGGGTTTCGCCCGGCTGCACGACCGCATGCAGCATCTTGATTTCCGCCATCATGACTTCATCCACGGCGAGCCGTCCCGCCGTATCCACGAGCACGACATCCATGTAATGCCGCCGCGCCCATTCCACCGCAGCCAGCGCGATGGCTTCCGGCTTGTCACTCACGGAAGACGGAAAAAATTCGATTCCCGCCTGCCGCGCGACCGTTTCCAACTGCTGGATGGCGGCCGGACGGTAAACGTCGCAGGAAACCGCCAGCACCTTTTTCTTTAGCTGTTCTTTCAGGTATTTCCCCAATTTGCCAACAGTCGTGGTTTTCCCCGCGCCCTGCAAACCAGCCATCAGCACAATCGCCGGCGGTTGCGTGGCAAGGTTCAGTCCCTCGTGCGCGCCCCCCATGATCCGGGTCATTTCCCGGTGCACCACACCGATAAACGCCTGCCCCGGCGTGAGCGATCCAGCGACTTCCTCGCCTATTGCCTCTTCCTTCAGGACCGCGATCAGATCCTTGATGACGGGTACGGCGACATCGGCCTCCAGAAGCGCCATGCGCACTTCACGCAAGGCGTCGGCAATGTTGGTTTCCGTCAGGCGCGCTTCGCCCCGCAAGGTTTTCACGACTCGGGCAAGGCGTTGTGTCAGGTGATCAAGCATGGTAGACGAGCTTCGAGTAGAATCCGGAGAATGGCTATTGTAAATCAGCTTCCCCTTTCCGGCCTGGCGGGCGCACTCTACCTGCTGTTCGGTCTGCACTTCTGGCGGACGCGCTGGCGAGAAAGTGGCGCAACCCGCTTCTCCGCCACCCAGGAAAAATTCGCCATCGGCATCGCGCTCTTCCTGCACGCGTTGGCCCTGAAGTTTGCGCTTTTTGTCGCCAGCGACCTTTATTTTTCCTTCAGTCTCGCGTTCAGCCTGATGGCCTGGCTCGCGGTGCTGATCTACTGGCTGGAAAATTTCCGGGTGCATATGGACGGCCTGCAACCCATCGTGCTTCCCATCGGCGCTCTCGCCTGTTTTCTGATGATGCTGTTTCCTGAAAGCCATGCCGTCGCGCACGCGCAGACCTGGAATTTCCGCTTGCATTTTCTCACCGCCATGCTGGCCGCCAGCCTTTTCCTGCTGGCCGCCGCCCATGCCATCCTCATGAGCATCGCCGAAAAACGTCTGCACCAGCCGCAACGTTCCCGCCGCATGGCGAACCTGCCGCCACTGCTGGCCCTGGAATCCCTGCTTTTCCGGATGCTGACCGTGGCCTTCGTACTCCTCACGTTTACGCTGGGGAGCGGTTTCGTCTATTCCGAAACCATGTTCGGGCAAGCACCGCGCCTGAATCACAAGACCGCATTCACCCTGATTTCGTGGGTGATCTTCGCCGTGCTCCTCGCCGGACGGCACATCTATGGATGGCGGGGCCGCAAGGCCCTGCGCCTGACACTGTTCGGTTTCGTCGCGCTCATGCTCGCCTATGTAGGCAGCCATTTCGTGCTCGAAGTGATTTTGCAGCGTTCCTGACCCTCTCCCCACGATGCCGCTCGAACAGATTCCGCTCTCCGCCCTGCTGGCGAGCCTTGCCATCCTGCTGTTGCTTTCCGCCTTCTTTTCCATGAGCGAGACCGCCATGATGGCGACCAATCGCTACAAATTACAGCACCTCGCCGGAGAGGGCCATCTGGGCGCAAAACTCGCGCTCGCGCTCCTGGCGCAGCCCGACCGGCTGCTGGGCGTGATCCTGCTCGGCAACAATCTTGTAAACATGGCCGCCGCCACCCTGGCGAGCCTCATCACCATCCAGTTCTTTGGAAACGACAAATGGATGCTGGGCGCGGGCACACTGGTTGTAACCTTCGCCATTCTCGTTTTTTCCGAGATCACCCCGAAGATCATCGGCGCGACCCACGCCGACCGCCTGAGCCAAATCCTCGGCTTCATCCTCACGCCCCTGATTCGCGTCTGTTACCCCATTATCTGGTTCGTCAACCTGTTCGTGCGCCTTCTCCTGAAACTCATGGGACTTTCCCTGCGCCCGGCGTCCCACGCTTCCCGGCTCACGGTAGAGGAGTTGCGCACCCTGGTCATGGGAAGCCGGGAACTGATTCCCCCCACGCACCGCACCATCCTCACGAACCTGTTCGATCTCGGCAAGACGTCCGTGGAAGACGTGATGACCCATCGCAGCGCGATCGAAATCCTTGATCTCGACGCACCCTGGGAGACGGTGAAAACGCGCCTCGCCAACAGCCCGTACACGCGGCTGCCGGTCTGCCGGGAATCGTTCGACCAGTTGCTGGGCGTCCTGTCCATCCAGCGCGTATTGCCCCATCTGCACGACATGGAATTCTCGGAACAGGATCTTCTGGCCCAACTGCAAACGCCCTACTTCATCCCAGCGGGCACGCCGCTTTTTTCCCAGTTGGCCTTTTTCCGGGAGAACCGGCAACGTATCGGCTTCGTCGTAGACGAATACGGGGAAGTCGAGGGCATCGTCACCCTGGAGGACATTGTCGAGGAAATCGTCGGTGAGTTCGCCGATACTGTTCCCGGCATCGTCCGCGACCTCGCCTGGGACGCCAGCGGCAGAGTGCTTGTCGAAGGCAACCAGATGCTCAGGAACCTGAACCGCAAACTCGGCCTCGATTTTCCCCTGGATGGTCCCCGAACCCTGAACGGCCTGATTCTCGAACACTTCGAGGACATTCCGGAAGTTGGCGTCAGCTTCAGGCTCGCGGATGTCGCCGTGGAAGTCGTCCAGACGCAGGGCCGCAGTGTCAGGACAGCGCGGCTGCAACGCATTCCGGAAAAACCGCCGTCCACCGCGGGCACGCGATAACCCGAAGGTTCCAAAACGCCACAACGGAATTCCAGACCGCGCGATTCCCGCGCGTTCCCCATGATTTTCTGGAGATTCATGGGCCGCAGGCATTCCTGCCAGGCGCGCGAAACGAATCCGGAAGGGGTTTCCCCTCCCCTTTCGGGCTGCCATGATCGAAACCCCGGCACAGACGAGGGATTCCAGCCTTCGCGCCACTCCCTTCGGGCGGGGTTTCCAACCAGAGTTTGTTTACGATGAAATGGGATATTTTCTGCAAGGCCATCGACAATTTCGGCGACGTCGGGGTGTGCTGGCGACTGGCGCGACAACTGACGGCAGAGCATGGCAAAAACGTGCGGCTTTGGGTAGACGCGCCGGAAATTCTGTCCGCCCTGTATCCAGGAGACCCATCCGCGCTCGGGGTCACGATCGTTCATTGGGATGCCGCGCCGGATTTCGGGGAAGCCGCCGATGTGGTGATCGAAGCCTTCGCCTGCGCGCCACCGGAATCCTACTTGACCGCGATGGCAGCACGCGATCCGCCATCCCGCTGGATCAACCTCGAATACCTGAGCGCCGAGGAGTGGGTGCATGCCTGCCATGCCTTGCCTTCGCCGCATCCACGCCTGCCGCTCAGGAAATACTTTTTCTTTCCTGGCTTCACACCGCAAACCGGCGGCTTGCCAAGAGAGAAGGATCTTTTCGCGCGACAACGCGCTTTCCGGGAAAACGCGGGTCGGGAAACCCTGCTGCGGACATTGTTGGCGCCATCACTCCCCGCGCTGAATCTTGAAGCCCCGCCCCTGAATGCGCGTGTCTTCAGCCTGTTCTGCTACGAAACCGCGCCCGCGCGCGCCCTCTTCGAAGCATGGCGACGGGAAACCGCGCCGGTTTTCTGCCTGACGCCACCAGGCAAACCGCGCGTTGCCGCCGAAGCGGCGTTGCGCGCCATGACACGCGACAACATGGCGCACTTGCCTTGCCGTCTTGACGCGCTCCATTGCATTCCCGTTCCGTTCCTGCCGCAAGCGGACCATGACCGTCTCCTCTGTGCCTGCGATCTCAATTTCGTGCGCGGCGAAGATTCCTTCGTGCGCGCCCAATGGGCCGCGCGACCGTTCGTCTGGCAGATTTATCCACAGGAGGAAGCCGCCCACGCGGCAAAACTCGAGGCATTCCTGAAACGCTTTACCGCAACGCTGCCAGAAACGACCGCGCAAGCACTGCGCGTCTTCTGGCACGCCTGGAACGGCTTCGCCTCCGAAACGGACATGATTTCCCGGTCCTGGCCCGCGTTTTCCCGGGCGCTTCCCGAGCTGGCGCGGCACACGCGCCGCTGGCGCGCCACTTTGGCGCGGCAGAAAGATCTGGCGACGGCGCTGACCGACTTTTGTCGCGCGCTGGTATAATTTTGGGTTTTGACACATCTTCTGCAGGAAAACGCATGAAAACCGCACAGGAACTCCGCTCCGGCAACGTCATCATGGTGGGCAACGATCCCCTGGTAGTGCAGAAATCCGAATACAACAAATCCGGTCGCAACGCCGCCGTAGTCAAGATGAAGCTTAAAAATCTCCTCTCCGGTGCGGCTTCCGAGGCTGTCTACAGGGCCGACGACAAGTTCGAGGTCGTGGTGCTCGATCGCAAGGAAGTGACCTACTCCTATTTCGCCGACCCCATGTACGTGTTCATGGACGCCGAGTACAACCAGTACGACATCGAAGCCGAGAACATGACCGACGCCCTGAAATATCTGGAAGACGGCATGCCCTGCGAGGTGGTGTTCTATAACGACAAGGCCATCTCCGTGGAACTCCCCACGAGCGTGGTGCGCGAAGTGATCTATACCGAACCCGCCGTCAAGGGTGACACCTCCGGCAAGGTGATGAAACCCGCCAAGATCACCACCGGCTTTGAACTGCAAGTCCCGGCCTTCGTGGAAATCGGCGACAAGATTGAAATCGACACCCGCACGGACGAATACCGCAACCGGGTGAAATGACGAACCGGCCCTGGCCCGCGGATTTCAGCTCCTTGCCGGACTTTCCGGAATCTCCGCGTTTGACGATCTCCAGCGCGGTCGCCGCCCGGACGATCGGTTGACAGTGTTTCCTCGCGCCAGGGCGCGATGGATATGTTGGCGCGGTATTGCTGTCGACGCGCTCACTGCCACTGATAGGCTTCCACTTTCTCCGCCTCCATCCGATACCCGGCGTTGCCCATTTCGCTGGTGCTGTAGGCGGCGGCAAGGACGCCATTTACCCATACGGCGTCCATGGCGCC